>NZ_JAOTOA010000008.1:0-233000 GCF_036346535.1 Pseudomonas sp. Z18(2022)
AATGCTTGTGCAAACGCCTGGGGCGTAGGGCTTTCCAGCCACGTCGGAACGCCCTCCGCCAGCGTCAACCACGGCTGCTTGTGTCGCACCCAGATATGCGCCACCGGCTGCACGGCCGGGCTCTCATCCAGCGTTCCGACCCGCAGCACAACCAACCCTGGCGCGGCCGTCGTGGTGTTGCAGATCCGCGTATGGCACACCCCGCACAGTTGATGCTCCGAACGCTGCCCATCAACCTCATAGCCATATCCCGTCAGCGCCCCCTCGACCTTCAACGTGTCCGCCGGCAACAGCGCATGCAGGGCAAACGCGCTGCCGCTCCAGGTCTGGCAGTGCTGGCAATGGCAGGCGTACACCGCCAGTGGCGCGTCGGTATTGAGGGTGTAGGTCACGCTGGCGCAGCGGCATTGGCCGGTGAGTGTCATCAAAAACGATCCTGTGCAAAGTGAGGGCGAAACGCCCATCGGGTATGCTCGCCAGCATGCCGCAGCCCCCGCACAAAGAACATCCGCCAAAACTGCCCAGCGGCTCACAGGAAATGTATGAACCCCCCTCTACTTCAATGGGAAACCCAGCGCGCTTTCCTCGCCGTGTTGCGTACCGGCAGCCTGTCGGGCGCGGCCCGTTTGCTGGGGATTGCCCAGGCCACCGCGCGGCGACGGATCGAGGCGCTGGAGCTCAGCGTCGGGGTCAGTCTGTTTATCCGCTCACCCGTCGGGCTGCTGCCCACCGACACCGCCAAGGACCTGATCAGCCACGTCGAAGCGATGGCCGTTGCCGCCAACGCTTTCAACCGCGCCGCCTCGGCCGACGCGGCGCTGGCCGGCGGCACGGTGCGGCTTACCAGCGGCAAGCTGCTGGGGGTGGAGGTACTGCCGCCGATGTTGCGTAGCCTGCGCCGCGACCATCCGCAATTGGCCATTGAATTGAGCGTGTCCAACCGCCTGCAAGCCCTGGCGCTGCAGGAGGCCGACGTCGCCGTGCGCATCCGCCGCCCCACGGAAGCTACGGTGGTCGCGCGCAAGGTCGGCGACCTGCAAGTGGGGTTGTACGCCGCACCAGAGTTGCTGGCGGAGCAGGGCACCCCGGACACCGTGGCGCAATTGCACGGCTACCCGCTGATCGGGCCGGACCGCAATCTGCTGGAGATCGAATTCCTGCGTGAGCGCGGTTTTGACTGTTCGGCACCCCATGCGGTGATCCGCACCGACGATCACCTCGCCCAGTTGGCCGCGCTGCGTGCCGGGCTGGGGATTGGCGTGTGTTCAGGCCAGGTGGCGCAACGTCACGGCCTGGTGCGCGTGCTGCAAGGGCAGGTGGATTTCAATGTCGACGTGTGGATCGCCATGCACCAGGACATGCGCAAGGTGCAGCGCATTGCCGTGGTGTTCGATGCCCTGGGCGGTGCCCTGGCGGATTTTCTTCAGCCGCGATAACGCAGCGCTTCCACCAGCAGCGCAAAGGCGGGCGAGGCCTGGCGACGGCTGGGGTAATACAGATGGAAGCCGGCAAACGGCGCGCACCAGTCATCCAGCACCTGCACCAGTCGCCCGTCCGCCAGATAAGGCGCCACCAGGTCGGCGGGGATGTAGCTCAAGCCGAAGCCGTCGACCGCCGCCTTGAGCAATGGGTACACGCCGTTGAACGTCACCTGGCCAGACACCCGTACATTCAGGCTTTCCCCACCTTTGTTGAACTCCCACACATACAGGCCGCCATTGGTGGGCAGGCGCAAGTTGTTGCAGGCGTGATCGGTCAAGTCCCGGGGCGTGCGGGGGATCTCGCGCTGGGCAAAGTAGGCCGGTGAACCCACCACCAGCATGCGCATGTCGGGGCTGATGCGCGTGGCAATCATGCCCTGGGCCACGTCTTCCCCCAGGCGTACACCGGCATCAAAACCGTGGGCGGCGATGTCGACAAAGCCGTAGTCGCAACACACTTCCACGCAGATATCCGGGTACTTCGCCAGGAACGGTTGCAACACCGGCCACAGGATGAATTCCAGCGCGTGGTCCATGGCGTTGATGCGGAGGGTGCCGGACGGCCTGTCTCGCAAATGGCTCAGGCCTTCAAGGCCCACCTGGATTTCATCGAAGTGCGGCCCGACCGTGTCGATCAAGTGTTGCCCGGCTTCGGTGGGCGACACGCTGCGGGTTGTGCGGGTCAGCAGGCGCAGCCCCAGGCGCGCCTCCAGGGCACGGATGGTATGGCTCAGCGCCGATTGGGAAACCCCGAGTTTGGCCGCCGCCTTGGTAAAGCTGCGCTCACGGGCTACCGCCAGAAAGGCGAGCAGGTCATTGGCGTTTTCCCTGAGCATTGGTGAGTCATCCTCATAAGTATTTTCGGATTCTAGCGGCTAATTATCACAATTCGTAACTGTTAGATTGGAATCAGCCCCTTTTTCCGGAGAACGACCATGCTTAAACGCACACTCGGTAACAGCCAGCTTGAAGTCTCGGCCCTGGGCCTCGGTTGCATGGGCATGAGCTTTGGCTACGGCCCCGCGGCGGACAAACAGCAGATGATTGCCTTGCTGCGCAACGCCGTTGAGCAAGGCGTGACCTTCTTCGATACCGCCGAAGTCTATGGCCCGTTCATCAATGAAGAACTGCTGGGTGAAGCCCTGTCGCCGCTGCGTGAGCAGGTGGTGATCGCCACCAAGTTCGGCTTTGCCCTGGACCCGTCCGGCAACGGCAAATGGTCGGGTCTCAACAGCCGGCCGGAGCATATTCGCCAGGTGGCCGAAGCCTCGCTCAAGCGCCTGAAGACGGATGTTATCGACCTGTTTTATCAGCATCGCGTTGACCCGAATGTGCCGATCGAAGAGGTGGCCGGCGCGGTGAAGGATTTGATTCAGGAAGGCAAGGTCAAGCATTTCGGTTTGTCTGAAGCCGGCGCCTCGACCATCCGCCGCGCCCACGCCGTTCAACCGGTGACCGCGTTGCAAAGCGAGTACTCGCTGTGGTGGCGCAAGCCCGAGGCCGAGGTGTTGCCACTGCTGGAGGAGCTCGGCATTGGCCTGGTGCCCTACAGCCCTTTGGGCAAAGGCTTTCTGACGGGCAAGTTCGACAGTCACAGCACCTTTGACAGCTCGGACTTTCGCAGCAATTTGCCACGGTTCACGCCTGAAGCCTTGCAGGCCAACCAGGCGTTGGTGGAGTTGCTGCGCCAGGTCGCCCAGCGCAAACACGCCACGCCATCGCAGATCGCACTGGCCTGGTTGCTGGCCCAGAAACCCTGGATCGTACCGATTCCGGGCACCACCAAAACCTCGCGCCTGACCGAAAACCTTGGAGCGGTGGAGGTGCAGCTCAGCGCGGCAGAACTCAGTGAGCTGGACGTCGCCGCTGCCAACATCGCTGTGCACGGCGACCGCTATCCCGAAGCCCTGGAACGGATGACCGGCCTATGAAAACCAGCCTCGCAGCCACTGCGCTTTCACTCTCATTACTGGCACTCGACTCACAGGCACAGGAGCCCCCCATGCTGACCATTATGCCCAACGGTTCCCAGCCTTCAGCCAAAGGCCCGGCGGATTATTTCACCGGCACGGTGCGTGTGGACTCACCTTTCAAGGGTACCGACGCCGCGCGCGTCACCGGCGCCTTCGTCACCTTTGAGCCGGGCGCACGTACTGCATGGCACACCCATCCCCTGGGGCAGACATTGATCGTGACCGCAGGCCTGGGGCAGGTTCAGGAATGGGGCCAGCCAGTGCGGGTAATTCGCCCCGGCGACACCGTGTGGATTGCCCCCGGGGTCAAGCATTGGCATGGCGCCACGGCCAACACCGCCATGATCCATATCGCGATCAACGAAATGCTCGACGGCAAGGTGGTGGACTGGATGGAGCAGGTCAGCGACGAGCAGTACGCGGCGCAGTAATCAGCTTCACCGCCGCAACTGCGGCTCGCCTTCGATGCAACTCACCAGAAACTCCATCACCACCTTCACCGAAGGCGAGCGGCGCATGTCGGGATACACCGTCAGCCAGATATCGCGAACCGGGCCTTCGGTATTCGTTGCCAGCCGCACCAATGCCGCGTCGTGATCACCCACCAGCGTGGGCAACACCACCGCGCCGACCTGGGCCCGGGCGGCCATCTGCTGGGTAATCAGGTCGCTGGCGGCAAAGGCAATCGTGCGGTTGCCGCGCACCTGATGCATCCACGCCTGTTGGGGCAGGTGGTCGCGGGTGGCGTCATAGGCAATGAACGTCCACTGTTCGGCGGGTAACTGCTTGAGCTCGGGCGTGGCATAAAGGCCGAAACGCACGGCGCCGACCTTTCTGCGCACCAGCGCTTCTTCGTCGGGACGCACGGTACGCAGGGCGATATCGGCTTCGCCTTTGTCCAGGGCGGCGAGGGTCGTCGAGGACATCAACACGATATTCAGCCTGGGATACTGCGTCCTGAACCGTGCAACGTGGGGTGCGATGCAGTGGATGGCAATCGACGGCGGGCAACTGACCCGCACAGTGCCGGCCACCTCGATCGAGGCCACGCGGGACAGGCGCATCACTTCAGTGGCCATCTCGCCCATCCCGGCCGCCAGTTTCGCCAGTGCCAGGCCTTCCTCGGTGAGTGGCCGGCTGCGGGGCAGGCGGTCCACCAGTTTGACGCCGAGGGCTTTTTCCAAGGCATCGACGCGTCGGCCCACGGTGGCGTGTTCCACCTGCAGCTCGCGGGCGGCCGCCGACAGCGACCGGGTACGCGCCAGTACGGTGAAGAAATACAGATCCTGCCAATCAAACATCGGGTTATTTCCGCACGGAGGGTGGGAGGTATTGGGGAATTCTCGTACAGAGTGGTGCCTTTTACCATGGCGCATTCCCACCGCAAATGGAGTTGTCCCACGATGAAAGCCCTCACCCTTGAAACCTACGGCGGCCCTGAGGTCGTTCAACTGCGTCTGGATATGCCCAAGCCCCGGGTGACGCCCGGCCATGTGCTGATCAAGGTGGCCTGCGCCGGGATCAACTTTATGGATGTACACACCCGCCAGGGCAAGTACGCCCAATCGGTGACTTACCCGGTGCGCCTGCCGTGCACCCTGGGCATGGAAGGCGCCGGTGTGGTGGTGGAAGTGGGCGAGGGCGTAAGCCATCTGGCGCCGGGCGATCGGGTGGCGTGGTGCATCTCCTGGGGCGCGTTCGCTGAATACGCCAGTGTGCCTGCGGCGCGGGTGGCGCAAATTCCGAATGCGATCGGCTTCGATCAGGCGGCGGCGTCGATGTTTCAGGGCTGCACGGCGCACTACCTGATTGAAGATGTGGCCCGGTTGCAGGCGGGCAACAGCTGCTTGATCCATGCGGCTTCCGGCAGCATCGGCCAGTTGCTGGTGCAGATGGCCCATCGACTCGGCGCCACGGTATTCACCACCGGTAGCAGTGCCGAAAAATGTGCGATTGCCCGTCAGCGTGGCGCTGATCAGGCATGGCAATACGAGGGATTTGCCGAGCGGGTATTGTCGGCAACCGAAGGGCAGGGTGTGGACGTGGTGTTCGATTCGGTGGGCAAGGCCACGTTGCGGGAAAGTTTCAAGGCCTGTCGTACGCGGGGGTTGATCGTCAATTACGGCAATGTCTCCGGCTCGATCACTGATCTGGACCCGATGGAGTTGGGGGAGGCTGGCTCACTGTTCCTGACCCGCCCACGGCTGAACGACCACATGGCCGACGGCCCGACTGTGCAACGGCGTGCCAATGCGGTGTTCGCGGCGATGCTTGAGGGTTCGCTGACGGTGGATATCGAAGGGCATTACACCCTGGAACAGGTTCAGCAGGTGCATGCACGGATTGAAGCCAGGCAGCAGATTGGCAAGGCGGTAGTGTGGCTGGATCGTGAGCTGTGTTAACCGCGAACGGCGACTTACGTTGGCGAGGAAGCTTGCGTGGCGAGGGAGCTTGCTCCCGCTGGGCTGCGAAGCGGCCCTAAAACCTGCCAATGGGGTCTCCTTGAAGAAATGCGGTGCATTCATTGGGGCTGCTGCGCAGCCCAGCGGGAGCAAGCTCCCTCGCCACACAAGCTCCCTCGCCACAGGGTTTTGTGGCGCTGTTGAAGAGTGGTAAACAGCAGGCGAAAAAAAGCCGGCTGATCAGGCCGGCTGGGGGTGAACCGCAAACAGCTGGGGTTATGCGCGGTTTTCCATCAGGCGGTCTGCACCACCTTCGGCTACACGGTTGCCTTGAAGACGCTCTGCACCACCTTCAGCTACACGGTTTTCTTGAAGACGGTCAGCACCACCTTCAGCCACGCGGTTTTCTTGAAGACGATCAGCACCACCTTCAGCTACACGACGTTCCAGCAACCGATCAGAACCACCTTCCGCCACACGACGTTCCAGCAAACGGTCCGAACCACCCTCAGCCACGCGGCTGTCCATCAGGCGATCCGCGCCGCCTTCAGCGAGGGCAGGTTGGGTAAAGGCGCTTACAGCAAGTACCGAGAAAGTGAGGCTAAGCAAGAGTTGGCGTTTCATGATGGTGTGCTCCGGGATGTCATTGGTTGGTATGGATGTGATGGTACGCGGTGGATTTTTTTAGAGAACTTCATTGCGCTGATGGTGACTATCGACGCCAGCGATGGCCCGTTTTCCCGGGCCATCGCGCCGACCATCACGGCATTTCAGGCAGTTCCCGAGGGCGCAGGTCGAACACCAGCACTTCGGCATTCTCGCCATGGCTCAGGTGAATCTCCCGTTCATCGCGCACTCGGGCACCATCGCCTTCGTGCAAGCGCTGGCCGTTGACTTCAACGCTGCCCCGCGCCACATGGATGTAGGCATAGCGCTCCGGGGCCAGGGTGAGGCTCGCGGTTTCAAAGCCGTTGAACAGCCCGGCATACACCCGCGCATCCTGGCGCACGCCAAGGGCGCCATCGGTGCCTTCCGGCGAAATGATCAACTGCAACCGGCCGCGTTTTTGCGCTTCGGTGAAGTGCTCTTGCTGATAGCGCGGTTCGGCGCCGGCCACATTCGGCACGATCCAGATTTGCAGGAAGTGCACGCCCTGGGTGTGGCTGTGGTTGAACTCGCTGTGGGCCACGCCGCTGCCGGCGCTCATCAGTTGCACATCGCCTGGGCGAATCACCGAGCCGGTGCCCAGGGTGTCCTTGTGTTCCAGGGCGCCTTCGAGCACATAGGAGAAAATCTCCATGTCGCGATGCGGGTGCTGGCCGAAGCCCTTGCCGGCGGCAACCCGGTCATCGTTGATCACCAGCAGGTCGGAAAAACCTTGCTCCTTGGGATTCCAGTAGTTGGCGAACGAGAAGGTGTGAAACGACTTCAACCAACCGTGATTGGCGGCGCCGCGTTCCGAGGCTTTGCGAAGGGTCAGCATGGGGTGTTCTCCTCAAGGGAAGCTGGCTGCGAGATGCAGGGCTTCGGTGTGAGCAGAAGGTTACTGGTTAGCGATAGGTTGATTAAGAAGCTGAAATCGGAATGACTGTCCTGTATCAGTTGACAGTTGATGGCATGCCATAATGCGTGGATTCATCTCCCTGAATGGACAATTCCCTACAATGAAAACCGTGGCCATGGCGCTGTTTCCCGACTTCCTCCTGCTCGACATGGCCGGGCCGCTGGAAGTGTTCTCCATTGCCAATCGCTATCTGGAACCGTCCGCCCACTATCAGATCCTGACCCTCGGGACCGAGCCTGGGCCGCTGCGGGCCTCCAATGGCGTGGTGGTGCACCCCGACCTGCCACTGGATCAGGCCCACGAGGCGTATGACTTGCTACTGGTGCCCGGCGGCCCCGGTGCCTACAACGAATGCCACCCGGCCTTGTTGCCGTGGCTCAAGGCGGCCGCGCCCCGCGCCGGGCGGTTCGGCTCCATCTGCACCGGCGCCTTCGTACTGGGGTACGCGGGCTTGCTGGACGGCCAGCGCGTGACCACCCATTGGCATTACACCGAGCGGCTGATCAAGGCCTTTCCCAAGGCCATCGTCGAGACCGACCGCATCTACTTGCAGGACGGTCGTCTCATCACCTCGGGCGGCGTGACGGCGGGCATTGACCTGGCGCTGTCCATCGTCGCCCAGGACCACGGCAAGCAAGTGGCGGTCGATGTGGCCAAGGTGTTGCTGGTGGTCATGAAGCGCCAGGGCGGGCAAGCCCAGTTCAGCCCGATGACCGCTGCGGTGGCCCCTCAGGAAACTGCGATTACCCGGGTGCAGACCCACGTGCTGGAGCGGCTGGACCAGGCCTTTACCATCGAGTCCATGGCGCAATTGGCGGGCATGAGTACGCGGCACTTTGCACGGGTGTTCGCCAAGGAAGTGCAGATGACCCCGATGGCCTTCCTGCAAGGTGCGCGCATCGATCGCGCCCGGCACTTGCTGGAGAGCAGCGACCTGCCGCTCAAGACCGTCGCGTTTCACGCAGGCTTTGGCAGCGTGCGACACATGCGTTTTCTGTTCAGTGAAAAACTCGGCTTGAACCCAACCCAATACCGCCAGCAATTCAGCTGATGTCCGTCTGGCGCACCTGAATGTCCGTGTGGATCCCTGTGCCAGCATTGTCCTGTCACCGGTAGCTGGCAAGATAGCTGTCAGTCCCATGGAAAAGGATGCGCAGACGCCCAAGGCCGGGTGTTTCAGCGCTTTGACGAGCATGAACAGCCTTCATACGATTGAACCGGAATGCGCAGTGCGCTTCGGCCCCTTCACCTTCTATCCCCAGCAGCGCCTGGTGTGCGAAGAGGGCAGGCCGCTGCCGTTGGGTGGGCGCGCCCTGGACATTCTTGCGGTGCTGGTGGAGCAGGCCGGGGAGTTTGTCAGCAAGGCGACGCTGATCGCCCGGGTGTGGCCGTGCAGCGTGGTGGAGGAGAACAACCTGCGGGTGCACATCGCGGCCTTGCGCCGTGCCCTGGCCGATGGCGAGGGCGGGCGGCGCTATATCATCAACCTGCCGCAGCGCGGCTATTGTTTTGTCGCGACGCAGCCGCTGCACGCGGAACCTGCGCAGCCTTTACCTGAACATAACCTGCCGGCTCGTCTTGTCCCGGTGTTTGGCCTGGATCCGCTGGCGCATGCCCTTGCACGACGTTTGCCGGGGCAATCGCTGATGACGCTCACCGGGTGCGCGGGCGTCGGTAAAACTACCCTGGCCCTGCACCTGGCCGAGCAGGTGCTGGCGCGTTATCGCGACGGTGTGTGGCGGGTGGAGTTGGCCGGTATCCGCCAGCTATCGGGTGTGGTCGGTGAACTGGCCAAGGTACTCGGGATCGCCGTTGAACCGGGTGGCACGTTGCAAGGTTTTTGCCGGCAACTGGCGTCGCGGCAATTGCTGTTGGTCCTTGATGGGTGTGAACAGGCATTGGCCGCGTGTCGCAACCTGGTGTTCGCGCTACGGGAAATGGCGCCCGGGGTGACGCTGTTGCTGAGCAGTCGCGAAGCCTTGCACATTCCCGGCGAGTGGGTTCAGCGGGTGCCGGCGCTGGCAGTGCCGCCGTTGTCGGCATTGGCCGATGTCGAACACGCGCTGGCTTATCCAGCAGTGCAGTTATTTGTCAGCCGGGCCCAGGCTTGCCAACAGGGCTTTGGCTTACGCAGGCAAGACCTGGCGCCCCTGCGGGATATCTGCCGGCGCCTCGACGGTATCCCGCTGGCTCTGGAACTGGCGGCGGCCCAGGTCGATGCCCTGGGCATCAAGGGCCTGCAAGTGCAGTTGGCGAATGGCTTGCTGGTGCTGACTCGCGGGCGGCGCACGGCCGTTGGGCGTCATCAATCCATGAGCGCGGCACTGGACTGGACCTACGAGCGCTTGAGCCTGCCGGAGCGCTGGCTGTTTCTCCAATTGGGCTTGTTCAAGATGGCGGTGACTGTGCCGACACTGGGCGCGCTGATTGCCGGCACGGAACTGGAACACGCCGACTTGCCTTATCTGCTGGCACGGTTGGTAGCCACCTCGCTGCTGACCGTCGAACCTGGCCCCGGCCCCCGGCGTTATCGCCTGCTCAACAGCGTACGCGCCTACGCGTTGGCCCGCCTGGGTGACCCCGACCAGGTGGCCCTGTTGCAGCAGGGCTACGGGCATTACCTTGGGCCGTTTTCAGGCCGGCAGTTTGTGGTGCAGTTCGTCGAGCAGGCCGCGCACGCTCACTAGGTCCGGTGTGGAAAACCCTTCGGTAAAGCGCCCATGGACGCTTTGCAACAGGTCGCGCGCGGCGGCGTATCGGCCCTCGCGCTGCCATAACCGGGCCAGTGACATAGCGCTGCGCAGTTCCCAGGCCAAGGCTCCCTGCTGATGAGCCAGCCCCAGCGCTTCCAGCAACAGGGCTTCAGCCACCTGCGTTGTGGAGGGGGCAGCCTGGCGCAGCAGGGTTTCGGCCCGCGCCCGCAGGATCTCTGCGGTGCACCAGCCCGCAGCACCCTGGCGGGCGCGTTCGAAGCAGGCCTCATCCACCTCCCGGGTGTGCAGGGTCACCACGATGTCCCTGATCAGGCCCATGCCCGGGGTGGCGTCCTGGTGCACCACGCCGTCCAGTGCCCACGCGTAATGCCTGGCCCAGGTGTCGAACAGCAGCACCGAGTGTTTTCGAGCCTGCTGCGCCAACAGCTCCAGCATTGATCTTGCGGCCCCGTCGTCGCCGTTGTAGTGGGCAAT
The DNA here is from genome assembly GCF_036346535.1 of Pseudomonas sp. Z18(2022). Taxonomy (NCBI): domain Bacteria; kingdom Pseudomonadati; phylum Pseudomonadota; class Gammaproteobacteria; order Pseudomonadales; family Pseudomonadaceae; genus Pseudomonas; species Pseudomonas sp. Z18(2022). The sequence goes on from NZ_JAOTOA010000008.1 coordinate 10,609, forward strand.
GACCACACCCGCGAGGGCCAGTGTGTAGCAGATCGAGGTGCCGTGATTGATTTGCAGCGCCAGCTCCAGCGCCTGGCGCGCGGTGCGCCAGGCGCGTTCCGGGAAACCCTGGAGCCAGAGGATGCGCGCCAGCACCGTCAGCGACGCCACGCTCTGGTCGTATTGCACGCCAAATCCATGGGTAAACCGATTGAGATGGCCGCTGTGGGCCATGCGTTGCATCACCTGTTCGGCGTTGTGCCGCGCCAGCGCCTGGTTGCCGGCGAAATGTTGCGCCAGTACCCGCAGGCGTTGTGCGCTCAAGTCCAGCAGCGGTAGGGCGTTGGGGTCCAGGCGGTCAAAATGCAGGCTTTGGCGCAGGGCCTGGCGGTAATTGCCGTTGCACAGGTTGACTGCCATATGGCCGGACACGGCCCTGAGCTGGCCGGCGAGATCGTGGCTGCCTTCGGCCAGTTGCCGTGCCTGCTCAAAGGCGTTGATGGTCTGCGGGGTTGCGCCCTGGGTGTGATAGGAAAAGCTGCCCAGGGCCAATTGCAGTTGCAGGTGCAAGTGCGCGCAGGGTGCAGCCGACTGTTGAAGCAACGCCAGGGCCTTGCCCACATACAAACCATGTTCGGTGAGCAGCGACAGTTCCTGCCACAGCGGCATCGCGCTGACCGTCAAGCGGATGGCCAGCAGCGGCGCGCCGGCCTGGCTCAACCCCCAGTCGAGGGCAGCCCGCACATCTTCGCGGCACGCTGCATAGCGGTCGAGCCATTGCTGGGTGGGCACTCGTTCCCAGTCGGCTTGCGCCTGATTCATCAGGGTCAGGCATCGGGCGGCGTGTCGCTCACGGCTGGCCTCCAGCTCGCAGGCGGCACTGAGTTTCTCCAGGGCATAGGTGCGGGTGATGTCCAGCAGCCGATAAGCCACCTCTTCATCGCCCACCTCAACGGTGAGCAGGGACTTGGCCACCAACTGCGTGATCGAACCCAGCACCTGCGTCGGTTCAATGTGCTCAGCTGCGATCACCGCCGCCGCCGACTCCAGGGTGAAGCCTCCCCGGAACACTGCCAGGCGGCGCAGGCACACCTGTTCGCAGGTGGTCAGCAGATCGAAGCTCCACTCCAGGGTGGCGCGCAGGGTCTGGTGCCGGGGCAGGGCGCTGCGCCGGCCGCGGGTCAACAGGCGGAAATTATCCTCCATCTGCACCAGCAAACCCTTCAGGCCAAAGCGCTCGATTTGCGCCGCCACCAGTTCGATCGCCAAGGGAATGCCGTCCAGGCGCCGGCAGATATCAATGGCCAGGGGCAGGTCGGCGTCACTCAGTTCAAAGCCGTCCCAGCGCGACAGCGCCCGCTCCACCAGCAATTGCAGCGCCGGGTACGCCATGGCTTCGGCGCGATCGCCAGTGGCCGGCGGGCACGCCAAAGGCTCCAGGCGTTGCACGAACTCACCTTCGGCGCGCAGCGCTTCGCGGCTGGTGGCCAGGATGTGCAACTGGGGGGCACTGCGCAGCAGGGTTTCGCTGATCAGCGCAATGTCGTCGAGCAGGTGCTCGCAGTTGTCGATCACCAGCAACATCTGGCGCTCACGCAGCAGGCCGGCAAGGCCGCACAAGGGCTCGTGACTGGGCGGCGTCAGCTCCAGCAGGGCGGCCAGGTTGGGCAAGATCATCGAGGGTTGGCTCAGGGGCGCCAGGTCCAGCAGGCGGATGCCGTCGCGGTAACGTCCGATCAGCAGTTCGGCCACCCGCAGGGCGACGGTGGTCTTGCCGATACCGCCGGCACCCGTGAGGGTGATGAAGCGGTGTTGCGGCAACTGTTGCACCAGGCTTTCGATCAGGGCCTGGCGCCCGAGCATCCGGGTGCGGCGCAGCGGCAGGTTGTGCCCTGGATGGGCCCCTGGGCTGTGGCCTTCCAATGCAGTGGGCTCGACACTCAGGGGTGCCACAAAACTGTAGCCACGCTGGGCCACGGTGACGATATAGCGCTGCCCGGCCTGGCCGTCGCCCAGGGCCTTGCGCAGGGCCGCCATGTGCACCCGCAGGTTGCCATCCTCCACCACGGTCTTGGGCCAGACCCGGGCGATCAGCTCCTGCTTGCTCACCACCTGGCCGGCGTGCTCCAGCAAAATCAGCAGGATATCCACCGCCCTGCGGCCCAGGCGCAACGGCCGGCCACCCTCCAGCACCACGCGCTGGCGCGGGTGGATCCGGTAGGGGCCGAAATGCATGGCCTGGTCGCTGGGGTTGCTCATGCGCGGTCTCTGGAGCGGGGTCTGTGGTGCATATTCCAGAGGTTTGTGCCGGGGTGCAATCACCACTAGGCGGCGACCACGCGCAGTTGGTGGTTTCGCCAGGTCATCGGGTTCACGCCTTCGCTGCGGCTGAAAATGTGGCAGAAGTGCGCCTGGTCGCAAAAACCGCATTCCTGGCTGATTTGGGTCAGGCTCAACCCAGAGCTGATGATCAATTCCTTGGCCCGCTGGATACGTTGTTGCCGAATCCATTCCTGGGGAGAGAGGCCCGTGGTGCATTTAAAGGCGCGAGAGAAGTGGCTGCGGGACAGGGCGCAGGCGCGGGCCAGCTCGGTGACCTCCAGGCTTTCCCCAAGATTCGCCAGGATCAGCTGTTTGACCATGCGTTCGCGGCGGGTACACAGGCCGCCGGTGGCGGGGGAGTGCGCGTGCCGGTCAGGTGCGATTTGCTCAAGTCGGGCCATGACAGATTCCGTGGTCGATGGGAGCGTTCCCGGTGAGTGAAAGTCCAGTGTAGACGGCCGTATTCTTGGCGCCGGGCTGTCTGGCTGGCGAGTTAATCGTTGTTAATTTCGCCAGGTGACTGCGGAAAAAAGACAGCACAGGCATGCAATTGCACACGCCTTGAACGTGGTTAGCTGACGAGGTCCTCACCTCCCGGGAAACCCTATGAATCGCAACGACTTGCGCCGTGTCGACATGAACCTGCTGGTGATTTTCGAGGCCCTGATGTTCGAAAAGAACCTGACCCGGGTGGCCGAAAAGCTGTTCATGGGCCAGCCGGCAGTGAGTGCGGCCCTGGGCCGGTTGCGCGACCTGTTCGATGACCCGCTGCTGCTGCGCAATGGTCGCGGCATGGAGCCCACGCCACGGGCAGTGGCGATCCTCAAGGAGTTGCAACCGGCCATGGACACCATTTCCGGCGCGGTCAGCCGTGCAAAGGACTTCGACCCGTCCACCAGCTGTGCCGTGTTTCGCATCGGGCTGTCGGATGACGCCGAGTTCGGCTTGTTTCCGCCGTTGCTCAGCCAGCTGCGCGAAGAGGCACCGGGGATCATCGTGGTGGTGCGGCGGGCAAACTACTTGTTGATGTCGGCGTTGTTGGCCAGTGGCGAGATTTCCGTGGGGGTCAGCTACACCACCGAGCTGCCGGCCAATGCCAAGCGCAAGAAGCTGCGGGATATTCCGTGCAAGGTCCTGCGGGGGGACGACCGGCCCGAGCCGTTGACCCTGGATGACTACTGTTCACGGCCCCATGCCATGGTTTCGTTTTCCGGTGACTTGAGCGGCAACATCGACCTGGACCTCGCGCGCATCGGCCGGGCGCGACGGGTGGTGTTGGCGGTGCCGCAATTCAGTGGGTTGCGGGCGCTGCTGGCCGGCAGCGAGATGATCGCGACGGTGCCCGATTATGCCGCGTGCGCGCTGATCGAAGGCTGCGGGTTGCGGGCCGAGGACCCACCGTTTGCCATCGATGCGGCAGAGCTGTCGATGGTGTGGAGCGGGGTGCACGACAATGATCCGGCGGAACGCTGGTTGCGCTCGCGAATTGGCGAACACATGTCCCGGGCGTTGTAACAGAGCACGTACATCCAATTTTTCCGTGGCACCTGACCCCACACTGCGGTCATCGCTTAGGTATTTACGGGAGGAGCACGATGGACTCAGCAGCGCGGCAAGGCGGCCCGGACGAGGTGGTCACCCTGGTGGTCAAGCACCGCATCAAACCCGGCCTTGAAGCCGACTACGAAGCCTGGCTGCGGCGCATCGTGCGCATCGCCGGTGAACGCCCGGGCCACCTGGGCGTCGACGTGGTGCGCAGCAAGCAGGGCGGCCTTGTACTGTTCACTTGTGTGCTGCGCTACCGCTCCACCGACGACCTGGAGCGCTGGCTGGATTCACCCCAACGCCAGGCGCTGATCAACGAAGCCACGCCAATGCTGGCCGACGGCGACCAGACCGAGATCGGCGCGGTCAACGAGTTCTGGTTTTCGCCCCTGGCCGATAACGCCGCCAAGCCGCCGCGCTGGAAGCAGGCGGTGGTCACGCTGCTGGTGATCCTGCCGCTGACCTTGCTGGTGCCCATCATCTGGGGCCCGGTCCTGAGGCTGCATCCGTTCCTGTCCAACTACATCGTCGCCACCTTCCTGGTCACCCTGACCATCGTTGTACTGGTGGTTTACCTGCTGATGCCGGCTGCCACACGCCTGTTCGCGCCCTGGCTTGAAGCCTCTGTAAAGGAAACCCTATGAACGCCGATCTGATTCTGTTCAATGGCCAGTTCCACACCGTGGACCGTGAAAACCCTCGCGCCACGGCAGTCGCCATCCACCAGGGGCGCTTCGTCGCGGTAGGCACCGACGGCGAAGCCCTGGCCTTGCGCGGCAGCGGCACCCAGGTCATCGACCTCAAGGGCCGCACCGTGATCCCCGGCCTCAACGACTCGCACCTGCACCTGATCCGTGGCGGCCTGAACTACAACCTCGAACTGCGCTGGGAAGGCGTGCCGTCCCTGGCCGATGCCCTGCGCATGCTCAAGGACCAGGCCGACCGCACGCCCACGCCGCAGTGGGTGCGGGTGGTGGGCGGCTGGAACGAATTCCAGTTCGCCGAAAAACGCATGCCCACCCTCGACGAACTCAACCAGGCCGCCCCCGACACGCCGGTGTTCGTGCTGCACCTGTATGACCGCGCCTTGCTCAACCGCGCAGCCCTGCGGGTGGCCGGCTACACCAAGGACACACCGAACCCGCCCGGCGGCGAGATCGTGCGCGACAGCAACGGCAACCCCACCGGCATGCTGGTGGCGCGGCCCAACGCGATGATTCTCTACGCGACCCTGGCCAAGGGCCCGAAACTGCCCCTGGAATACCAGGTGAACTCCACCCGCCAGTTCATGCGCGAACTCAACCGCCTGGGCCTCACCAGTGCCATCGACGCCGGCGGCGGTTTCCAGAATTACCCCGACGACTACGCGGTGATCGAACAGTTGGCCAAGGATGAGCAACTGACCGTGCGCATCGCCTACAACCTGTTCACCCAGAAGCCCAAGGAAGAACTCAGCGACTTCAAGAACTGGACCGGCAGCGTGACCCTGCACCAGGGCGACGACTACCTGCGCCACAACGGCGCCGGCGAAATGCTGGTGTTCTCGGCGGCCGACTTCGAAGACTTCCTTGAGCCGCGCCCGGACCTGCCCCTGACCATGGAGCAGGAACTGGAACCGGTGGTGCGCCACCTGGTAGAGCAGCGCTGGCCGTTCCGCCTGCACGCTACTTACAACGAATCGATCTCACGGATGCTCGACGTCTTCGAGAAGGTCAACCGCGACATTCCGTTCAACGGCCTGCCATGGTTCTTCGACCACGCCGAAACCATCACCCCGCAGAACATCGAGCGGGTGCGAGCACTGGGCGGCGGCATCGCGATCCAGGACCGCATGGCATTCCAGGGCGAATACTTTGTGGAGCGCTACGGCGCCAAGGCCGCCGAGGCCACGCCGCCGATCAAGCGCATGCTCGCCGAAGGCGTGCCGGTGGGCGCCGGCACCGACGCCACCCGGGTGTCGAGCTACAACCCCTGGACCTCGCTGTACTGGATGGTCAGCGGCCGCACCGTGGGCGGGCTGGAACTGCACGCCGAAGGCTTGCCCCGGCTGACCGCCCTGGAACTGTTCACCCACGGCAGCGCCTGGTTCTCGTCCGAACAGGGCAAGAAAGGCCAGATCAAGGTCGGCCAACTGGCGGACGTGGCGGCACTGTCGGCGGACTTCTTCAGCGTCGATGAAGAAGCCATCAAGTGGATCGAATCGGTACTGACCGTGGTCGGCGGCAAGGTGGTGTACGGCGCCGGCGACTTTGAAGACTTCGCGCCACCCAGCGTGCCGGTACTGCCGGACTGGTCGCCGGTGGTCAAGGTGCCAGGCCACTGGCGCCCGGCGTCACCGCTGCAGGCCCAGGTGCACCAGTGCAGCGGCCCGTGTGGCGTGCATTCCCATAGCCATGAGCGGGCGCGTCTGTCGAGCGTGCCGGTCAGCGACTTCCAGGGTTTCTGGGGCGCGTTTGGCTGCTCGTGTTTTGCCTTCTGAATCAACCCCAAAGGAGTATTCCCATGTCTTACAAACGCCTGAACAAAGATGACGCCGTGGTACTGCTGGTGGACCACCAGACCGGCCTGATTTCGCTGGTACAGGATTTCTCGCCCAACGAATTCAAGAACAACGTGCTGGCCCTGGCGGACCTGGCCAAGTTCTTCAAGCTGCCGACCATCCTCACCACCAGCTTCGAAAACGGCCCCAATGGCCCGATGGTGCCGGAGCTGAAAGAACTGTTCCCGGACGCGCCGTACATCCCGCGTCCTGGCCAGATCAACGCGTGGGACAACGAAGATTTCGTCCAGGCGGTGAAAGCCACCGGGCGCAAGCAACTGATCATCGCCGGTGTGGTGACTGACGTGTGCGTGACCTTCCCGACGCTGTCGGCCCTGGCCGAAGGTTTTGAAGTGTTCGTGGTTACCGATGCATCGGGCACCTTCAACGAAACCGTGCAACAGGCCGCGTGGGCCCGCATGACGGCTGCCGGTGCACAACTGGTGAACTGGTTCTCGGTGGCCTGCGAGCTGCAAGGGGATTGGCGCAACGACATGGAAGGCCTGGCCAACTTGCTGTCGCCGCGCATTCCCAACTACCGCAACCTGATGAACAGCTACTCGGCGCTGGCGGCGAAGTAACCTCAGGGCCGAAGCAACCTCCTTGTGGCGAGGGAGCTTGCTCCCGCTGGAGTGCGAAGCGCTCCCAGGATTTTTGGGGCCGCTACGCAGCCCAGCGGGAGCAAGCTCCCTCGCCACAGCAAGCTCCCTCGCCACAGGGGTATCGACATTTGATTGATGGTGATGCGACAACCCGGTTATAAAGAGCTTCAGCGTCCACCGAGAAGCGACAATGAACCCCTTCGAAGACATGCGCCTGTTTTGCCAGGTCATGGAATCCGGCAGTTTCACCGCCGCCGCCGAACACCTTGGGCTGTCCAAGCAATTTGTCAGCCGCCGCCTGATCCAGCTGGAAGAACGCCTGGGCGTGCGCCTGCTCAACCGCTCCACGCGCCGCCTGGACGTCACGCCCCTGGGCCAGAGCTACTACGAATCCGCCCTGCGCCTGCTCAGTGAAGTCGAGCAAGTGGAGCAGGGCATCGCCGGCCAGAACACCGACCCCCGTGGCACCATTCGCCTGAGCGCGCCGCTGTCGTTCGCCATGGCGCACCTGGGCTGCCTGCTGCCGCTGTTCCTGCAACGCCACCCCCACGTCACGGTGGAAGTGGACCTGAGCGACCGCCCGGTAGACCTGATCAGCGAAGGCTACGACCTGGTGCTGCGCATCGGTATCCTCGAAGACTCGACCCTGATCGCCCGGCGCATCGCCAGCGTGCAACGCGTGTACTGCGCCAGCCCGGACTACCTGGCCCGCCACGGTACGCCCCGGAACCCCGACGACCTGGGCGACCACGAATGCCTGCCCTACGGCCATGGCCGCCAGGTGCAATGGCACTTCAAGGTCGACGGCAAACCCCACACCCGCAACGTCAGCGGGCGCATGCGCGTCAACAATGGCGAGTTGCTGCGGGATGCTGCGGTGGCAGGATTGGGCATCACCTATTTGCCGAACTTTATCGTCGCCCAAGCCCTGCAGGATGGCCGGCTGGTGACGCTGCTGGAAGACTTCGCGCCCGAGTCCCTGACCCTTTCCGCCGTGTACCCCCAGCACCGCCAGAGCTCGCGCCCGGTGCAGGCGTTGATCGAGTTCTTGCGTGAACGCCTGGCCGGCGGTTGCTAGTCAAACGTACGTCCCCCTGTAGGAGCGAGCTTGCTCGCGAAGGACGTTAACGATGGCGCGGGCATCCTGGAAGCACCCATTGCCCTTGCGTTTTTCGCGAGCAAGCTCGCTCCTACAGGGGAGGTGCACTCAGAACGCATACTGCACCCGGCTGTAGTAATACCCGCCGGTAAACCCGAACGGCGAATAACTGCCCCAGTTGTCGCCGAACGAGGAGTTCTTCACGCCGATGTGATCCGGGTATTTGTCGAACAGGTTCTGCGCGCCCACGGCCACCGTCAGTTGCTTGGTGATCGCGTACGCCACGTCGAGGTCGGTGATCCACTTGGCCGAATAGGTGCGGTCCAGGCTCGGGTCGCTGGAGCTGTTGACCTCGGTGTAGGTGCCGTAGCGGGTCAAGCGCAGGTTGACGTCGAAGTCGTGGATCGCCCAGTCGGCAGAGAAGATCATCTTGCTGCTGGGTGAGGTCTTGGTGATCAGCGCGCGCGACTGGCGGCCCATCAACTGGAAGTCGCCCAGGGCGGCGAGCTGCGCCGGGGTGTCGTTGACGCTGAGGATTTGCGTGTGGTTGTAGTTCAGCGCCGCGGTCCATTTCACCGAGCCATAGCGGTCGAGGTTTTGCCGGTAGTTGCCCACCACGTCCACGCCGGAGGTACGGGTGTTGGCGCCGTTGGTGAAGTACTGCGCGCCCGCCGTGGCCGGTACGCCGATGCCGTCCAGCAACGCCGCAATGCCCGGGCCCTGGAAGCGTTCGCTGAGCACCAGGCGGTCCCGCAGGTTGATCACGTAGCCGTCCACCGTCAGGCTCAAGTCGTCGCTTGGGGTCAGGGCGAAACCGAGGCTGAAGTTGGTCGAGCGCTCCGGCTTCAGCGCCTTGGCGCCCAGGGCCTGGGCACCGGCGGAATCCACCGGCAGGATCACGTAGTTATATGACTGGTACACCCCGTTGATGGTGTCGAACCCGGTAGAGCGCGCGGTGAAGATTTCGTTGGCCAGGGACGGCGCACGAAAGCCGTTGCTCACGGTGCCGCGCAGGGCGAATACCGGGTTGAACGCATACCGAGTGCTGAGCTTGCCGCTGCGGGTACCGCCGACGCCTTCGTTGTAATGCTCGTAGCGCCCGGCCACGCCGACGTACCACTGCTCGGTGGGGTAGAAGCCCAGGTCGACATAGCTGGCGACGCTGTTGCGGCTGATCTTCTGTGCGTCTTCCGGGCGGATGCCGTTGGTGACCTGGGCGCCCGGGTCGGGTCGCTGCCCGGCCCGTGGATGGCCCGCGGGGAACACGTAGCCGCCATCGATATACGATGCCTCGGAGCCGGCGCGGGTCTCGTAGCTTTCGCGCCGGTGCTCCAGGCCGAACGCTACATCCAGCGGCTTGGCCAGGCCGATCTCGTAGGCGTTTTTCAGGTCCAGGTTGGTGGTGAGCTGGTCGGCGATGTAGATCCCGGAGGTGAACTTGTTCGGCGTGCTTTCACCCAGGGACGGGTTCTGGTTGTCGTAGGTGCGCTGCTTGGCGTAGTTGCGCCCGTAGGTGCTGCTCAGGTCCCAGGCCCAGCCGCCGCCGAGGTCATTGCTCTTCGCGCCGAAGGCCGATTGAAAGTCGGTCTCGTTGACCAGCCAGTACGGGCTGTAGCCGTTGGGGTAACCATTGGGGCCGGTGGTAATGGTGTTGCGGCCGTTGGGCAGGCGGAAGTTCTGGCCGTCGTTGTTCTCCCGGGTCGCGAGGGTGGAGAAGGAGTACAGCGTCAGGTCGTCGTTCAGCGGCAGGTCGAGGTTGTAGGCGACGTCGGCCAGTTGGCTGCGGGGCGAACCATAGCCTTTGTAGGTGTGGTGGCTGGAGGTGGCTTCGCGCGGGTCGGGTGAACCATCGGCCAGCGGGTAGTAATGGCTGCTGTAACCGTTGCTGCCGGCCTTGTTGTCGCGCTCCTGGTAGCGGGTGTCGAGGGACACGTTGAGCACCCCGGCTTCGCCCACCGCAAAGCCATAGTTCAGCGCCTCCTGGCCGGTGCCGCGCTTGCCGTCGTAGTTCTGGCCCAGGGTGGTGTCGGAGCTGCCGCCGGTGGTCTGCTTGAGGATGATATTGATCACCCCCGAAATCGCATCCGAACCGTACTGCGCCGCCGCACCGTCACGCAGCACTTCCACATGGTCGATGGCGGCTACCGGGATCAGGTCCAGGTCGCTGGGAGCGGCGCCGCTGTTGATGCCGTTGATGTTAAGGGTGGCGCTGGTGTGGCGGCGCTTGCCGTTGACCAGCACCAGTACGTGGGAAGCGGTGAGGCCGCGCAACGTGGCCGAGCGCACCACGCCGCTGGCGTCCCAACCGGCGCGGTCGGGCAGATTGAACGAGGGAATGAGTTTGCCCAGGGCTTCCAGCAGGCTCGGCTTGCCCACGGCCCGCAGTTGTTCGCCGCTGATCACATCAATCGGCGTGGGGCTGGTGGTAACCGTGCGTTGCTCGGCGCCACGGTTGCCGGTGACCACCACGGTGTCGAGGGTGGGAGAGCGGTCTTCGGCGGATTCGACGCCGAAGGAGGCCAGGCCGCAGGCCAGCGAGAGCGGCAGGAGTTTCAGTTGATTGTGCCGGTGTAACTTTTTGCGGTCAGGAAGCTTGCTGTGGTGAGAGAGCTTGCTGTGGCGAGGGAGCTTGCTGTGGCGAGGGAGCTTGCTCCCGCTGGGCTGCGCAGCAGCCCCAACGCCAGCGCCACGGCTTTCCAGGAGAACGGCGGTGTCAGGTTTTGGGGCCGCTACGCGCCCCAGCGGGAGCAAGCTCCCTCGCCACAAAGGCGTGGTCAGCCAGTTGATTTTTCGCATGAGAGTGAAGCTCCTTGGTCTCGGGTGATGTCCCTGTCAGCGTTTGCGCGCGGCAACCGCTTCGATTTCTACCAGCCCACCGGGCAGTGGCAACGCGACGACCTGCACCGCCGTGCGCGCCGGCTTTTTCGGTTGCTCGGCACTGCCGAAGAACGGCGTGTAGCCATCCTGCAAGCCGGCAAAATCCAGCTTGCCGCCCTTGGCAGGATCACCCACCAGGAACACCCGCAACTGCACCACATCCCCCAGGTCCAGCCCCTGGCTTTGCAGCACACCCTTGAGCTTGTTCAGGATCGAAGTGGTCTGGATCGCCGTGTCGCCATACGCGGCAAACGAGTCTTTCGGCGCCTTGGCGTCATGCACATCAGCCAGCAACCCACTGACAAACAGCAGCTCGGTCTGCGGTGGCACCGACACTGCCAGCGAGATCGGGAAGTTCGAGTTGGGCAGCGGCACGCGCTTGATCTCATCAGCGTGGGCGGCGAGGGTGGTGGCGGTCATCAGCAGTCCTGCAAGAAGAGTCTTCATGAGTTCATTCCCTGAGTGAGAAATTTCAGGCGGCAACGCCCGGTTGCTGGCGTTCGGCATGGCGGCCGATCAGCGCGACGATGCGCCGTGCCGAATCGGCGGCGCTGTTCTGCCAGATGCCGACGCCGCCGTGGGCGAGGGCGTCGCTGGCCAGGTACGTGCGGCCCTGAGGTTCGTTGAGCACGCGATAGGCGCTTTCGCCGACCTCGTCGTTGACGATCCACGGGCCCTTGCTGTAGCTGACTTTCGACCAGTTGATCGCCACCGGTTTTTGCAGCTTGGTGCTGTGGCCGGGGTGCAGCAGCTCCACCGCCTGGCGTGAAGAGGCGAACTGTTCGGCCAGGGATTTCTGGCTGAAGGCCTGGGCCGATTCGCTGGTGTTGTAGGCCGCCACCAGAATCCCCTGGGCGCTGTTGAGACGGTCGCTGGGGTACCACAAGCCTTTGACTTCATGGTCGAGGTACGACAGGCCGCCGTAGATGTTGAAGTCGGTTTCCCAGAAGCGCGGTGCCTGCCACGCCACCTTGTTGGCCTGGTCGCTTTGTGCGGTCTGGATCGCCTGCTTGAACGGTGCCGTGAAGTTGCTCGCAAGCTTGGCCAGCAGCGGCAAGGGCACGGTGACGATGGCGTAGTCGGCGCTCAGGGTCTGGGTCTTGCCGCTGAGACGGTCGCGGTAGCTGATGCGACTGCCTTGCTCCGACGTCTGGATATCGCTGACCTCAGCGTTGAAACGCACCGCATCTTTCAGGTGTTCGTAGAAGGCATACGGAATGCGGTCCATGCCGCCCACCGGCTGGAACATGGTGGAGGAAAACTCAGGTATTTCATCGAACACCAGCGCGCCCCACAGCTTGGGATTGAGCAGGGTTTGCAGCTCCAGCGGCGCGCGGGTCACGCCGGTCTGGTCGCCGGCGCCGGGCACGCGGGTGTAGCCGGAACGCACCGAGCCCTTGTATTGCAGGTCGCCGTTGAGGTCGCCATACACCTTGAGGAAACTCAGCAGGGCTTTGCGGTCGTCCACGCTCAGGTCCTGGTCCAGCGCCTTGCGGCTGACGGTGCGGGCCAGCAGTTCAGAGAGCTGGCCGCGGGTGTCGTTGACCGCCTGGCGCAGTTGGAACGCCGGCTGCTGCGTGTCCGGCCGGGCCAGGGCATTGCGGCTGCTGTTGACCAGCACTTGCAACTCCACACCCAGTTCGCGGCAGTAGCCGAGGATCGTTTGGTGGTGGCTGGGAATCCGCGCCGGGCCGGCATTGAAAAACTGCCCGTCGTCAAAGTCGACGGTCTGGCTGACGCCGTCGTCGAAGTCGACTTTGGTGCCTCGGCGCAGCGTCCAGTTGCGCCCACCCACCCGGTCACGGGCTTCCAGGATCGTCACGTTGAAACCGGCCTTGCGCAGCTCATAGGCGCTGACCAGCCCGGAGATTCCGGCGCCGACCACCACCACGCTCTTGCCTTTGCCGGTGCTGCCCAATTGCAGCGGGGTGAAGCTCGATGCCACTGCCTGAGGCGTCAGCCCCAGCGCGCCCAATGCGCTGACAGCGGCGGAATAACCGCCCACGGCGGCAATGCGGGAAATCAGTTCCCTGCGGGTAAAAGCCATGATTCGCTCCTTGAGATAGCGGTGCTTTTGGAGGTAGTAGCGTCAGAGGTCGTAGCGCACGGTCAGCAACAGGGTTCGCGGGTCGTTGACCGAGTAGTAGCGGGCGCCGCTGGAGGGCACGTAGCCCACCGACTGCGGGTAGGCGCGGTCCAGCAGGTTTTTCACCGCCAGGGTGGTGGTCCAGTGGCCGTCGCCGCTGATGTAGCGGGTGTTGGCGTTCCAGAAGGTTTGCTGCGGGATTTCCTGGATGTCGTCGTTCAGCGCATTGGCGTAGGACTTGGTCTGGAACTGCGCATCGGTGCCCGCAAGCAGAGTGCCGGGCAGCCCGGCCGGGATGGTGTAGTTCAGGCCCAGGCTGGCGTTCCAGCGCGGCGAGAACACCAACTGCTTGCCGTTGGCATCCACCCCGGCACCGCTGGCGTTCTGGAAGTCGTCGTACTTGCTTTGCAGGTAGCCGACGTTGGCGGTCAGTTGCAGGTCGCGGCTCAGGGCGGTGAGGGTTTCCAGCTCCACGCCGTAGGTGTGGGCACGGCCAACGTTGGTGCGCAGGCTCACCCCCAGCGCCGGGTCATAGGCGTTGGTTTGCAGGTCTTTGTAGTCGTTGTAGAACACCGCGACGTTGGCCCGCAGGCGCTGGTCGAAGAAGTCGCCCTTGACCCCGGTTTCCCAGGTGGTCACGTCTTCCGGGGAGAACGCCTGTTCGGCGGCGGCCTGGGTCGGTGCGCGGTTGTCGTAGCCGCCTGCCTTGAAGCCCTTGGCGACGTAGGCGTACTGGTTCAGGTGTGGGGTCCAGGCGTATTCGAAGCCGATTTTCGGGCTGGTGGATTGCCAGGATTTGCTCGACTCGGCGGTGAAGTTGGTGCCGGTGATCTGTCGGTCGGTGTTGATCGCATAGTTGGTGAAGTCGAAATTCTTGTGCTCGCGGGTAAAGCGCAAGCCGGCGATCAGCGACAGTTGTTGCGTGAGCTTGTAGGTGCCCTGGCCATACAGCGCATAGCTTTCGGTGTTGGTGGTGCTGTATTGGCCCTGGCCGATCACCCGGTTGCGGGCGACGGAATAGGTGAGGTTGTCGCGGTCGGCGTCGAACTTCTCGCGGTACAGGTACACGCCGGTGCTGAAGCTGAAATCGTCGTAGTCGCCGTTGAGCTGGAACTCCTGGGTCGCGTAGTTCTGCTTGTACAGGATCAGGTTGTTCTGGATCAGCGCGGCTTGCCCTGAGTTGTCGTAGTCCACCGGTTGGTGGAACGCCGAGTAGGCGGTGACGGACTTGAAACTCAGATGATCGTCGATCGCATAGATCGCCCGCAGCACCGAGCTGCCCTGGTCCAGGCGGTTCTTCGGGTCGAGGCTGCTGTAGCTCTTGAACTTGTCGAAATGCCCGTTGGCGTCGAAGGGCGTGTAGCTGGTGGTGTCGCCCCGGTCGAAGGTGCCGGCCAGGGTCAGTTGCACATCCCAGGGCGAATCCACCGGCTTGTAGCGCAGCTTGCCGCGATAGGACTGGATGTCGACGTTGTTCACGTCCTTGCCCCGTGTAGGGTCGGACACGGTGCCATCGCGGCTCAGGCGAATCGCCGAGAAGCTGCCGAACAGCGCGTTGTCCACCAACGGGCCGCTGATCAGCAGGCGGGCGTTCTGCGCGTCGTAGCTGCCGGCGCCCAGCTCCACGAATCCACGGGTTTCCTGGGTCGGGTCGCGGGTGATCACACGGATCGCGCCGGCGCTGCTGTTGCGTCCGTACAGCGTGCCCTGAGGGCCGCGCAGCACTTCGACGCGCTCCACATCGTTGAAGTCGAGCATCGAGGAAATGGCGCGGGGGATGTACAGGTCATCGGCGTAGACGGCGACGGCGGCTTCCTGGATCGGGTCGGTTTCACCGATGCCGCGGATGCCATAGGTCTGGGCGCTGTAGGAAATCGATTGGCGGCTGAGTGTCAGGTTCGGTACCTGGCCGGCGAGGTCGCGCACGCTGTTGATCTGCTTGTCTTCGAGGGCCTTTTCGTCGAACGCGGAAATCGCCAGCGGAGTTTTTTGCAGGTCTTCGCTGCGGTGCTCGGCGGTGACGTTGACCACCGGCAGGGCGGTGTCATCGGCGTGGGCGGTGAGGCCGAACAGGGCGAGGGAGACGGCCAGTGTCAGGCGATTGGGTACGGCGGTAGGACTCATGATGGACCCCTGAGGTGGTTGACGGTTTAGGCAAAGTCGGGCCTCCACCTGGTCAGGGGTCGGTAATGGATGTAACAGTATTTGTATAAATGCCGGGCGTAAAAGTCCGATTAGTTATAAGTTAATTATAAAAAATGGGTATGTAGTGGTTTGGTTGTGATGCGTAAGGCTGATGATATTTTTCGGCTGACAAAAAACAAATGTGGGAGCTGGCTTGCCTGCGATGGCGGTGGTTCAGTCACATTGATATCGACTGATCCATTGCTATCGCAGGCAAGCCAGCTCCCACATTTTTAATCGCGCTGGGCTTAGTAACCGCGTTGGGTATCGGCCAGGTTTTCCAGCGGCAGATTACCCAGATATCTTTCCAGGTTGCCCAGAAAACTGTCCGCAATATCATGCCGGCTATTGGTCGAAATCGCCGACGTATGCGGCGACACCCTGACCCTCGGATGCCCGTACAGCGCATGCCCGTCCGGCAATGGCTCAGGCTCGGTCACATCCAGCGAAGCCAGCCCGATGTGCCCGCTGTCCAGCGCCTCCAGCAGCGCCTCATGATCCACCAAACCACCCCGGGCAATGTTGATCAGGTGCAGTCCTGGCTTGGCGCTGCCCAACACATGACGATCCACAATATGCCGCGTCGCTTCCGTCAAAGGCGCAGCCAGTACCAGGTGATCAGCGCGCGCAAACAGGTCATGAATATCCCGCGCCGCTTCCACGCCATCCACGTCAAAGGTTGCCTGGCTTTGTCGCAACGCCACCACCTTGATCCCCAACCCATGAGCCTTCTGCGCAAGGCTGCGACCGATCGCACCAAACCCGAGAATCCCCAACGTAGTGCCCTTGAGCGGCCTCAACGGGGTGAACTGCCATTGCGAATCCTGCACCCAGATATCCGGCAAATGCTTGGCCGCCGCGAAGATCGCCGCCAGGGCGAACTCGGCGAGGTTTTCGGCGGCGCTGCCCCGTGAGGTGCTCACCGGCGGCCCGTTGAACAGCCATTTGGGGTAGAAATCGATGCCCGACGACACCACTTGAATCCACTGCACGCCATACGGCCAGCCCGGTGGCGGTGTGTCCGGCGCGGTGTAGCCACGCACGTTGATCGGCCGCGCCAGCAGGATATTGGCCTGGGGCGGCAAGTCGCTGGGTACGCCAGCGGGTACCCCGATCACCTCGGCACCGGGGTGCGTGAGGGCCAGGCGCTGGCGGATCACGGCGTTGAAATCTTCGTCCAGCTGGCTGGCGATAATCACCTGGCTCATGTGCGTTCCTTGTGTCGTTGAGCGAAGACGGCTTTGCCGACGCCTTGCAGCACCGCGTCGTTCTGCGGGGTGTGCACGCGGCTGCACAGCACGTCGCGGTAATGCCGTTGCAGCGGGCTGTGGCGGGACAAGCCGGGATTGCCTGAGGCCTCGATGGCCAGCTCCACGGCGCGGATCGCGTTGCCGGTCACCAGGTATTTGATTTGCGCCGCATTGGCTGCCGGGGTGTGCCCGTCGGCAGCAGCGTCCAGCAGGCTGCGGTTGGCAAACAGCAGGGTGTCGATATGCCCGACGGTCTCCTGAAAGCGCGGCAAGGTCGACAGCGCGGCGCCGAGGTTGGAGGGTTTGCGCTGTTCCAGCCAGTCCACCAGCCAGTCGCGCGCTGCCTGGGCCACGGCGTCGTACACCGATGAGAGCAGCACTGACATCCACAGGAACCCGTCGCCGTCCAGCTCTGCCTGTGGCGCGCTCCACGGGCTGACGCTGACCGCATGGTCCAACGGCACCAGCACGTTATCGAACACCACTTCGTGGCTGCAGGTAGCGCGCATGCCCAGGTGGTCCCAGGTGTCGATGATGCTGATGCCGGGGCTGTCCTTGGGCACCAGCCAGGCGCCTACCAGCGGGTCTTCATCGCTGCTGCGGGCCCACACGCTGAACCAGGTCAGGCCATGGCTGCCGGTGGAGTAGATCTTGCGCCCGCTGATGCGCCAACCGGCGGAGGTACGCCGTGCGACGGTCGCAGGCAGGCCGCCACGGGCCGGGGTGCCAAGATCCGGCTCGACCCGCAGCGCATTGATCAGCGCGCCATTGCGCACGGCGTCCTCGGCGACTTGGGTGCGCAGGGCAGGCGGCCAGGTTTTGCTGTCTTGCAGGCGGGTGTGTTGCAGGTACTGCATCACCAGGATCAACGCGGTGGAGGGCTCGCCCTTGGCGATGGCGCTGATGGCCTTGCGCGCCTGGGCCAGGTTGGCGCCGCCACCGCCCAACGCCTTGGGCACGGTCAGGGCGACGAGGCCGTGCTGGTGCAGCAGCTTGAAGTTGTCGTGGGGGAAGGCGCCGCTTTCATCGTAAAGGTGTGCGGTGGCGGCGAGCTGGGCGCTGAGGGTTTCCAGCAAGGCTTCGAAATTGGCCACTTCCACGGAGCGCAGTGAGGGTTGAGAAGAAAGGCTCATGGTCGGTTCACTCTGGATGGGTGTACACCGATCAATGTGGGAGCTGGCTTGCCTGCGATAGCGGAGTGTCAGCCGCTGAAAATGCAATCTGATACACCGCTATCGCAGGCAAGCCAGCTCCCACACTGGATCGTGTTCGTCTTCTAAATGGGCAGCAGCTTGAACTGCCGATCCCACAACGGGCTGACATCCAGCCGCTCGCTCAACACCCCGGCGTTGAAGAACAAATCCGCCACTTCCTGCTGCGAAGCGATGGCCTGGTCGTTCACCTCGATCACGCTGTAGGGCTGGCTGCGGTTGTTGTACACGTCGAGGAACACCGCTTTGTCCACCCCCAGCAACTTCGCCGATTTCTCGGCCCAGGGCTCGGGGTTGTTGTTCATCCATTCCAGGGTGCGCGCCTGGCGCTGCAGGTAATCCTGGATTGCCTGCTTGCGCAGCGGGTCTTCCAGGGCCGCGGGGCGGGCGCCGATCAGGTAGTTGCCGGAGAGGTAGCCGAGGGCGGTTTTCAATACCCGGGCGCCGCTGCGGAATTTCGCCAGCTGGATAAACACCCCGTAGATCACCCACGCGTCCAGCTGGCCGCTTTGGAACGCGCTGAAACCATCCTGCGGCGTGAGCGCCACGGGGGTGATGTCGTTGAACGTCAGCCCTTGTTCCTTCAAGGCCTTGATCAAAAAGTAGTGGGACGTGGTGGAGCGCACATAGCCCACGCGCTTGCCTTTGAGCTGGGCGATGGATTCAATTTTCGAATCCTTGGGAATCAGGATCACCTGGTTGTTCACGTCGCCTTGCAGCACCGCGATCAGCTTCGGTTCGCGGTGGCTCTGGATCGAAAAGATCGGCGGGATCTCACTCATGCCGCCAATGTCGAGGCTGCCCGAGGCCAGCGCTTCGACGATCAGGTTGCCGCCGGCAAACTCGGCGTAGTCGACCTTGTAGGGGGTGTTGGAGGTACCGGCATCGTCGGTGAAGTACGAGTCCTGGCCACGGTAGGTGGCGACGGCAAGGGTCAGGTCCGAGAGCTTCGCAGCGCCTGCGAAAGCCCGTGGTACCAGCGAGGCAAGCCCCAGCGCACCAAGGGCAATCGAACTGGCGCCCAGGAAGCCGCGACGATTGAACTGTCCCTGTTTGATCGTGTTCGTCATGGTCGGGTCCTGGTCAGATGGCAATCTGTGTTGGCTGCGATTCAAGGGCCGCGCTGTAGCGGTTGGACGGCACCTCCAGGCCAAGGTTGTCCCGCAGGGTGACGCCGCTGTATTCGCTGCGGAACAGGCCGCGCTGTTGCAGCACCGGCACCACCAGCTCGGTGAAGTACTGGAGGCCGTCCGGCAGCAGTGAATTGATGATGAACCCGTCGGCCGCGCCGGCTTCGAACCAGGTCTGGATCGCGTCGGCAACCTGTTCAGGCGTGCCGACAAAATCGCGCTTGGGCCGGGAGAAACGCAGGGCCACTTCCCGCAGGGTCAGGCCCTCGTCGCGGGCCAGTTGCTTGATGCGGTCGGAGCCGCCTTTCTGGCTGTTGGAGCCCAGGTCGCCCAGTTCCGGGAAGGGCTCGTCCAACGGGTACTTACTGAAATCGTGGTCATTGAACGGGCGGCCCAGGGCGACGATCGCATCTTCGACGGTCACCAGTTCCACCGCTTGTTGATAGCGACGTTCCACCTCGGCCTCATCGCGGCCAACAATCGGGCGGATGCCCGGCAGGATCGACAACTGATCGGCATCACGACCAAAACGGCGGGCGCGTTGTTTCAAGTCCTGGGCGTAGGCTTTGGCTTCGTCGAAGGTCTCGGCGTGCACGAAAATCGCGTCGCTGTTCTCGGCGGCAAAATTGCGCCCGTCCTGGGAGGTGCCCGCCTGGAAAATCACCGGTTGGCCCTGGCGCGAGCGGGCGATATTCAGCGGGCCCTTGACCGAGAAAAACTCGCCCTTGTGCTCCAGCGCGTGCAGCTTGCCGGGGGTGAAGAACTCGCCGCTCTGCTTGTTGTAGGCGAAGGCATCGTCTTCCCAGGAATCCCACAGGCCCTTGACCACATTCACGTGCTCCTTGGCGATGCGGTAGCGCACGGCATGGGGCGGGTGCTCGGCCTTGCCGAAGTTGTCGGCGGTGCCGCTGAGCCACGAGGTGACCACGTTCCAGCCGGCGCGGCCGCCGCTGATGTGGTCCAGGGAGGCGAACTGGCGCGCCACTTGGAACGGCTCGGTGTAGCTAACAGTGACGGTCGCCACCAGGCCGATGTTCGAGGTCAAGGCCGCGAGGGCGGAAAGGATGGTCAGCGGCTCAAAGCGGTTGAGGTAGTGCGGGCTGGATTTCTCATGGATATGCAGGCTGTCGGCGATGAACACGAAATCGAATTTCGCGCCTTCGGCCAGTTGCGTCTGATGCTTGTAGAACCCGAAGTTGACGCTGGCATTGGGTTGCGCCTGCGGGTGGCGCCATTCGCCCCAGCCGTGACCGACGCCGTGCACCATGGCACCGAGTTTCAGTTGGCGTTTGCTCATGATCGATCTCCTGTTAGCGGGAAGCTTGGGTAAGGGGGGCGCGCTTGGCGTTGAAGCTCTTGTCGAAGCCTGGGGATACGTCGATGTGTCGGGTCAGCAGGCCTTCTTCCTGGTAGATGTCGGCGGTGGTTTGCAGGCCGCTGATCACCGAGTCGTCAATCGCCACCGGCTGCATATGGGTGGCGTTGGCCACGGCCACATGCACCTCCAGCGGCAGGCCGGTGATTTTGGCCATGGCTGCGGCGAACTCCTGCGGGTGGTCGTTGCTCCAGCGGTAGGCGCGGTCGACCCGGGCGACGAAGTCATCCAGTTGCACGCGCTTGTCGGCGATCGCCTGGCTGGTGGCGGCGAGGTACAGATGGTTGCTCAGCAGGTTGTTGCCGCTGGCGAGCACCTTGGCCTGGCTTTGGGAGGTGACCACCGTGGTGTAGGGGTCCCACGTCGACCAGGCATCGGCGGTGCCGTTATCCAGTACCAGCCGTGACTCGCTGGGCAGCAGGAAGATGAACTGCACGTCGTGGGTGGAAAGGCCGGCGCTGCGCAGTGCTTTGATCGCCAGGAAGTGCCCGATGGAGCCGCGTGTGGTGACGATGCGTTTGCCTTTGAGGTCGGCGACGCTGTTGATCGGCGAATCCTTGGGCACGATGATCGCAGTGGTGTTGCGGCCTTCGGCGTGGATGATGCTCACCACCTTCAGCGGCGCACCGGCACCGAGGGCGAATACATAGGGCGCATCGCCCAGGGCACCGATGTCCACGGCGCCGGCGTTGAGGGCTTCGCCCAACGGCGCGGCGGCGGGGAACTCGGACCACTGGATTTCGTAGGGCACACTTTTGGTTTCGCCGGCGACTTCCAGCAGGGCCTTGATGGTGGATTTCTGGTTGGCCACCCGCAGGGGTTGCAGGTCGGCGGCCTGGCAGGTCGCGCCCAGGGTGAGGGCGGCCAATATAAGGGCAAGGGTCAAGCGCATCAGGCGGGCTCCAGGCTAAGTCTTG
Organism: Pseudomonas sp. Z18(2022); assembly: GCF_036346535.1. Classification (NCBI taxonomy): domain Bacteria; kingdom Pseudomonadati; phylum Pseudomonadota; class Gammaproteobacteria; order Pseudomonadales; family Pseudomonadaceae; genus Pseudomonas; species Pseudomonas sp. Z18(2022). The sequence continues at coordinate 31,725 of NZ_JAOTOA010000008.1, forward strand.
GGTTCAGTCGCCTCCGCCTGGAGAAGGGGTCGGCCGGTCGTGGGAAACGGGGCGAGCGGGCTCGCCCCGGGCAGTGTTCAGATCACGTAGAAACCATGGGTGCCGTCGCGGGCCAACTGGTCCACCAGGCCAAACTCCCAATCCAGGTAGGCCTGCATGGCTTCCCTCGGGTTGTCAGTGCCTTCATACGGGCGGCGGTAGCGGTCGATGCGCGGCGAGGCGAGGCGGGTTTCGCCTTCTTCCAGGGGCAGTTGCGCGGCGATCCAGCTGGCGGTGCCGTCCTGCAGCAGGAACACGGGCTTGCCGGTCAGCGCTTCGACTTCGGCGACGGCCAGGCGCGCCAGTTGGCTGCTGCCGCAGGTCAGCACGTAGCGCTCGGCGGCGGGCACCTTGCGCAAGGCCTCTGGTAGTTGCGCGCGCAATGCCCACCATGCACCGGGAATGTGGCGCTTGACGTAGTTGGCGCTGGCGGTGAAATCCAGTACTGCGGTGTCGCCATGAGCCTGCCATTCGGCGAGGGTATGCGGGCTGATCAGCTCGGCCTGTTGCGGTGCCGGGACCGGGGCAACCCAGTTGCCCGTTGCACTGAAGTGCTCAGGCTGCAGGCCATCCAGCACATACACTTCCCAGCCCAGTTGCGCGAGCCAGGACGCCGACATGTTGGCCCGCACGCCGTCGTCATCTGCCAGTACCAGCCGGGCGCCACGGACGCTGGCGACGTGATCGGTTTCCTGCACCAGCTGGCCGCCCGGTGTGGAGCGCGCGCCGGGCAGGTGGCCGGCTTCGAATTCTTCCGGGGTGCGAACGTCGAACAGGTAAGTGGTGCGGGCGGCTTCCTGCTGCCAGCGGTGCAGGTCGGCGAGGGTGGCGCGGCCTGCGCGGGCCTTGTCGGCAACGTGGCGGGCGTCCTTGGCGGCAATCTGGCGATGGGCTTCGGACGTCGGCGCAAAGCGGCGAGCCTGCCCGTGTTGCAGCTTTTGCCCGGCGAGGGTCCAGCCGATGGTGCCGTTGCGCAGGGCCGACACCGGGTTGGCGATGCCCGCATTGATCAGTGACTGGGTGCCGATGATGCTGCGGGTACGCCCGGCGCAATTGACGATGATGCGGGTGGCCGGGTCCGGCGCCAGTTCACGGGCGCGCAGCACCAGTTCGGCCCCGGGCACGCTGATGCCGGTGGGAATGCTCATGGTCTGGTATTCATCGAAGCGGCGGGCGTCGAGCACCACCACGTCGGCGTTGCTGTCGAGCAAGGCCTGGACTTCTTCCGCCGCAAGAGACGGCGTGTGGCGCTGGCTTTCCACCAGTTCGCCAAAGGATTTGCTCGGCACGTTGACGTCGATAAACAGCTCGCCACCGGCGTTGCGCCAACCGTCCAGGCCACCTTCCAGCAGGCCGACCTGGGTGTAGCCGAGCGCCTGCAAGCGCTGGGCGGCGACCTGCGCCAGGCCTTCGCCGTTGTCGTACACGGTGACGCGGGTGTCCCGGCGCGGGATGCGCGAGTACACCTCCAGTTCCAGTTTCGACAGCGGGATATTCGCGGCGAACAGGGGGTGGGATTCGGCGAAAGGCGCTTCCTCGCGCACATCCACGAGGGCGACTTCTTCACGGTCCAACAGGGCCTGGCGAATCTGGGCGAAGGTGCGGTTCGATACAGTCATGGGGCAGGGCTCTCTTTGGACAAGGCGTCTTTGGACAAATCCCAGATGTTCGGGAGAAAGGCGTTGGAATAACCGGAGATGAACAGTTTCTCGCTGCCGTCCGGCTGGTACACGGCGCGGCGCACGGCACCGATATTGGCGCCGTAGACATGAATGCTGACGGACACCTGGTCGCTGAAGGCATTGCTGACTTGATGGATGTCACCGATCTTCGGCGACACGGCTTCCACCTGGCCGGGTTCCAGCTGGATACGCTTGCCGTCAGGGATCAGTGCCCCCTCGGCGTTACGCTCGTAGCCCTGGGAATACTCGGAACCCCGCAGCATGCCGATCAGCCCCCACACCCGATGGTCATGGATCGGCGTGGTCTGCCCCGGCCCCCACACAAAGCTGACGATGCTGAAGCGCTGGCGCGAATCGGCGTGCAGCAGGAATTGCTGATAACGCTCGGGGTTGGGTTGGGCAAACTCGTCCGGCAGCCAGTCGTCATGGCTCACCAGTTGCGCCAGCAGCTTGCCGCCACGGTGCAGCAGGTCGCCTTCGCGAGGGTTGCCGTCGATCAATTCCGCCAGGGCGCCAATGAATGCTCTGAGTCTCTCCGGGTGTCGGGCCTGGGTCATGACAATTCCATCGTGGGTGGTTCGTGGTGATGGGTTTATCTAAGCATAATGTTTATAGTTAATATGCTATTTTTTAATGATTAGGTTATAGCTGAAAGTAATTTAGAACCGGTTTGAATAGCGTTAGACGTTATCGATCCGCCCGTGGGCTATCCAGCCATCGGGATTGGAACTATGCTTTTCACACATCTTAATGACTGTTCTCTATGTGCGGCCCAAATGAAAATTGACGATATCGATGCCTTTGTCGAAGTGATTCGTTGCCAGTCCATCAGCCATGCCGCCGAGTCGTTGCAACTGACCCAGCCGGCCATCACCCGTCGCGTGCAGAACTTCGAGCAGGCGTTGGGGGTGGAGTTGTTCGACCGCAACACCAAGCCGCTCAAGCCTACTTTGATCGGTACGCGGGTGTATGAACAGTGCCGTTCGATCCTTCGGGAAATGGACGCCCTGCGCGAACTGGTGGCCACCGACGCACCGCCCACCGGCTTGCTGCGCCTGGGCGTGCCGCAAACCATCGGCGACGTGGTGCTGCTGGATGCCCTCAAGCACCTGCGCAACGAATACCCCGAGCTGCGGGCCCAGGTGGCTACCGGCTGGGGCAGCCAACTGGTGGGCAAGATCGAGCGCGGCGAACTGGACGCAGCGGCGGCGTTGTTTCCGGCGGGCAAGATCTTCCCGGACAACATCGTCGGCGAGTCCATCGGCAAGATGGAACTGGTGGTGGTGTGTGCCAAGGCCCAACTGCCGAAAAAACCGTGCAAGCTGGCCGATGTGTACCAGAGCGGCTGGATCCTGAACCCGGATGGCTGCGGTTTCCGCGCCGGGTTGCAACGCACCTTGTCGGACCAGGGCCTGGCGTTGCGGGTCAACCTGGAGACCTTCGGCACCGAGCTGCAACTGGGCCTGGTGGCAGATGGCCTGGGCCTTGGCCTGGTGCCACGGCCGTTGCTGGAACGCAGTGCCCATCGCGATCAGTTGGCGGCCATGCCGCTGAAGGATTTCAAGCCGGTGATGGACCTGTGGCTGATCTACCCGCACTTCCTCGGCAACCTGCAAGGGCCGGTGGATGCGTTTGGCGAGTTGGTGGCGGCGTCGTTGCACAAGATCCGGAATGCGGCGTGATATGAAAAAAAATAATAATTAGCTTAGATTAAAATGTGCTTTTTATTATTTTTTGGCATCCCCTAGGCTTGTCTGGAAGTCCTTAAGGCCATCCAGGAAATTTTGCCATGAGCAGCGTCACCTCGATCTCCAGTGTCTCGAACAACGTCCGCCAGCGGGTCACCCCGGAAGAGTGGGAGGTGCGCGTCAAGCTGGCGGCGGCCTATCGGCTGGCCGCTCTATACAAGTGGACTGACCACATCTACACCCACTTCTCCGCCCGCGTGCCGGGGCCTGAAGAGCATTTTCTGATCAACGCCTATGGGTTGTTGTTCGATGAGATCAGTGCTTCCAACCTGGTCAAGGTGGACATCGACGGTACGATCGTCGATGACCCTACCGGGCTGGGGATCAATTACGCGGGCTACGTGATCCACAGTGCTATCCATGCGGCTCGTCATGACCTGCAGGCTGTGCTGCATACGCATACTCGCGACGGTATTGCGGTGTCGGCGCAGAAGGACGGGTTGTTGCCTATCTCTCAGCATTCCATCGGATTTTCCGGGCGTGTGGCGTACCACGGGTATGAAGGCGTGGCGCTTGACCTGGATGAGCGCGAGCGGCTGGTGGCGGACCTGGGGGACAAGAGCGTGATGATCCTGCGTAACCATGGGTTGCTGACGGCGGGGGTGAGTGTGGAGCATGCGTTCCAGCAGCTGCAGGGGTTGGAGCGGGCGTGCAATATCCAGATCGCGGCGCAGGCGGGGGGGAATGCTGAGCTGATCTTTCCGCCGGCCGAGGTGGTGGCCAAGGTGGAGAAGCAGGCGCAGGTGTTCAAGAGCGGGGATGGGCCGGGGGTGGCGCGGCACTGGAATGCGTTGATTCGGCAGTTGGAGCGTACGGATACTGATTACAAGCTCTGAGGGTGTGGGATCGAGTACATATCCGTCGCGGGTAAACCGGCGTCCTGCCTGTTTACCCGCTCCGTACTACCTGCGTTCGGCCAGCGTGGTTTAACGGGGCGCCTAAGATCAAAATCAAGATCAAAAGCCAGAGCACAGTGGCCTACAGGCCGGCTTGAGTGTGGTGAAGCAAAGGCAGCATCAAGATCAAAATCTACAGCGGGCACGGTCAAAAATGTGGGAGCTGGCTTGCCAGCGATGGCATCACCTCGGTGTATCTGATGTACCGAGTTGCCTGCATCGCAGGCAAGCCAGCTCCCACAGAAAAGCAGCTCTGCGCTTGCCTTGGCTTTTGATCTGGCTTTTACCACTCAGGTCGGCTTTCAGGCCGCCGTGCTGTTGATCTTGATCTTGCTCTTGATCTGACTGCCCCATTCAGCCCGAGGCCGAACGCAGGGACGCCCCGTCGCGGCGGCCCGCGGAGCAATCCCGGAGAGAGGGAACACCGAGCCTAAGCGAGGTGCCGACAGGCGGGGCAGAGCGTTTTGGTTACTTTGCCGCTTTTGCAAAGTGACTCGCTGTAAGAGCGAAACCATAAGCCGCCGTTACCTAAATAACGGATATGTACCCGGCCCAACCCCCAAATCTAGGCCACTTTTTCAGCCGCCTGACGCTCCCGCTCAGCCACCAACTGCCGAGTCAGCGGAATCAGACGCTTGCCGTAATCAACCGCATCATTAAGCGGATCAAACCCGCGAATCAAAAACGTCGTGATGCCCAAGTCGTAATAATCCAGCAACGCCTCGGCCACCTGATCAGCCGTACCCACCAGCGACGTCGAATTCCCCTGAGCCCCCAGCAACCCCGCAATCCCCGTCCACAACCGCTTATCCAGCCGTGACCCCTGGGCCGCCGCCGCCAACAACCGACGCGACCCCTCATTCGGCGGTTCACGCCTCACAAACCCATTCTGCTCAGCCAACGCCGTCGCCTGCTCCAGGATGCTGTCCGCACGCTCCCACGCCAGCGCCTCGGTCTCTGCCAGAATCGGCCGCAACGACAAACTGAAGCGAACCGTACGCCCATGCCTGGCCGCTTCAGCGCGCACCTGGGTAACCACTTCCTTCACCTGCTCGTAGGTCTCACCCCACAGTGCATACACATCCGCATGCTTGCCCGCCACCGCAATGGCCGCCGCCGAAGACCCGCCAAAATACAGCGGAATATGCGGCTGCTGCGGCGACTTCACCGTGGAAAACGCACCCTCGTACTGATAGTAAGTGCCGTGATGGTCAAAGGGCTTTTCACTGGTCCATTCCTGGCGCACCACACTCAAGTATTCGTCGGTGCGCGCATAACGTTCGTCCTTGTCGATATGGCTGCCATCGGCCCGCAGCTCACGGTCGTCACCGCCGGTGATGATGTGCACGGCGGTGCGCCCGCCGTTGAACACATCCAGCGTAGCGAACTGCCGGGCGGCGAGGGTGGGTTGGGCAAAACCTGGTCGATGGGCAATCAGGAACTTCAGCGTACGGGTCACGCTGGCCGCATGGGCGGCGATCAAGGTGCTGTCCGGGCTGTTGGAGTGGAAGGCCACCAGCGCTCGGTCGAAGCCGGCCTCTTCGTGGGCGCGGGCCACGGTTTCCACGTAGTCGGGCTGCAAGGTCGGGCCGCTGCGAGGGTGGATCTCGGAGGCGTGGTGGCCGCCGATATAGCCAATAAATTCGATGCTCATGGTCAGTCCTTGTTGAGGGCAGGAATAAAGCTGCTATCGAAAATAGGGGTCGCAACCGGGCCTGTAAAATGCCGATTGGTTCTATCCTAATTATAAAAATACAGAATCATATTTTTATATAGTTATCAGTAATGCGCATTTTAATCGCATTAGGTTATTCCCAAATAGAATTTCACTGAGGTTTTTTATGCGAATAGCATGAAACCGCAGCGGCGCTCCTGGCCGTGTTCTTGATGAGGAAGGAAGCCCGATGACTGAAAAGTCCCTTAACGCCAGTTCGTTTTCCGTCGACAAGGCCGAGGGTCAAGCCGGGGTTGCATCCCGCTTGATTCCGCGCTGGCTGCGCAACTGGCGCACCCCCGAGGTGTTGCTGCGGCTGGTCAGCCCGGTTGTGTTGTTGCTGCTGTGGGAGCTGGCCTCCGAGCTGGGTTTTATCCCGGCCCGGATCATTGCCGCACCGTCGCAGATTGGCGGCACCTTGTGGGCAATGATCGTCTCCGGCGAGCTGGGCAAGCACTTGCTGGTGTCCCTGCAACGGGCGCTGCTGGGGTTGAGCATCGGCGTGAGTATCGGGGTGGTGGCCGCGTTGATCACCGGCCTGTCCAAGCGGGGCGAGGTGATCCTCGACTCGCCGATGCAGATGCTGCGCACCATTCCGTCCCTGGCGCTGGTGCCGTTGTTCATCCTCTGGTTCGGCATCGGTGAGTTCACCAAGATCGCGCTGATCGTCACCGGCACCACCTTTCCGGTGTACCTCAACCTGTTCGCCGGCATCCGCAACATCGACCCCAAATTGATCGAGGCCGCCAACACCCTTGGCCTCAATCGTCGCGAGCTGATCTGGCATGTGATTCTGCCGGGCTCGCTGCCGTCGTTTTTTGTCGGCCTGCGTTATTCCCTGGGCATTTCGTGGCTGGCGCTGGTGTTCGTCGAGCAAATCAACACCACCGCCGGCATCGGCTACCTGGCCAGTGATGCACGGGACTTCATGCGCACCGACGTGATCGTGATCTGCCTGCTGATCTACAGCGTGCTGGGCCTGCTGATCGATGGCCTGATCCGCACCCTGGAACGTTTTGCCCTGGCCTGGCGCCCATCGTTTGTGAGGAACTGACATGTCGATTCTCGAAGCTTCAGTAGCACCGGTGCAGTTGCGTAATGTGGTGCGCCAGTTCGGCCAGCAACGGGTCATCGATGGCCTGGACCTGGACATCGCTCCCGGGGAGTTTGTCGCATTGCTGGGGGCCAGCGGTTCCGGCAAGACCACCTTGCTGCGCAGCCTCGCGGGCCTGGACAGTATCGACAGCGGCCAGCTGCGCGTGCCCAAGGCCCGGGCCGCAGTGTTTCAGGAGCCGCGCCTGATGCCCTGGAAGCGCGCCTGGAAAAACGTGATCCTCGGCCTGCGGGTGCCCGACGCCAAGGCCCGTGCCGTGCAGGCTTTGACCGAAGTCGGGCTGGCCCATCGGCTGGAGGCTTATCCCGCCACCCTGTCCGGCGGCGAAGCCCAGCGCGTGGCATTGGCCCGCGGACTGGTGCGCGAGCCCAAGCTGCTGTTGCTGGACGAACCCTTCGCCGCCCTGGATGCGCTGACCCGCATCAAGATGCATCGCCTGATCATCGAGCTCTGGCGCAAGCACACGCCGGCCGTGTTGCTGGTGACCCATGATGTCGACGAGGCGATCCTGCTGGCCGACCGCGTGATCGTGCTGGCGGATGGCAAGATTGCCGAACAACTGAGCATCGATCTGCCGCGTGCACGGGATACTGGCCAGGACGGGTTCCAGGCGATTCGTGCGCGCTTGCTCAGCCTGCTCGGGGTGGAAGTGGACGCCCCGGCGGCACAGCCCGCAAACGCCAGCGTACGGCGGTTTGCCCATGGTTGAGCTCAGGGCGGTTCTGCTGTTGGCAGCGGCGTTATTGATGGGCGGCTGCGAAAAGGCCGCCGAAGCCCCGAAGTCTTCTTCGGATTTGTCCGGCGTGACCTTGATCCTCGGTGACCAGGCCAAGGGCTTGCGCACGGTGGTGGAGGCCTCTCACGCCCTGGACGGCATCGACTACAAGGTTCAGTGGGCCAACTTCCAGGGCGCCGCGCCGCTGTTCGAAGCCTTGCGCGCCGGTGCCGTGGACCTCGGCCCGGCGGGGGATACGCCGGTGCTGGCGGCGGCCACGGGAGGCACGCCATTGCGTATCGTCGCCGTGCGTCGTAGCCAGGCGCGCAGTATTGCGATCCTGGTGCCGCCCGATTCACCGATCCACAGCGTGGCAGACCTGAAAGGCCGCAATGTGGTGGTCTCGTCCGCCCGTGGCAGCATCTCCCAGTACCTGTTGATCCGCGCCCTGGAGAATGCCGGCGTGGATGAGAAGGACGTCAACGTCGGCTTCGTGCTGCCCACCGATGCATTGCCCGCGTTCAACGCCGGCAAGATCGAAGCCTGGGCCACCTTCGGGGTGTACCAGGCATTCGCCGAGCAGAAGGGCGCGCGCGTGCTGATCAGCGGGGAGGGCATCAACACCGGCCTGACCTTTATCACCGCCTCCGACGAAGTGCTCACCGACCCGCTCAAGCGCAAGGCGTTGGGTGACGTCTTGCAGCGTTTCGCCAAGGCCTTCGAGTGGGCGCAGCAGAACCCCGAGGAATACGCGCGGGTGTTTGCCAAGGTCAACGATATCCCGCTGGAGGTTTCACAGTTGCTGCGCAAATGGGGTGATGAGTCGCTGTTGCCGGTCGAGGAACGGGACGTGCAGGCGTTGCAGCAGGTGGATGATTTGTTTGTGGAAAAGAAGATTTTCCCGCACCGGGTAGAGGTGCAGGCATTGACCGATACCGAGGTTTTTTCGCCGCAATCGTTGGCTGCCGCGCCCTGAAGTCGTTGTGTTTTGCCCGGGTCTGAGGTCTCATGGGCCCGGGAAAACTCGCAAGTAGGGAACAGCACGTGATACGGGAAGAACTTGCGCAGTATGGCGGTATCACCGTCATGATTCCGGCCGCCGTGGTGATCGCCGTCTGGCTCTGGTATTCCCGGCCCCAGGCGGTCAAGTGGTGGCTGATGACAATCGCCTGCACCTATTCCATCGTGGCGTTCAGCAAATTGCTGTTCAAGGGCTGGGGCGTGGCGCTGCATCAGCTGGATATTGCCGTGCTCAGCGGTCACGCGATGAATACCTCGCTGATGGTCCCGGTGGCGATGAGCCTGGTGGCGCGACGGATCAATCCCGATTGGCGCTGGCCGGCGGCTATCGCCGGGATGTTGATTACCGGCTGGTTCAGTGCTTATTGCGTGGCACCCTATATTCATCCGCTCAACGAGGCGCTGGCCGGTGGCTTCCTGGGCGGGATGGCGGCGCTGGCGTTTCTATGGCGCCTTGAGGTGGTGGAGGTGCGGGTTTCCCCATCCTTGATCGGTGGGGGAATGGTGATTCTGTTGTTAAGTGCCATGGCGCCCAAGTACAACGCCGAGAAGCTGCTCAATCATGTGGCCGTCGCCGTTTCAGGGGCCGACGAGGCCCATCAGGAGCCTTCCTGGCGCGCCGCTCCCACCCTGTTGAACGCCGAGTAAGTGGCCAGGTCCACGGCCATGTTGCTTTCCACCAGCAGCCCCAGCAGCACCGTCTGTGAATTGAAGCGCCGGGCATCGCCACGGCGCTGGGCGCGCCTCATTTGCTTGAACAGCGTGTCGGTAATGTCCAGCGGCGAGTTGCCTCGCAAATGATCCAGCCAGCGGGACATGACCTGGGTGTTGCGCGCATATTGCTCCGCCGGCAGGTGCTCGTTGGGCGCCAGGCCCGCGAAGCCTTCAAACGCGGTGGTTAGCCCTTTCAGGGCATAGGCGCGTTTCAAATCCCCATAGATGCTCATGGCCGCTCCTCGGTGCAGGAAATATTGGCCAGCAATTCGGCTGTCTTGGTTTGCATCAGGTGGCTGTCGCCGCGGCTTTCCACGCACAGGCAAACGGACAGGGGATTGCTGACCTGCAACTTGAAGCGCCAGTCGGCAAAGACCATTGAAAGCCCCGAGCAGGATTCGTCGCTGTCCAGCGAGTTGCCGGCGTACAACACCTGCATGCGTTCTACAACGGTGGTTGAACTATTTACCTTGACGTGAATGTTTCCCGAAGAAGGAAACAGGCCGATACGCTCTACCAATAGCTTTGAACTTTTCATGGCTGTTCCTCGCTGTTTATTCAGGTATTACTCTATTCTGAAGAGGCGAAAAAGTAAGGCGATGTTATTTTTAGTCTGTTAACAAGTTGATTGTTATTTTTAGTCTGGGATTGCTTATATCAATAAGTTGCCTGAACTCGACTGACGTCCGTCAACGGCAGGCTGATGCGCTGTTCCCGTTGCAGGAAGTTCATCAGCAACACCACACGCTCCTCGCCGTCCATTGCCAGGAAGACCGCCTCCAGCTCGGCAAACGGGCCTTCATGGATGCGCACGCTTTCCCCCGGCTTCAACAGGGCGGCCACCACGGCCTGGTGGTCGCGTTCCTGGAGTTCGTCCACCAGGGCATCGCTGATGGGCAGCGGGTGTGCGCCAAAGCCCACAACCCGCGACACACCGCGGGTCGAACGCAGGGAGCTCCAGCTGTCCTGCAGGCTCATCTGAATAAACAGGTAGCCGGGAAACAGTGATTCGCGGGTGGTCCTGCGCTGGCCCTTCAACAGCCGTTCGCGTTTATAGGTCGAGCGAAAGCAGGTATAGCCCTGGCGCTGCAGATGCTCTTCGGCGCGCTCGTCCTGCCGGGATTTGCACTGGACCAGGTACCAGGCCTTGTTGGCATTTGCGCTCATGGGGCGTCCCTCTGTCTATATAAAACGATAGTGCGTAGTTGGGTAATTTAAAGCCGTTAAATGCTGCAAAGTCACGAATGTTATAAATTGTCTGGTTGTGCGTGGTGGTTGTTATTTTTCGTCCGGAGATAATTTTGGGGGAAATTAAAGTTCCGTGTTAATAAATACTGCCGTGAAGTTACTAGTTGTTTCATGGGTAATGGATGCCCCGGGGAATATCGCCTTGTTTAAAAGAGTGTTGATCGTCTGTATTGGCAATATTTGCCGTAGTCCCACCGCGGAAAGTCTTTTACGTGGCGCACTCGCGCGCTCCGACATCAAGGTCAGTTCTGCAGGCATTGCCGCATTGGTCGGCAAGCCGATTGAAACCACCGCACGTGCGGTACTCCAAGCTCATGGCCATCCCGCCGATGAGCACCAGGCCGTGCAGCTGGCGCCCCAGGCGATCAGCGAAGCCGACCTGATCCTGGTGATGGAGCGCCAGCACATCAGTGCGGTGCTCGGCATGGCTCCCGAGGCACGAGGCAAGGTCTTGTTGCTGGGGAAATGGCAAAACGAGCGAGAGATCAGCGACCCCTACCGTCAAGGGAAGGCCGCATTTGTGCACGCTTATGCGTTGATCGAAGAAGCCGTAAACGCATGGGCACAGCGGCTAGCACGTTGATCGCCACTACTTTTTGAATCGATATAAAGGCTAAGAATCCGACTTATGCAGCAAGCGCCAGCAGTCACCGCACGGGAAGACGAAAACGAGGAGATCGATCTCCTCGGTCTGTTTGGAACACTGATCGACCATAAATGGTTGATCGCCGCGGTTACCGGCGCGTTTATGGTGACCGGCGCCGCGTATGCGGTGCTGGCGACCCCGGTCTATCAGGCGAATGCCCTGTTGCAGGTCGAAGCGAAAAAGAACGACTTGCTGGGCTTCTCCGATATCGGCGGCATGCTGGGCAAAGAGTCACCCTCGGCCACCGAGATCGAGCTGATCCAGTCGCGCTACGTGATTGGCAAAACCGTCGATAACCTGAAACTCGATATCGTCGTACAGCCGATGTATTTCCCGGTGGTGGGCGAGTTCCTGGCGCGCCGCTTTCAGAAGACCAACCCCGGTGTGATCGCCGAGCCCTTGCTGGGGCTGGACAGCTTTGCCTGGGGCGGCGAGTCGCTGAAGATCTTCAAGCTGGATTTGCCCGACGGGCAACTGGGCAAGAAGCTGACCCTGACCGTGGGTGAAAACGCTCAATTCACGCTGGTGGATGAGGACGACCAGGTCCTGGCTGCAGGCCAGGCCGGGCAACTGATCGAGCAAAACGGCGTCGCCTTCCAGATCGAAGAGCTGCGCGCCAAACCCGGCACGCGTTTCCGGGTTATCCGTAATCCCCGCCTGAGCAGCATCCTCGACTACCAGGAGAACCTGGACGTGGTTGAGCGGGGCAAGGAGTCGGGCATGATCGGGCTGGCGCTGGAAAGCACCGACCCGGACCAGGCGATCAAGATCCTCAATCAGATCGCGGCCATTTACGTGCGGCAAAACGTGGAGCGCACCTCGGCTGAGGCGGCGCAAAGCCTGGCGTTTCTCAAGGAGCAACTGCCAGAGGTCAAGAAGGACCTGGAGAAAGCCGGCAAGGCCTTGAATGAGTACCAGACCCGCAGCAAGTCGGTGGACATCACCCTCGAGACCAAGGCGATTCTCGACCAGATCGTGGGGCTCGACACCAGCATCTCCGAGCTGAAGTTGCAGCAGGCCGAGATGGACCGCAAGTTCACCCGCCAGCACCCGGCGTATCGCGCGTTGCTGACCCAGATCGGTGAGTTGACCAGCAAGCAGCAAAGCCTCGCAAGCCGGGTCGAAAGCCTGCCTTCCACCCAGCAGGAACTGCTGAGCCTGACCCGGGATGTGGAGGTGGGTACGGCCATTTATACCCAACTGCTGAACAAGTCCCAAGAGCTCGACGTGATGCGCGCCGGCACCGTGGGCAACGTACGCCTGATCGACACCGCCGACGTCAATTACCTCAAGCCGATCAAGCCGAAAAAGATCCTCATCGTGCTGATCGCGACCCTGCTGGGTGGCTTCCTGGCGGTGGCGCTGGTGCTGCTGCGCAAGGCGCTGAACCGCGGCCTGGAAAGCCCCGAAGCCATCGAGCAACTGGGCTTGCCGGTGTACGCGTCGATTCCCTACAGCTCTCTGCAAAAGGTTGAAGAAGACAAGATCACCCGCGCCCGTGGGCGTGCCGATGCCGGGTCTTCATTGCTCGCCATCAGTCACCCCACTGACCTGGCGGTGGAGGCCTTGCGCAGTTTGCGTACCAGCCTGCACTTCGCGATGCTCGAGGCGCCGAATAACCGGATCATGATTTCCGGCCCCAGCCCCGAGGTGGGTAAAACCTTCGTTTCGGTCAACCTGGCGGCGGTGATCGCGCAAACCGGGCAGCGCGTGTTGTTGATTGACGTGGATATGCGCCGCGGCTACCTGCACAAGGTGTTGGGTGTGTCCGCCAAGGGTGGCCTTTCCGATGTCCTCTCCAACCAATGCACGCTTGAAACCGCGATTCACAAAACCGGGATTGAAAACCTCGACCTCATCAGTCGCGGGCAGATACCGCCCAACCCGTCTGAATTGCTGATGCACCGCAACCTGACCGAGCTGTTGTCGCAGGTCAGCGAGCGCTATGACCTGGTCATCCTGGATACACCGCCGCTGCTGGCCGTGACCGACGCGGCGATTGTGGGCAGGCAGTCGGGCACCAACCTGATCGTCACCCGCTACGGCCTGAACCCGGCCAAGGAGATCGAACACACCATCCGCCGGTTTGCCCAGAACGGCATTGTGCTGCGGGGCGCGATCTTCAACGGCGTGGAAAAGAAAGCCTCCGCCAAATATGGCTACGGCAACTACGGGTATTACCAGTACGAGTACCAGGCTGATCGAAGCTGATTCACCTCGTTACGCACCATCGTCCTACGCAGTATCAGCAGGATAGAAGCCCCGTTTTCAGGAAATGAACGAAAAATCCTGGGGCGGTAGCGTGCCAAATTCAAATCAGCCTGAAGAATAGCCAGCCATGTTTTACCTGTTATCCCTTGTCGCGCTGTCTGCGGGTTTGCTCGCGGCAAAAAGCCCGAAGTACTCCATTGTGCTGTTCGGGGTGATGCTGTCGGTGATTCCCACGGGCAACTCCTACAGCGAAATAATCTCCCTCAAGGGGATCTACTTCTTCGACTTTTATATCGTCGGCGGGCTGGGGGCGTTGCTGATCAGGCAGGTGCTCACGCAGAAGAGCCAGCTGACCGCGCCGGGCGCGCTTCTCTTCGGCTGTGGCCTGTATGTGGTGCTGCTCGCCTGCGGTCTGCTGGAGTCTTCGAACAAGTACCTGCTGAAGGACGTTCGGCCTTTCATCATGATCCTGTCGTTTATCGTGCTGACGAATATCGCGACCCTCGCCGCGAAAACCCTGAAGCTGCAAACGGTACTGAAGCTGTTGATTGCGATGACCGCTTTCAACGTGCTGGACATCGCCTGGCTGCGGCTGGGGTTGTACAAATTCCAGGACGTGTACTACGAAGAAAACGCCTATCGCTACCTGGATGGGGGTACGTACGCAGCGGTTGCCTACCTGATTTATTACTTCATCGACCCACGGCTGTTCGAGCAGCGCAAAAAGCTCGCACGCATCTGCCTGGCGACCTCGCTCATCTGTTTGTTTATCGCCAACTCGCGGTTCATTTTTGTGTCGGTGTTTGCGGCGATCATCATTCACCAATACCAAAAGCCGGCGCGCATGATCGGTGTCGCCCTGGCGGGCGCGGTGGTGCTGATGGCGTTTATCGGCATCAGCACTATGATCGGGGCCGACCGCATCAATGACGGTTTGTCGTCTGAAGGCATGGCCGCGCAGCTGGCTACGCGCTTCAGCCCTGCGCTGGAGTTGATCCGGGGCATGAACCCCATGCACTACTTTGTGGGGTTGGGAGCCGGGACGCCGTTCGAGATTCCGTGGTTTGAATACCGTGGCCTGGATGACAAGAACTCGAATATCGACAGTGCCTACCTGACTTATTTTGTTAAGTACGGGCTGATCGGGCTGTACTTGTTGTACGTATTTGTCACCTCGATCACCCAGCACATGAACAGCCGGGTGGCCGTCTCAATCGGGATCTTCCTGGGCGTGATGTTCATCGTTTCGGCCACGCCGTATCAGCCCTACGCCATCGGCATCGCGTATGGCGCCATCGTCCTGCGGGTGTGTGCCGAACACGCCGCCAGGCAACGCAAAAAAATCCTCAGCCCGCGCCAGCCGCTGATAACCACGCCCTTGCAGGTGAATGCCGGATGAACAGCACACTGTTGAAAAAATTCGTGTCCAGTACGGCCTGGAGCTTCATCTCCGCCGTCGCCACGAAAGTGTCGGTGGTGATTACCGGGATATTGGTTGCGCGTGTATTGGGCGCGCAATCGTTTGGCGAGTACGGCCTGATCCAGAGCGCGATCGTGATGCTTGCCAACGTCGCCGCCCAGGCCACCACCACGGCGACGGCCAAGCATATCGGGCAGTTCAAGGACCTCAGCCCCGAGAAAACCGGCAAGGGCATCGCCCTGACGCTGGTTTTTTCGGTGTTGTTCAGTGCGCTGATCCTCGGGACAGCGCTGTTTTTCCCGGATTTCTTCTCCAGCGTCATCCTGGGCACCGACAGCCTGAACGCCGCGTCGCTGATCGTGTTGTGCACCATCACCCTGATTATTTTGTCGGGCTGGACCCAAGGCTGCCTGACGGGCTGGGGGCAGTACCGCACGATTGCGACGATCAATGGAATCATCGCGATTGTCGCTATCCCGGCCACGTATTTCCTGACCGTGCAGTTCCGCTTGAACGGCGCGCTGTTGGGGTTGGCCGGTTCTCAATTGCTGATCGTATTTTTCAGCGCGTTGGCGTGCTGGAAAATCCTCAAGGCCAGGGGCACCACGCTGAGCTTCAAGGGCGCGATCACTGAAAAACACGCGGTGCTGTCGGTGGGCCTGCCGGTGTTGTTGACGGGCTTGATGGTGGCCCCCATGAACTGGTTTGCGAACAAGCTGTTGGCGGAAACCAGCAACGGCCTGGCTGCGCTCGGTATGTACGCCGCCGCCATGCAATGGAACGCGATCTTCTCCCATGTTTCCGTGGTATTGGGCTCGGTATTGGTACCGATGTTGGCGGCCGCGCTGGGCGGCAAGAATCGCAAGTTGGACGCCTTGAACTTTCTCTCGGGCTGGTTAGTGGTGTTGGTCATTATCCAGCCGGTGATCATGTTTCCCGAGTTATTGGCGAAGCTCTACGGCAGTAGTTTCCTGGGGCGGGATTTTGAAGTGACGTTGACCCTGGTGATTCTTGGCTCGCTGCTCAGTGCGTTCAAGTCCGGCATTTCAAGAAAGATGATCGTGATGAACCTGGCCTGGTTCAGTGTCATGAGTAACGTGCTGTGGGGCCTGTTATTCATCACCGGGGCGCTCTGGCTCCGGGAGGAGGGCGCCGTCGGGATTGCCAAGGCATTTATCGGCTCCCAGTTCATCCACTTCCTGCTCGGCCTGCCGTATTTCGTCTACAAGAAAATACTCCCGCTGGAGTTGCTGGTTTCTCCCAGGATATTGATCTTGTGGACATTGCCTTTTGTCAGTTTTATCGCAAGTGCCTACGTTGAAAGTATGGCCTATCGCTTGATGATTCTGGCGTTGATATTTATCTACATTCTCGCAACTACGTTTGCCTTGAATGCCGTGTTTAACGACCCCGTGGAAAATGGAAGCCCAGCATGAATGTCAGCAAAGTATATATCCGGGGGGCATACGGTCCTGGTAATTTGGGTGATGACGTATTAATGCTATGCGTGATCAATATTCTGAAAAAACGCTTTAAGGAATCGGATATCGCCGTGGGTGTCGATCATCCGGAGATCGCCCGCAACTTCAACCCGCGTATCAAGTGGCTGCACATCAAGGAGCCGGTCAAGGCCGACCTGGTGGTGCTGGGTGGCGGGGGCCAGTTCTTCTCGTTCATCCCGCCGGCCAAAGCCGCCACCGCCCGTCAGGGCATCGTGGCGAAGCTGCACAAGAGCCTCAAGGCGCAAACCGACCTGAAGTCCACGCTTCTGCGTTTGTATGTCGGCCTGCGCGGCGGCGTCGACCGGATCTATTTCCACCAGCGTCTGGCGGCGTTCTGTATCGGCCTGGGCCCGTTTGATGGCGGTGGCAAGTTGCTGGACCGCGCCGTCAGCGTGATCAATCGCTGCGACTACATCTCCGTGCGGGACGGCACCAGCCAGCAGCATTGCAACACCTTCGGCAAGTCCGACGTCGAGGTGTACACCGACCCCAGCCTGCTTTCCGACTTGTGGATCTCCAGCAAGGACCTGGAAATCGGCAGCCTCAAGAAGGGCAAGTACCTGTCCTTTATCCTGCGGGACTGGCCCCATGACGCGAACGGGCAGCAGTTCATCAAGGCGATGGTGCAGGCGGCTGATCAACTGGCCAGGCGCGGCGAGCAGGTGCGCCTGGTCTCGCTCTACAAAGAGCGTGACCAGCACCTGATCGACAAGTACGACCAGTTCGAATGGCTGTGCTGGGACGCTGCCGGCGAAACCCCTGAAACCTTCATGGCGAAACTGATCATCGAGTCCGACGTGATCATCAGCGCCCGTGCACACGGCGTGTTGCTGCCGGCGTCCCTGGGCTTTCCGACCATCGCGGTCGAGATCGAAAACAAGCTGAAAAAGGTCCATGAAATGCTGCCCCGCGGCACCAGGCTCGTCAGCACCCCGGACCCTGAGGTGATCCTGTCGACCATCGCTGAGTTCAGGCAATCCAAAGTGCAAATGGCCGAGCACCTCAAGCAAGAGATCGCCCAGCGTTCTGCCCTCGCACAAAAAGCGGTGGACGACTTTTTGAACTGGGTCGATGAAAAATAGAGTTGAGGGGCAACCGACGTGAACAAGACAACCTCGACGCTACTCACCTTGGCGTGCGCTCTGCAGATGGCTGCCAGCGGCGCATCGGAGCTGAACGACCGTTGCGAGCAACCCATCAAGAACATCTACCCGTCACTGCCGGATGTTTCGCAGAGGGTCGACGGGCCCCAGGCGCAGCGCAGCATAAAGGGCAGCGCCAATCTGACGAACAAGGCCTACAGCCAGAAGATCAAGGACATCGCCGTGCACTTTCCGGCCGGTTCCTACGACCCGGGCTCGATGGTGCGCCTGGGTTTGCCTTACGGGGGCATTGAATTCAAGTCGCCGCTCCCGCAGCCGGGCCGGGAATGCCTGGTGCTGACCTACGAGTTGAAGTTCGACAAGAATTTCAACTTTGTAAAAGGCGGGAAGCTGCCGGGCCTCTACGGGGGCACCGGCAATACGGGCGGGAAAATACCCAACGGCCATGACGGTTTTTCCACGCGCTACATCTGGAAAGAAAAGGGCGCCGGGGCCATTTATGCCTACCTGCCCACCAGTAAAACCTGGGGCACCGCCGTAGGCCTGGGTACGTGGATCTTTACCGTCGGGCAATGGCACACCCTGGAACAACTCGTGAAGTTGAATACGCCGGGTAGGGCCGATGGGGTGATTTCCATCTGGTACGACAAAAAACTGGTGCACACCGAAACCGGGCTGACGTTCAGGGACACCCCGGACATCACCATTGATGGTTTGCTGTTTTCGACGTTCTTCGGCGGCAACAACCCCTCGTTCGCCACACCGGTGAGTACCAATATCCGCTTCCGCAATTTTGTGATGAGTTCCCAGCGCGTGACGGATACATCAGGGCAGGGCGACTAGATGAAGAACCTGAAACTGAATATCAAGAAGGCCGCCTTGGCCCTGTTCAACACGCTGCTCAGCCTGGCGCTGTTTTTCAACCTGCGGCGTTTTCTGCTGCGGGCAACCGGGTGCCGGGTGGGCGCCAATACCACGGTTCACCGCAAGGTGGTGTTGTTCTCGTTCGGCAACTGCTCGATCGGCAAAAACTGCACGATCAATTACGACTGCTACCTGGATAACCGTGCCGGCATCCGCATCGGCGACAACGTCAATATTTCCCATAACACCCGGATTTATACCCTGGGCCACGATATTGATGACCCGATGAGTTGCCTGGTGGGCAAGCCGGTGGTGATTGAAGACAACGCCTGGATCTTTCCCAATGTGATGGTGATGCCCGGCGTCACCATCGGCGAAGGCGCGGTGGTTTATCCAGGCAGTGTGGTGACGCGCAACGTTGAAGCCTATTCGATCGTGGGCGGCAACCCGGCCAAACCTATTCGCTCGCGAAATAAAAACATTCTGTACCGCGCCGACTTTCCTGTCTGGTTTGCCTTGTAAAGCACCCCGTGTGCCCACCCTTATTTATGCAGGATTCTTAAGTGAAATCATTAATGATTGCATGGATCGGCTATCAACGACGCGCCGATACCATGAAGCAATATTGGGCGTATGACATTCTGCATCTGCCCAACCGGTTCAAGAAGAAAGCGGCCCGGCCACTGGACTATTTGATCAAGTCTTTTAAAACCCTCAAGACGCTGTTGGTCGGCTCGCCTGAAGTGCTTTGGGTGCAGCTGCCGCCGAGCCCGGTCTTGCATATAGCACTGGCCTACAAGTATGTATTCAACCGGCGCCTGAAGATTATTGCCGACGCCCACAACAGCCTGTTGCGTAAACAATGGATCGGTTTTCCGGGAACCGTGTCGCTGCTGAACCGGATTGATGCGGTGGTCGTACATAACTTCAAGGTCAAGGAAGAGTTGACGGGCCTGGGGGTCAAGGACGCGAACATCTTTATCCTGGAAGACCTGCCGTGCGACTTTCCGGCGGCCCCCGCCAGTGAGCGCGAGAGGCCGTATGTGCTGTTCCCTTGCTCCTTTGATATCGATGAACCGATCGAGATCGTGATCAACGCCGCCCGGGAAATGCCGGCGGTCGACTTCCTCATCACCGGCAAGCATCAGGGCAAGCTTTCCGAGGAGCTCGTGGCCTCGCTGCCCGGGAACATCAAGCTGACCGGCTTCCTCAGCAAAGCGACTTTCGAGCAGTTGCTGTGCAACGCGAATGTGGTGCTCGGCCTCACCACCCGCGACAACGTGCAGTTGAGCGTGGCCAACGAAGCGGTCAGCGCCGGGCGGCCCATGGCCCTTTCGAACACCACGGTGCTGCGCTCGTTGTTTTCCGAGGCGGCGGTGTTTGTGGAGACGCTGGACCCGCTGTCCATCAAGGCCGGTGTTTCGCAGCTCATCGCCAATCAAGACACTTATAAAGAAAAGTCAGCCTTGCTCAAAGCCAAGCGAATTACCCGCTGGGAAGGGCAGGCGCAATTGTTAAGAACTGCCGCTGCTATTTAATGATGTCTATTAATTCTGACAGGAAGGGAACCGTCATGAGTCAATCAAGTGATGTTTTATTGATTTGTTCTGGAGGTGGACACTGGGTGCAAATGAGCAAGTTGCTGCCTGCCTTCGAGGGTCAAAAAGTTACGATTGCCACCGTCGATGTCAGTATTGGCTCGCAGTACCCATTGCATAAGTTTGCGCAAGTTCCGGACTTTAACCGCAGTGAACCCTTGAAGATCATCAAGGGCTTTTGCCAGATCTTTGCGATCGTCTACCGCAGCAAAGCCAAATACGTGATCTCCACGGGCGCCGCTCCGGGTTTGCTGGGTTTGATCGCGGGGAAACTCATGGGCAAAAAGACCCTGTGGATCGACAGCATCGCCAACCCCAAGAAACTCTCTTTGTCCGGAAGAATCGCGGTTTACTTTGTCGACGAGTTGCTCACCCAGTGGCCCTCGCTGTCACAAAACAGTCGGGCCCAATACAAAGGGAGGATCGTATAAATGATATTTTGCAGCGTTGGCACTCAAGCACCGTTTGAAAGAATGCTCGGCTACCTGAATGAATGGAGCCATGCCAATCCCCAGGTCCCGATTGTGGCGCAGGTGGGCAATAACGAAAATGACCTGGGCCGTATTACCGCCTACAAGACCATTGCCGAGCCGCTGTTTTCCAAGAACTTCAATGCCTCAAAGGTGATCGTTTCCCATGCGGGTATGGGCAATATCATTCGCTCCCTTGAACTGGGCAAACCCATCGTTATCGTTCCGCGCGACAGCCGACGGGGTGAACATATCAATAATCACCAGTTCGATACCGCCGAGAACTTTTCAGACCTGCCGTCTGTATTTATCGCCCATGATAAAGATGGGTTCTTTTCGGCGATTGATTCGGCGCTCAACTACAGCAGTGCAGAAAATTCGTTGGACTTTACTGAGAGAAATCGTTTGATCAGTTATGTAAAGTCATTTACCTCTTAAGTCCTGATTGCTTGTCAATAAGCTCTTATTGCCTTTAATCATCGAGTAATCGCTATGATCCCAGTTATATTGTCTGGCGGCTCAGGCACGCGCCTGTGGCCGCTTTCCAGGGCACTTAAACCCAAGCAGTTTATTGCCCTGCACGGTGACTTGAGTTTGTTTCAGGCTACTTTGGAGCGAATCAAGAACTTGTCCATCGAGGGCGAGAGCGTCAGCCCTGCGATCATTGTGTGTAACGAAGAACACCGGTTCATCGTGGCCGAACAAAGTCGTTCGCTGGATTTGATCCCGCAGAAAATCCTCCTGGAACCCACTGCCCGCAATACCGCCCCGGCCATTGCGGCCGCGACGCTCTCGGCGCTGGCGGACGGGGATGATCCGATCCTGCTGGTGCTGGCGGCAGACCATGTCATCGGCGATACGGACGCCTTCAACGCAGCCCTGACGTCGGCCAAGGCGGAGGTCAACAAAGGCAAGATCGTCACCTTCGGGGTGGTGCCCACCAAACCGGAAACCGGCTACGGCTATATCCGCACTCAAGCGGCGGCGGTCGACGGCGCGGCGCATGTCGAGGCCTTTGTCGAAAAGCCTGACCTGGCGACCGCCCAAGGCTACCTGGCCCAGGGCAACTACTTCTGGAACAGCGGCATGTTCATGTTCCGCGCCTCGGTGATGAAAGCGGAGTTGGAGCGCTTGAGCCCGGAGATCATGGTGGCCGCCGAGCTGTCCCTGTCCAACGCGGCCCATGACCAGGATTTCACCCGGCTCAGCCAGGTGGATTTTGTGAACGCGCCCAACGTATCGATTGATTATGCGGTGATGGAAAAAACCGCTATCGCCTCGGTGGTCATCCTCAACTCCCCGTGGAGCGACCTGGGGGCCTGGGACTCGGTGTGGGAGGCGGGCGCCAAGGATGCCAACCAGAACTGCACCCAGGGCGACGTCTTGCTGCAAGACGTCACCAACAGTTATGTGCACGCCAGCCATCGGTTGGTCACCGTGGCGGGCATCAGTGATGTGGTGGTGGTCGAGACCGCCGACGCGATCCTGGTGACCACCAAGGAGCATGCCCAGGACGTGAAGAAAATCGTCACCGAGCTGACTAAAAACCACCGGATCGAAAGCGCGAGTCATCGCGAAGTCTATCGGCCGTGGGGCAAGTACGACTCGGTGGACCAGGGTTATCGGTACCAGGTGAAGCGCATCACGGTGAAGCCGGGGCACAAGCTTTCCGTGCAGCTTCACCACCATCGCGCCGAGCACTGGATCGTGGTGTCCGGCACCGCGAACGTGCAGATCGGCGACAAGCAGGTGCTGCTCACCGAGAACCAATCCACCTACATCCCCATTGGCGTTGTGCACTCCCTCGAAAACCCGGGACGCATCCCGCTGGAGCTGATTGAAGTTCAATCGGGCTCCTACCTCGGCGAAGACGACATCATCCGCTTTGAAGACCGCTATGGCCGCCTCGAGCTTGTTTAAAGGAATATTGAAATGAATGTAACTGTATTTGGAATCGGCTATGTGGGCCTGGTGCAGGCGGCAGTGCTGGCTGACGCGGGGCATGAAGTGTGTTGCGTGGACATCGACGCCACCAAGGTCGAGAACCTCAAGAGCGGGATTATTCCGATCTTCGAGCCGGGCTTGAGTGCCCTCGTGCAGAAGAACCATGACGCCGGCCGCCTGCATTTCACCACCGATGCCGCCCAGGGCGTGCGCCATGGCGAGGTGCAATTCATCGCCGTGGGCACGCCGCCGGATGACGACGGCAGCGCCGACATCAAGTACGTGCTCTCCGTGGCGGCGACCATCGCACAGAACATGACCGAGCCGAAGATCATTGTTAACAAGTCGACCGTGCCGGTAGGGACAGCCGATAAAGTCCGCGCGAAAGTTGATGAGGTACTGAAGTCCCGTGGGCTTGAGGTGGAGTTTCACGTCATCTCCAACCCCGAGTTCCTGAAGGAAGGTTCGGCGGTGGCGGACTGCACGCGCCCCGACCGAATCATCATCGGCAGCGACAGCAACTACGCCGTGGAGCGCATGCGGGAACTGTATGAACCGTTCAACCGCAACCACGAAAAAATCATCACGATGGACATCCGCAGTGCCGAGCTGACCAAGTACGCCGCCAACTGCCTGCTGGCCACCAAGATTTCCTTCATGAATGAAATGGCCAACTTCGCCGAACGACTGGGCGCAGATATTGAGGCGGTGCGTAAAGGCATCGGTTCTGATCCACGGATCGGCTACGACTTTATCTACCCCGGCTGCGGCTACGGCGGCTCGTGTTTCCCGAAAGACGTGCAGGCCCTGGAGCGCACTGCATCGTCCATCGGCTACCACGCCTCGCTGTTGTCAGCCGTCGAGGAAGTCAACAAGCGCCAGAAGCAGCACCTGTTCGGGCATATCCACCATCACTTCGGCGGGCAACTGGAGGGCAAGACCTTTGCGATCTGGGGCCTGGCCTTCAAACCCAATACCGATGACATGCGCGAAGCCTCCAGCCGGGTATTGATCGAACAATTGCGCAGCGTGGGCGCGCGGATTCAAGCCTTCGACCCGGAAGCGATGGCCGAAACCCAGCGCATCTACGGCATGAACGAAGACCTGCTGCTGATGGGCACCAAGGAAGCCGCGCTCCAGGGCGCCGATGCGTTGGTGATTGTGACGGAGTGGCGCGAGTTCAAGGCCCCGGACCTGGACTTCATCAAAGAAAAACTGAGTACGCCGGTGATCTTTGATGGCCGCAATATATTTGATCCGCAACGCATGAAAGCCAATGGATTCGAGTATTACGGTATTGGTCGCGGGTTATCCGTACGGCCAGTCATCTGATACTGACGATTATTAACATTGGTGGTTTGCAGTATCCACAAGTGAGATGATTCCGAGGAGGCTAATTGCGCGGTTCACTCTATTGTCGTGCAGTTTTCATGGCCTCTTTATCTCCGTTCCATCACTACTCCCTTATTGCAAAGTTGTATAAGGGGTAAATATCGAGAAGGAGTCTGATATGAGGACATTACTGTTGGCCGGCTTGCTGGCTTTCACAAGTACGGCGGCACTGGCGGCGGGTGAAGTCGCCGGCGCTGCGGTGAGCGAGGCGGCCAGCACAGGCGGCGAGTCACTGTCGTTGAGCACTCCGCTCGTGGGCGGCGTGACGCTCGGTGAAACCGTCGGGGTCGGCACCGCAGTTGTCGGCGCTGCCGCTGCTGCGTCCAACTCGGGCGGCAGTTCCAATGGCGGTACTTCCGGCACTGGCGGCACAACCGGTACAGGTGGTACCACCGGTACCAACTAATCACCCGCAACTTGTGTTGTTCAAAGATCACCCGGAAGTTTCTGGGTGATCTTTTTTAGACTCGCCCTCGACTAGCGTAGTGCCATTATGATTCGTAGGTTACCTGTTCTTTTGCTGGCAAGTATCAGCTTGCACGGCTGTATGTTTTCGCCTGGTCAACACATGGACACGCGTCAAATGTCCAGTGAGGGTTCTCCCGAAAGTACCCGGGTGGAGTTGATTCCCATCACCCCCAAATTGATTGCCATGGATGCCGCCACTCGCGTTCGTGAGTCGGTGCCCGCGGAGTTGTTGTCTTATGTGCCGGGCGGTTATCGCGTCGGCGCCAATGACCTGTTGTTCATCACGGTCTGGGACCATCCCGAGTTGACGGCGCCCTCGGGGCCGCAACAGCAGCTCGATGCCAACGGGCGCCTGGTGCGTCCGGACGGCACGCTGTTTTATCCGTATATCGGCAACGTTCCGGTGGCGGGTAAAACCATCGAGGAGTTGCGCGCCTTTATCGCCGGGCGCCTGGCGCAGTTTATTGAAAGCCCTCAGGTCGACGTCAGCGTGTTGCGTTTTGCCAGCCAGACCGTCGTCGTCACCGGTGCGGTGATCAAGGCCGGCCAACAGCCGATCACCACCACGCCCTTGAGCGCCGTGGAGGCTATCGGTGCTGCCGGTGTCGATCCGACCAATGCCGACCTGTCGGGCCTGACACTCACCCGGGACGGCCGTGAATACCGGTTGGACCTGGACAGCCTCAATCGCCAGGGCTCGCAACTGCAGGGCATCTACCTCAAGGGCGGCGACCGGTTGTACTTGCCCTATAACGACCAGAAGCGCGTCTATCTCATGGGCGAAGTCAACCAGCCCCGGGCACTGAGCTTCAAGGGCAAATCGATCAACCTGACCGATGCGCTGGGCACGGCAGGGGGCTTGAACCAGACCACCTCCAATGGCAATGCGGTGTACGTGATTCGCGGCGTGGACAACCTGGAAGCCGAGCCGGCCAAGGTGTTCCAGCTCGATGCCCAGTCACCTTCGGCGCTGGTGCTCGCCACCCGATTCGACTTGCAGCCCCAAGACATCGTGTACGTCGGGCCGGCCGGCGTGACGCGCTGGAACCGCCTGATCAGCCAACTGCTGCCTACCGCCACTGCCATTGGGCTGGGTGCCCGATCGGCCAATGACCTCAGCGAAGTCAACAGCAGATAAGGCGCCATCCTGTCGTGAAAATTTTGCCTACCTGCGCCGGTCTGTCGATGGCGCTCTTGTTGTGCGGGTGTAACCCGTTGATGAGGGCGTCCTGGTACACCCTCGAAACCTCCGTCACCGGCCCTGAGCCGATCAATGTCACCCAGGCCCAGGTCGATGCGGTGCCGTATCCGCAGATTCTGGTCACCACGGCCGTCAGCGAAGGGGTGATGGCCATGGCCCGCCGCCGCGGCGACCTGGAGTTCTGGGTCGCCTCCGGCAAGCAGGTGGTGATGATGCGCGACGGCCTGGTGGTACGCACTGTCGGGTTGGGTTTTTCCCTGGACGGCACCCGCTTCAGTGGCGAGTCGCCGTTCAAGCGCGGCCTTCAACATTTGCCCGACGGCTATACCAGCACGCGCTGGATCGACCTGTATGACGGCAACCGGATCGGCGTCGCCGTCAACAGCCGTTTCAGCCCCCACGACATCGAGACCCTTCGCATTCTGGACAAGGATTACGCCTTGCTGCGCATCGACGAGCAGGTGGATGTTCCCACCTTGAATTTCCACGCTACCAACCATTATTGGGTCGACCCGCAGGATGGTTTCATCCTGCGCAGCGAGCAGCATTTGACGCCCCGGTTGACCCTGAAGATCGTGCAGTTGCGCCCCGACAGGGAGGCTGCCCGGTGAAGTGTTCCGAGCTTTTATGCCTTGGCCTGTTGTTGGTTGGCCCAGGCGTTGGCCAGGCGGCCGTCACGGTCAGTGGTGATGTGCGCAACCCCGGCGCCTTCGAGGTCAAGCCGGGGGCGCGTTTGCTGGACGTTATTCGCCTGGCTCAACCCAACGCCGAAAGTTATTGGTTGGGCGCCGCCTGGCTGCACCAGTCGGTGATGGACAAGCAGGCACGGTTGAAGGCGGGTGTGCTGTTCGACCTGAAACTGCTGCAACGGGGCGCCTTGCTGGATGACCGGCACTCGCGGGCGGACTTGAGTGCGCGCCTGTATCAGCAGGTGGAGCAGTTGCCCGTCACCGGTCGCCAGGTGACGGTGCTGGACCCGATCGCCGTGGAGGCCGGGTTTGCCCGCAACGCCTTGCTGGATGATGGCGACCAGCTGGTTTACCCCGCGAGACCGTCCACCGTGGAAGTGCTCGGGGCGGTCGCGCAGCCCTGTGATGTGCCGTACCAGGCGATGCGCGAAGTCCGGGAGTATGTCCGCGGCTGCACCGTCCTCGATGACGCCGAGCGTGATGACCTGTGGCTGATCCAGCCCGACGGCCAGGTGCGCCGCGTGGGCGTGGCGGCATGGAATCGGGAGGACGGCATTGTGGCTGCACCCGGTAGCCGGATTCTGGTGCCGATCCGCAGCGATGACCTTGAGACGCCGACCCCCGATCTCAACCAACAACTGGCCGAGTTTTTCGCCACCCAACCGTTGGCTGAGGTGAACCCTTGAATTTACGTTTTGCTGCTGTATTGCTCTTGCCCTGCGGACTGGTTCACGGTGAACCCCGTTACACCCAAAACGACTTTGGCGGCGTGGGCCTGCTACAAACCCCCACTGCACGCATGGCCCCGGCGGGCGAGTTGAGTGCCAACGCCAACCGCACCGATCCCTACTCACGCTACAGCTTTTCATTGCAGCCGTTCGATTGGCTGGAGGGTTCGTTTCGCTACACCGCCATCAGCAACCGCCGTTACGGTGCCGAGGCGTTGAGCGGAAGCCAGAGCTTCAAAGACAAAGCCATCGACTTCAAGGCCCGCCTCTGGGAAGAAAGCCACTGGGCGCCCCAAGTGGCGTTCGGCGCCAGGGACATCGGCGGTACCGGGCTGTTTTCCAGCGAATACTTCGTCGCTAACAAGCGCTATGGCAACCTGGATTTCAGCCTCGGCCTGGCCTGGGGCTACCTGGGTAACCGAGGGGATTTCAGCAACCCGCTGTCGGTGTTCGGCAGCAAGTTCAACGACCGGCCCAAGAGCACGGCGGTGGTCGCCAGGGCAGGGGACGTGAACTCCAATGCCTACTTCAGGGGACGTCCTTCGCTGTTTGGCGGGATTGCCTATCAAACGCCCTGGGAGCCTTTGAGCCTGAAGCTTGAATACGAGGGCAATGACTACAAGCACGAGCCGTTGGACAACCCGATCAAGCAGGACTCGCCGGTCAACATCGGCGTGGTCTACAAGCTGGCCGACAGCGTCGATTTGAGTGCGGCCTGGGAGCGCGGCAACACCGCGATGTTCGGCATCACCCTGCACACCAACTTTGTCAGCCGCAAGGCGCCGGTCAAGACCTACGACCCACCCGCCGAACCGTTGCCGGCACGCATGCCCACCACCCCGGCCGACCAGGTCAACTGGGCCAATGTCGCGGACCGGCTGCAGCAGAATGCCGGCTACAAGGTAGAGCGCATTGCCCAGCGCGGTTCGGAGTTGATGGTGTATGGCGAGCAGCAACGCTACTTTTATTCCGCCAAGGCCGTGGGGCGTGCCAGCCGCATTCTCGACAACAGCGCCAATCAGGACGTCGACTGGTTCACCCTGGTGAACAAGCGTTATGACATGCCTATCGAAGAAACCAGCGTGCCCCGTGACACCTTCCGTGCGGTAGTGAACAACGAGCAACCGCTGACGGATCTGCACCGTGCCACCGAGGTCAATCCGGCGATCGCCCATCGGGAAACCACGCTCTACACCGCCAAGCCTGCGCCGTTCAGCTACGGCCTGGGCCTGGGTTACAAACAGAACATCGGCGGCCCCGACGGGTTGCTCTACCAGTTCACCGCCGACGCCGATGCGGAGTACCGTTTTACCCGCAACACCTGGTGGAGCGGCTTGCTCAGTGCCAACCTGCTGAACAACTATGACAAGTTCACCTACGACGCGCCAAGCGGGTTGCCACGGGTGCGCACCGACCTGCGCCAATACATGACGACGTCGGATGTGACGATGCCGAACTTCCAGGTCAACCATGCGCAGCGCCTGGACCGCGACCTGTATGGCATGGTCTACGGCGGTTACCTGGAGTCGATGTACGCCGGGGTGGGCGGTGAAGTGTTGTTCCGGCCTGCGGGCAAGCACTGGTCGGTGGGCGCAGACTTGAACTTCGTGCGCCAGCGCGATTTCAACCAGGGCTTCGGCCTGCGGGATTACCAGACCATCACCGGCCATGTCACCAGCTATACCGAGCTGCCCTTTGACACCCTCGCGGCAGTCAGCGTGGGGCGTTATCTGGCACGGGACTGGGGCACCACCGTCGACATCTCCCGGCAGTTCAAGAACGGTGTGAAATTTGGTGGCTGGGTGACGCTGACCACCGCCTCGAAGGAAGAATACGGCGAGGGCAGCTTCGACAAGGGCATCTATATTTCGGTGCCGTTCGACGAGTTGATGAGCACCTCGACAATGCGTCGGGCGAATGTCGTATGGGCACCTTTGACCCGTGATGGCGGGGCTCGCCTGAACCGGGCCTACTCGCTGCAGACCATGACCGACGGGCGTGACAGCGAACTGTTCTACAACAACTTCGACAAGATCACTGAGTGACGCCAAGGTTATCCGCTGCCCGGTGCTGAATGCGCCGGGCAGCGCGAGGACCTGCAGCCACACAACGCCAGGTGCAATGCCGGCGGGCAATACTCCCCTTCTGTGATCTCTATGCGAATGGCGTGGGCCTGGATGCCCAGGCGCTGCTGTGGGCGGTATCGTTGCGGATGGCGGGGGTTGTGGCGGGGAGGAACGACAAACGCCCCGCAGGGCGCCTGGTGCCCCGCGCCGCCGGTGTGGCGGTGCGGGGTAGGGAGGGATCAGTAAATGTCTTTGGAGAGCAGGGTAAACGGCGTTTTGAAGAGGATCTTGATGTCGAGCCACAGCGACCAGTTGTTGATATAGCTCAGGTCGATATCGACACGCTTTTGCATCTTCTCCAGGGTCTCGGTTTCGCCACGGCAGCCGTTGACCTGGGCCAGGCCGGTGATGCCGGGCTTGATGCGATGCCGCGCCATGTATGCGCGAATCTTGCCCGAGTAGTAGTCGTTGTGGGCCACGGCATGGGGGCGTGGGCCCACCAGCGCCATATGCCCTTGCAGCACGTTGAACAGCTGCGGCAGCTCATCGATGGAGGTGCGGCGGATAAAGCGCCCCACCGGGGTAATGCGTGAGTCGTTGCGGCTGGCCTGGCGCACCTCGCGGTCGTCATGCACGCGCATCGAGCGGAACTTCCAGACCTTGATCACTTCGCCATTCCAGCCGTGCCGGTCCTGCTTGAAAATCACCGGGCCGGGGGAGGTGAGCTTGATCAACAAGGCGAACAGCAGCAGCAATGGGCTGAGCAGCACAATCGCCAACAGTGCCAGGCTCTTATCCAGCAGCGACTTGCTGAGTGCTGCCGTGGGGCGACTGGTGAGCGGGCTCTCGTTGAGGAAGATCGCGGGCAAGCCATCCACTTCGGCCACGCTGTGATTGAGCAGGAGCATGTTGTTGAGGTCGGGCACCCAGATCACGTCCACGCTGATCTCCAGCAGGTTGACGTATAACTCCTCGATATGAGTCGCTTCCTGGAGCGAGTGAGTGATGTACAGCCGGCGAATACCGTGTTGCCTGATCAGTGTGGGAAGGTCGGGCAAGTCGCCGAGAATCTGCGGTTGAGTGCTGTTCTGTGGCGACGCTGTGTCTGGACCTACGAGGCCGACCAAGGGCGAGCGTTTTTGCCGGGCTAGAGTATTGGCCAAGTCGGTGGCAAGTTTTCCCGTACCAATAATCAGTGATTTCTGGCGCTCGTGAAGTTGCCGATGGTAGTACCTGGAAAGACTGTGAATCGGGATGTAGCAAAGTGCTAGTATTGGATAGCTGACGGCAGCCCAGAGTAGCAGGATCTCCAACGGAAACAGCGAACTGGCATTACATGCCATGCCCACGGCCAACAATATGCCCAAGGTCAATAACCAACCGGTGAATAACCGTCCCAGCCCCACAAAAAAGTCATCTTTTTTGCTATAGACGTCACATAACATGTAGGCCGGGATAGATGCCAGTATTGTAATGGCAGCCAATATCCGGTAATGGGATTCCAGTTGTCCGGTCTTGAACAGTGCCAGTGAAAACAAAAGTACAACGACCATACTCACGGCAATAGCCCACTGCCCCCAAAAGGTGAGGCCCTTGGGTGTAAGGTTACGATGCATTCTTCTGTTGTTAAGCATACTTCTGCTCCCTGTGGTATCCACTCACGTGCTGGCAGGTTAAAGCGAGGCGTGGTTTTAATGACTATCAAATGGCAGGCGCACGCGTAGGCGTGCGTATTGATAGTAATGAATGGCAGGGAGCAATGGCTGACGACTTATAACGCGGGCATGTTGTTATAAAATGGCAGATAGAAAGGGGTTTTAATAGGCAGGGTGAATTGTAATTTTTATGAAATAATTATTGTTCGGCGACGTTGTTGCGGTTGCTCAATGGGCTTTTTATTTTTTGTGTGAGGCAATAACCGCGGTTACGTACGGCTCGGAACAGGCGTTCGCCATCGTTCACCCGCTTGAACTTGTCCTGGAGCCGGCTAAGGCACATTTCGAGCCCTCGATAGATATCGGGTTCGCGCCCGATGTTGCGGATCAGCTCCTCTTTGCTCACCACACGTTCTTCATGATTCAGCATCTTTTTGATCAGGGCCGACTCAATAGTGGTCAGGGAAATTCGCAATCCGCCTTTTACCAATGCCCGGTCTTGGTGGGTAAGTAACCAGACATCCGGGGCGCGCAAGGCGGACGTTGTATTAACCATTTCCGCTGTAGTGTTATTAAGCTCATGGCGCTCAGGTTCTGACTTCAGTACGCTGATTTTCGGGTTTTTTGCGGTGTCTTGAAGGTGTCGGGTTAGTCGGTTGTTGGCCTCATAAAGTCTTTTGGCGGCGACATAATTGCTTAGCCATAGATTGAAGTTCTGTTCACTGGTCACGGCATAGGAACTGGCCGAGGCATCCGATGCTTTTTCCGCGGTTTCGACCAGCGGGCCGCTGTCAACGTCGTAATGTAAAAATGCCACGTTGGGCGTGAAATCATGTAGCGCGATGGACGGGTACGTGGATGTAAATGTGTGTTTCTTGAGAGAACTCATGGCATTCACCGATTCCAGGAAAGTACGGGGGTTCATAAACTATCAGCAGGGGAGAAGTAGGGGCCCTGAAAATAGTCAAATGGCAAGCGTCTGGCGAGAAGCGCGCTGTCGGCATACTCGACGTTGTCGGCGATGAACGAGACCCGGGTGGTGCTGATTAGTCCCAGCATCTGGTCGTAAAGCCGGTCGAACAGGCCTGAGCGCGTATTCAGACTGAGCCGGAGGGCCGAGTCTGGAAAAGGCATTTTTATATAGTCATAAAGACTCAAGTCGATCAGCAGGTCGGTGTTTTTTGTATGCAATGTGTAATTGTTATAGGCAAGTTTTACGTCGCTACGGTCTTTCAGGTTATAGAGTTGGCGGATCATGTTTCTGCGTTCTGCCGGACCCGCGAGAGTATCCAGTGTATTTTCAATGCTGACAATAAGTTGTTGTTTGTGTTTTTCCAGTGCGTTGGAAGTGTTGATGATTTCCTTGAGCAGGTCTTCATTCATCAATAAGGATTGCTCTATCCGCAGAAACTTGTGCGGCCCCGGGCCTTTATCCACACGCAAACGTTTTCCTTCTCGGGCAAATGAGTTGGGCTTTGTGTATTGCAGAGCTTCGCTGTAAGCGTCTTTTAGCTTTTTGGAATAAAAGGGATACACATCATCAGGCAGGCTCTCAGGCGCCTGCTCGCTATGAACCCTGATCTCGCTGCCCCATAACGTACAATTTCGTTCAAGTATCGCTTGCCGCGAAAACTTGAAGTCGAATGACTCCGCAAGTAATTGAGTTCCGCTATTCACGGTTCGGCCGCTCCTTGACGGGGTGGATATGGTTAACCGAAGCCAGCCCTCTGCTTAGTTTGTAGCCGTAACCCCGAATACTTTGAATAATATTACTTCCGTAGTGTGATTTTATTTTGCCACGCAAGCGGCTAATCGATTTTTCCAGCGCGCGCGAGTCATAAAATCTGGCGTTAAGTCCCATCACCACGGCAATTTCATCGTGACTGAGCAGGCGATTATGAATGAGGGCTTCAAGTACCTTCATTTCGACGAAAGACACTTCAAGCTTTTTGCCGCCGCCGTAGATGCACATGCGGTCCTGATCGAGTAGCAAATCAGTATTACTTAGCCAGTATGTCTCGCTGAGGAACGCGGCGAAGAGCGCAAGTTTTTTCTCGGGCGAGCTCTCGACGACCTTTATGCAGTAGTCGGCGCCTGCGAGATAATATTTGGTTTTGCTTAGTGTGGTGGCAAAGGTGACAACCAGGAAAATCGTGCTGCCGGGGTTTTCGGATCTGGTTTTTTTAATGATGTCCAGCGTTTGAGTGCTGGCAGAGGGGGTGTCGATCTCTATGATGATGGCACGGTAATGTCCATGGCTTTCATAGGGACCAATTAGTTGGCCGTAGGAGCGTGTATCGACTTTTAGATTTTTCGGTACAGTACGAACTATAAGCTCGCTGAAGTCCTCGGATTTCGATGGGGTCCGTGCAATAGCGAGGACGTTGGAAAAATGCATCACGTTGCTCCCTTTTCCGGCATGCGAGGCCGTCAATTCAATCGCTGCAGGCGTTTAGATGTTAATCGAATTGAATACGCCAAAACGTGACAAATTTTAACATTCGGCACTTTATTTACGGGGGGTAAGGCGGTTTTCGGGTGGGTATTGAAAGCGGATTTCTGGGCGGGAGTTCTCATATGCTAGTGCAAATTTTTAGTGTGCGATAAGTATTTTAGGCCGGCTTGATTTTTCTGGCCGGAATGATTTAACCCTTCTAGTCCTTAAGCTCTAAATGCTTAAAATTCGACTATTTATAATAATCCTGCAGGGCGATAGCCGGCGTTGTGCGCTCGGATATGCCTGCACGGTCTGCGAGGTAGCGCGCCGGTGGTTTGCCGATAGCCTTGCGGAACATGGTGATAAAGCCGCTGGCGTTCTCATAGCCCAGGTCCAGCGCGACCGTTTGCACACTTTCACCTTTGGCCAGGCGCTGCAG
This sequence comes from Pseudomonas sp. Z18(2022), assembly GCF_036346535.1. Lineage (NCBI taxonomy): Bacteria > Pseudomonadati > Pseudomonadota > Gammaproteobacteria > Pseudomonadales > Pseudomonadaceae > Pseudomonas > Pseudomonas sp. Z18(2022). The sequence goes on from NZ_JAOTOA010000008.1 coordinate 65,448, forward strand.
TGACAGGATCACATGCAGCTGCCGGCGCCAGCGGCCGAAACTCAGGCCGAGCTCCTCCAGCAACAGCCGCGTCATGCTGCGTTCGCTCATGCCGATGCGCACGGCCCATTCACCCAGGGTGGCCTTGTCGCTGGGGTTGGCCAGCAAGCTGTCGGCCAGGCGCCTGAGCCGGATGTCCCGGGGCATGGGCAGGTGCAGCGCCTCGACCGGTGCCAGTGCCAGTTCGTCCAGCAGCGTCGCCACCAGCCGTCCCTGGGCGCCATCCGTGTCATACAGCGGCGGGAAGCTGACGGCCTTGCTGATCAATTCGTGTAACAGCGCTGATACGGCGAGCGTGCAGCATTGCCGGGGCAGGGCGCTGGCAGCGTCGGGATCGACCAGCAGGCAGTAGACATCCGCGGCTCCCGACCCGCGTGCGGCGTGGGACAGGCCACCGGGAATCCACAACGCACACTGGGGTGGCACGATCCAGATGCCTTCTTCAATGACGCAATGGATCACCCCGCGCAACGTGTACATCAACTGACCCTTGCGGTGCTGGTGGGGTGCGTGCTCCCAGCTGGCGGAGGTACTCGAGGCGCTCACCGCTACCACGGCGCGGGGGATCGCGTCGGCAAGGGCCGGGCGCAACGGGTCACGGGTTTCGAGGCGATGGTTGTACATGGCGGCGAGAGCCTTGGCTGGAATGCGAAACATTCTGGCCATTCTGTGCAATGGCGTCCAGTGGCGGCTTGGCTATTATGAGAACCATTCTCGTTAAAGGAGCTTCCCATGCAACTCGACAGTTCAACATTCCCCGTGGTGAAAATCGTGTTTGACGCCCCAAGCGACACGCCACCGCCCGATACCTTTGCCGCGTTCGAGGCCTTGTTGCAGCGTGAGGAGCCCTTCGTCCTGCTGCACGAAAAAGCCGTGGACGAAAGCACACACGAGCACTCCCACGAAGAACGCAAACAGGCCTCGATCTGGATGAAGAAGCACAAGCCGGCCCTGCGGGCTTTCGTCAAAGGCATGATTCAAGTGGAGCCCAACGCGGCCAAGCGCCTGGCGCTCAAGCCGTTTGCCGTGATGTTTGGCAAGGCGTGGGGCTACCCGCTGCTGGTGGTGGAGTCCAGGGATCAGGCCTGGGCCTTGGCGCGGGACGTGCTGGATACCCAGGTGTCGGATGTGGCGCACTACTGAGTCTTGGGCGCTGCCGTGCTGTCGCGCAAGGTGAGTTCGAACGGCAACACCACCTGGCGTTCCGGCAGCGACGTTTTCTCGATCAATGCGATGAGCATCTCCACCGCCTTGCGGCCAAAGGTTTCGGCAGGCTGGGCGATGGTGGTCAGCGGCGGGTCGCAGTAGGCGGCGAAGGGGATGTCATCAAAGCCCACCAGGGAAATATCCTCGGGCACACGCAGGCCCTGTTGCTTGATGCGCTTCAAGGCACCGATGGCCATTTCGTCGTTTTCGCAGAACAACGCCGTGGGGCGTTCGGGCAGGGCTAGCATGATGCCTGCGCCCTCGAAACCGGCGTGCAACGTGAAGTCGCCGTGGCAGATAAGTGCCGGGTCGCGCGGGATGCCGGCAGCGTGCAAGGCGTCTTCATAACCGGCCACGCGGTCCTGGGTCAGCGGGCTGCTTTTGGGGCCCTTGATCAAGCCGATGCGGCGGTGGCCGAGGTCGATCAAGTGCTGGGTCATGGCCATGGCCGCGCCACGGTTGTCGAGGCTGATGGTGGGGTGGCGGCCGTGCTGGATCACCTCGCAGGCATTCACCAGCGGCGGTGAGTCGGTGCAATCACTGAACGGGTCGGATGCGCGCAACTGAATCACCCCATCGGCCTGATGGGCGTGGACCAATTCGGCGAACTGCTTTTCGATTTCTGCCTGGCCCCGGGTGTCGCATAACAGCAACCGGTAACCCGCCGCTTGCGCCGCTTGCTGTGCGCCGCTGATGACCCGGGCGAAAAACGTGTTGGCAATCGCCGGCACCAGGATCACCAGGTTGCCGGTGCGCCGCGAACGGAATTGCACCGCCATGCGGTTCGGCCGGTAGCCGGTCTGTTCCACGGCGGCGTTGACCTTGTCGCGGGTCTCGGGCAGCACACGTTCAGGGCTGGCCAGGGTCCTGGACACGGTGGCCACCGAGACCCCGGCCAAGCGGGCGACTTCACGAATATTGGACAAGACCACCTCGTTATCAGAGCAACAGCCGCCAAGTTTACCGCAGCCGGGGTTTGACACCGCGTGCAACTGGGCCTAAATTTCCGGCACGATGTAACCGGTTACATCATGATCGGTAAACGCCCCAAAAGAGAAGACTTGCGATGACGGCAGTGCTGCAAAAAATAAGAATGGGCTTTGTGGGTGGCGGCGAGGGTGCCTTCATTGGCCAGGCTCACCGCCAGGCGGCGGGGCTGGATGGCGGTTATGAGCTGGTGTGCGGAGCCTTCAGCCGCCAGCCCGAGAACAACCGCAGCACCGGCAACGCCCTGGGCTTGCCCGCGTCCCGCTGCTACAGCGACTGGCAGCAGATGCTGGCCGCCGAGCAGGCGCTCCCGGCCGACCAGCGCATGCAGTTGCTGGTGATCGTTACCCCCAATCACCTGCATGCGCCCATTGCGACCCTGGCGTTGCAGGCAGGCTTTCATGTGTTCAGCGAAAAACCTGCCGCCCTCAACCTTGCTGAAGTGCAGGCGCTGGCAGAGGTCGTCAACACCAGCCCTGGACTCTACGGGCTGGCACACACCTACCTGGGCTACCCGATGGTGTGGCAAGCACGCGACATGGTGCGCAGCGGCGTCATCGGCACCCTGCGCAAGGTGATCGTCGAGTATCCCCAGGGCTGGCTCAGCCAGGACGTGGCCGGGCAGGGCAACAAACAGGCGGACTGGCGCAGCCGCCCCGAGCTGTCGGGAGTGGGCGGCTGCATCGGCGACATCGGCACCCACGCCTTTTCCCTGGCCGAATTCATCGCCGACCAACCAATCGAACAGCTCTGCGCCAGCCTGGGCATCCACGTACCTGGCCGCCAACTGGACGACGATGCCGCGATGCTGTTCAAGATGGCCTCCGGCGCCAGCGGCGTGCTGATCGCCAGCCAAGTGTGTGCCGGTGAAGAGAACCCGCTGAAGATCCGCCTCTATGGCGACAAAGGCGGCCTGGAATGGCGCCAGGAAGAACCCGCCAGCCTGATCCACCGTTCCCTCGATCAACCCCTGCGCATCCTGCGCTCCGGCACCGGCCAGCCTTGGCTGTGCGATGCGGCGGTGCAACGTATGCGCCTGCCCGCCGGGCATCCCGAGGGTTATCTCGAAGCCATGGCCAACCTCTACCGCGACTTCGCCAGTGCCATTCGCCAAGGCACCGAAGCTGTCGGCGTGCCCGGCATCGAAGTCGGCGTACGCGGCATGGCCTTTATCGAAGCCGTGATCGCCAACCATCGCGGTGACGCGAAGTGGACGACCCTGGCCAGCCACCTATGAAGGAGATCACAGACATGCGCGGCCCCGGTATTTTTCTCGCCCAGTTCATCTCGGACGAAGCGCCTTTCGACACCCTCGCCAACATCGCCCAATGGGCAGCGTCCCAGGGCTACAAGGCGATCCAGTTGCCCACACTCGGTACCCGCTATATCGACCTGGCCCGCGCCGCTGAAAGCCAGGCCTACTGCGACGACCTCAAGGCGACCTGCGCCCAGGCCGGCGTCGAAATCAGCGAGCTGTCGACCCACCTGCAAGGCCAACTGGTGGCCGTGCATCCGGCATTCGACACGCTGTTCGACGACTTCGGGCCGGCCCATCTGCGGGGCCAACCCCAGGCGCGCACCGAGTGGGCCATCGACCAATTGAAACTCGCCGCCCGCGCCAGCCAACGCCTTGGCTTAAGCGCACACGCGACCTTCTCCGGCGCGCTACTCTGGCCCTACATCTACCCGTGGCCACAGCGTCCCGGCGGCCTGGTGGAACAAGGCTTCGCCGAGTTGGCCAAGCGCTGGCTGCCGATCCTCGATTGCTTCGAAGTCGCTGGTGTCGACCTGTGCTACGAAATCCACCCCGGTGAAGACCTGCACGACGGCGCCTCCTTCGAACGCTTCCTCGAAGCCGTCGACCACCATCCCCGGGCCAACATTCTCTACGACCCCAGCCACCTGCTGTTGCAGCAAATGGACTACCTGGGCTTCATCGACCGCTACCACGCGCGCATTCGCATGTTCCACGTCAAGGATGCCGAGTTTCGCCCCGATGCGCGCTCCGGTGTCTACGGCGGCTATCAGGGATGGGTTGACCGCCCCGGGCGTTTCCGCTCATTGGGCGACGGCCAGATCGACTTCAAATCGATCTTCAGCAAGCTCACCCAATATGACTTCAACGGCTGGGCCGTGCTGGAGTGGGAATGCTGCCTGAAGGATGCACAGCAAGGCGCGGCAGAAGGGGCGGCGTTCATCCAGCAGCACATGATCCGCAAGACCACCAAGGCGTTCGATGACTTTGCCGGTGTGACATCCGACGAGCAATCCAACCGACGGCTGCTGGGCCTGCCCGACGCCTGAACACCGCTTCTGACCCAAAATAACAATAAAACGGTGACCACAATGAAAGCGCGACTGAGCGTCATGATGTTCCTGCAATTCTTTATCTGGGGCGGCTGGTTCGTCACCCTCGGCACCTTCCTTGCCAGCAACCTGGGGGCCAATGGCGGGCAAATCGGCATGGCGTTTTCCACCCAGTCGTGGGGCGCGATTATCGCCCCGTTTATCATCGGCCTGATCGCCGACCGCTACTTCAACGCCGAGCGCATCCTGGCGGTGCTGCACCTGATCGGCGCGGTGCTGCTCTACCAGCTGTACCGCGCGCCGGACTTCGTCGGCTTTTATCCCTACGTGCTGGCGTACATGGTCATCTACATGCCGACCCTGGCCCTGGTGAATTCGGTGGCCTTCCGGCAAATGAGCGACCCGGCCCAGGAGTTCTCGCGCATCCGCGTGTGGGGCACCCTGGGCTGGATCGTCGCGGGGTTGGTGATCAGCTTTGTGTTCGCCTGGGATTCCCAGCAGTCGATCACCACCGGCGCGTTGCGCAACACCTTCCTGATGTCTGCCATCGCCTCATTGGTGCTGGGTTTCTACAGCTTCACCTTGCCGCGTACCGCGCCGTTGAAGGCCGAGGCGGGCAGTGGTGGTATCAAGCAACTGCTGGGGCTGGATGCGCTGGGCTTGCTCAAGGATCGCAGCTACCTGGTGTTCTTCATCGCCTCGATCCTGATCTGCATTCCCCTGGCGTTCTACTACCAGAACGCCAACCCGTTTCTCGCGGAAATCGGCGTGACCAACCCCACGGCAAAGATGGCCATCGGGCAAGTGTCCGAGGTGCTGTTCATGCTGCTATTGCCGCTGTTCATCCAGCGCTTCGGCATCAAGGTCGCGCTGTTGGTGGGCATGCTGGCCTGGGCGTTGCGCTATGCACTGTTCGCCTATGGCAATAACGGCGAGCTGGCTTTCATGCTGTTTACCGGGATCGCGCTGCATGGCATCTGCTACGACTTCTTCTTTGTCTCGGGGCAGATTTACACCGACGCCAAGGCCCCGGAGCGCTTCAGGAGTTCGGCCCAGGGGTTGATTACCCTGGCGACCTACGGCGTGGGAATGTTGATCGGGTTCTGGGTAGCGGGGCAGGTGACCGACCACTATGCGGCGGCGGGTGGCAGCCATGACTGGCGCAGCATCTGGCTGTTTCCGGCGGGTTTTGCGTTGCTGATCTTTTTTTGTTTTTCGGTGGCGTTCAAGGGGCGGGAGCGGGTGGCGGGTCAAAGGTAGGAGCTGGCTTGCCTGCGATAGCATCACCTCGGTGCAACTGATACATCGAGGTGTCTGCATCGCAGGCAAGCCAGCTCCCACATTGATTTTCTTTGCTTGTTGGAACGCCTGAAGGCCCTTTTTTTGCGCGGTCAGCGAGATTGAACACACCCGTAAGTCCCGGCGTTTCAGGTATCCTCCGCGCCCGCCAATCATTATTTTCCAAACCATGCCCGAACAAAACATGCAGTCCCTGTTGGAGTCGATCCTCGACGAAGTCCGTCCACTGATCGGCCTCGGCAAGGTCGCCGACTACATCCCCGCGCTCGCCGACGTGCCGGCGCAGCAACTGGGCATTGCCGTGTATGGCAATGACGGCTCGTCCTATTGCGCGGGCGACGCCCACACCTTGTTCTCCGTACAGAGCATCTCCAAGGTGTTCAGCCTGGTGCAGGCCATCGACCACGGCGGCGAAAGCATCTGGGAACGCCTGGGCCACGAACCCTCGGGGCAGCCGTTCAACTCCATGGTGCAACTGGAGTTCGAGCGCGGGCGGCCACGCAACCCGTTTATCAATGCCGGCGCGCTGGTGATCTGCGACATCAACCAGTCGCGCTTTGCCGTGCCGATCCTGTCCATGCGTGATTTTGTGCGGCGGCTGTCGGGCAACCCGCAGATCCTGGTCAACAGCGTTGTGGCCGAATCCGAAGCCCAGCACGGTGCGCGTAATGCTGCGATGGCGTACCTGATGAAGTCGTTTGGCAACTTCCACAACGATGTGGACGCGGTGCTGCACAGCTACTTCAACTACTGCGCGTTGCAGATGAGCTGCCTGGACCTGGCCAAGGCGTTTTGCTTCCTGGCGAATGAAGGGGTTTGCACCCACAGTGGCGAGCAGATTCTGACCGCGCGGCAAACCAAGCAGGTGAACTCGATCATGGCCACCAGCGGGCTGTATGACGAGGCGGGGAATTTTGCGTATCGCGTTGGCTTGCCGGGCAAGAGCGGGGTAGGCGGCGGGATTCTCGCGGTGGTGCCGGGGCAGTTTACGGTGTGCGTGTGGTCGCCGGAGTTGAATGCGGCGGGGAATTCGTTGGCGGGGATGAAGGCGTTGGAGCTGTTGAGTGAGCGGATTGGGTGGTCGGTGTTTTGACTTTAGTTGTGGGGCGGATAAAGCCCCACTTGTAGAAATAACAATATTGTACGGCGATTAGGTTTTTTTTTGGTTGTTTTTTATTATTAAGTCTGATGCGCACGAGAGATTGGCTGGTGTTGGTGGTAATAGATTATAGTTCTGGTCTCGGTATGCCTTTTATTGCCATTGTAAATAAAGTGATGTCTAATAAAAGCATAGGCATAAGTGATAACCAAACTAGGGGGTGTCGATTGATTGCACCAAAAACTGTCTTTGCAAAAATGAGTCCGTAAAATATTATAAGTGCTGGAAGTGCCAATGATAATATAAGAGAGGATAGGGTGACGCCAAGCGTCGGTAGATTTGATTTAATGATGAAGGTGAGGGATGCAAAGAACGCTGCTACCGAAGCAGCATTGCCATAGTGTGCAAGCAGGTAGTCTATGTATTTTTTATTTTTAAATTCATCGATATCTATTATCCGTCTAGCAATGGCTTCCGCTGTTACGTCATTCTCTCTGAGCACGTAAAATATAATTCCAAATACGATCATGACGGCCGCAATCATAAGAATGGACGATGCATCGTAGGCTGACCAGAGCTCAGTATTTGCCGTTCCGTATGCAGCGGACATTAGCAAGAATGGGATAAGCCCGAGTACGAGCATAGCGAATAAAACTCCGTAACTGATTAACGGATTGGTGGTTCTCAAAGCATCGTTGTTTTCGTTAAGTAGCATGACGGTGCTGACTCACTAGTTTTGGTTTTTAGAGGATATAAGTGCTCGAAAGCAGGTTTTTGAGGCATCGTTGAATGAGTTTTTAATAGTCGTTAATGGTCAGGTAAGCATTGCAAAACTCTGATGCGCCTGGCAAATCTGGAAATAACGTGGAGTGGCTAATATTCATTCTGTTTAAGTATCTTAGGCATTCCTCCGCGCCTTCAGTAGGAATCTTTATTTTTATTAGTCTAATGTCTCGTGCTTTCCTATCAGTGTGAGTGTAGATCCAGGTCTCAATGTCTACATTGTTGGGGTCGCGAGTGAATAGTCCTCTTTGGCTAACAAGCCTTTTGTTTTCGTCGCTAAGAGGTCTCACGATTTTTATTGTTTGCTTTCGTCTATTTACTAATGGGATGCTGGGGTCGGAGTTGATCTTTTCATTGATACTATCTATGGAAGATTGTGCGATCGCAAAAACGGTATAGCATTTTGTATTGTCATTGTTTGCAGCGTTCGCGGCAAAAAACAACGCCACGAACGGCGACTCAGTCCAGTCAAGTAAAGGTGTGGCGAGGCCGTGATGTTGTCCTAATGCCCACCAATCATTGTCGTCATCTAATTTTATGGGGTTAGGTCCCCGGCGCCCTCTGGTTTCGAATTTAAACCTTGTTAGATGTTCTTCTCTGTCCGGAGAGGTGGGGGACTTAATTAACCTGTCTATGGTGGGTTCAAGTTTCCAGTCGCTGTTACCATGTCCTCTGTAGACGTAGGTAGTGTAGTTCAGCATTTCTTGGTTTATGAAGTCTGAAAAATATTTCCAGGATGTAAGAGTATATTCTTTAACCCCCCTAACCACAGGGTTTGTTGTCCATCTTGGGCTTCTAGCCATTTGTGGATTTCCTTTCCTTTTCTTAGCTTGCTGGCACAATGCTGCTATTCTAGAGCGGTACGTAGCTTTCTCCAAAAGAAATTTATGCTGAGGGCGAGCTAGAGTTTAGAAAATGGGGGGCTCATTTATTTCCCCCTTTGGCGGTAGGGGCGGGGAGACGGGAAGATTGAGTGGTCAATACTGAAGACTTTGGGCCGTCCCGTTTTGCGATGGAACGGTCCATTAATTGATATTTTTACTTTTGTGATGTTTCTGAACATCCATCCAATGCTTTGTCCACCAGCATCTGCACACCTTCCAACATCCGGCAAATACCCAGCGCCACATTGCGTTGGGTACCATCGACTTCGAAGGCCAAGTGAGCGGCGATGACATTGATCGACGCCAGGTCTTGCGAGGCGTTGGCCAGCAAGGTTTCTGTGTCCAGGTCCTTACGCACGGTAAATAATCCATCGAACGGTAGCTCGGTGGGTTCGGGCGTTTGGGGTTGGGCGTCAGGTTTCAGATAGTGGTGGATGGCGCGGTAAGCGGCTTCTTGAAGCCGGTCGGCATGACTCGGGGGATTTGGACTGTCTTTAATCATGGTGAAGCTCCGTCGATAAGTGGAGCCACCACCGTTCGCGGTCAAACGAGGAGGGTGGCAGCTGTACGCGGGTTGACCGACCGGTTATCAACGAACCCGGCATACCCGAAGGTATCCCGCGTACAGCCGCCGCGACACGATAACCCAGGCACAAAAAAAACGCCTGGAATAGGTGTTGGGCGTTGCAGTCGTCGAATAGTCGGACGGTCAAATCCGGCCGCTGAATTGGCAGCGACTGCGGGAGGTTAGTCAGCCCGAGTCCGACCGACAACCTGAAACAGTTGTCGGAAAAATCCGAGCACGCCTCCCTGTCACTGAGCAAGGTGCTGATACTATCGACGCAATCACCCATCAGTCAGAGACGGTCCATGTTGCCCAATCGTGTCGTCCAGGCCGCCGCCAAGTCGGTGCTTCAGCAGCTCGTTACGCGAATCACGCCACAGTCAACCGAAGCCTCCATCGCCCAAATGGCAGCGCAGATGCTCGCGGAATCCGGCTACCCGGACACCTGGTATTACGACTGCCCGGCCTTTGTGTTGCTGGGTTCGCGCAGTGTGCTTTCGGTGTCGGGGCGCGACTATCGGCCCAGTCACGAAGCAGTTGGCGAGCACAATCTGATCACCGTGGATTTGAGCCCACGCTCTGGCAATGTGTGGGGCGATTGCGCGCGCTCTTTCTATGTGGAGGAGGGTGTGTGCCGGGCGGTGCCGACGGGGGCTGAGTTCAGCAAGGGCTATGAAGTGGAGCACCGATTACACGCGATGATGCGCACCTTCGCCCGCCCCGGGACCACGTTCAACGACTTGCATGGGTTTGCCAATGACCTGATCGCCTCCGAGGGTTTCGAGAACCTCGATTTCGCCGGCAACGTCGGCCACAGCATCTGCGAGCAGCGTGACCAAAGGCTCTACATCGAGGCGGGCAATCATCGGCGCCTGGAGGAGGTGACGTGCTTTACCTTCGAGCCGCATGTTCGCGAGCAGGGCGGTCGCTGGGGCTACAAGCATGAAAATATCTACAGCTTCAATGATGCCGGCGAACCCAGCGAGCTTTGATCTTCACCGCTGACCTTTCCGACGCCACGGCAGTACCATGCCGACCTCTTTCTGATAGCGCCGGTAGGTCTCCCCAAACAGCGCCACCAGATCCTTTTCTTCAAAGTGCGCCCCAATGAAGATGTAGGCCGTGAAGGCCAGCGCAAACAGCAGATGCCCGACGGTCATGTCCGGGGCTGCCCAGAACGCGATCAGGAACCCCAGGTACAGCGGGTGACGAACAACCTTGTACAGCAACGGTGTCTTGAACGGTTGGGCGCCGGGTTTTGCGCCCCGAAGGTGATCAATCGCTTGCTTGAGGCCGAACAGTTCGAAGTGGCTGATCAGTAACGTTGCGACAAAAACCACCGCCCAACCTGCCCAGAACAGTGCGGTTATCAACGCCCTTGCGAGTGGAGAGTCCGTCGTCCAGACAGGTGCGGTGATGGGCTGCCACAGCCAGAACATCAACCCGAGTATCAGGCTGCTGACCAACACATAGGTGGAGCGCTCAATGGTCGCCGGAATGAACCGGGTCAGGCGTGTCTTGAAGCCCGTACGGGCCATGACCGAATGCTGAATCGCAAACAGCGTGATCAGGCCAAGGTCGGTCAACGCTGCCAGATGCCAGTCGAGGAGGGGCCCGTCATCAATATGTTTGGGCACTACCAGGTGGCCAAGAAAGCCAATCAGGTACACGACGCTGAGCAAAAAGATCCCATAGCTGACGGCGCTATAGAACAGCATGGCCAGGCGTGCTGCCGGTCCGTTTGCCGTTGTTCCACTGTTCACGGACGACTCCTTTCGTACAGGTTGGGGCTGGGGGCCGGGGCAGGGGCGCGACGAAAAGCGCGCCCCTCGTTCTCAGCTCACATTCAAGCGATCGAGCAAGCTGTACCACGCCACGCCCGCGCCGATGTAGAACCGTTGCAATCCATGCAAGGGTAGTCGCTGCAGCGGGGTTACCGGATAGGAAAAGTCCGAGCGGCTGTCACATAAACGTCCCGCCAGTTGCTGGCCCAGGCTGGTGCACAACGCAATCCCGCGTCCATTGCAGCCCAAGGCCAGGGTCAGCCCCGGCGCAGGTTCGTGAACGTGGGGCATAAAGTCCCGGGTGATCGCGATCCGTCCCGCCCAGCGGTACTCAAAGTCCAGCTTGCCCAACTGCGGAAACAGCAGCGCCAGCGAGCGCTCCAGGTGCGCAAAATCTGCCGGCCCGGTGGGGTCGTTGAACAGCCCGCGTCCGCCCATCAGCAGGCGGCCATGGGCGTCCTTGCGAAAGTACAGCAGCAGGCGTTGGGCGGTTGAGACGGTTTCCTGCCCCGGCAAAATGCTGTCTGCCGCAGGCCCGTTCAATGGCCGGGTGGCGACGATAAAACTGTTGGCCGCCAGCACGCTCTGGGCCATGCCGGGCCACAAGTCGCCGCTGTAGCCATTGGTAGCCAATACCACCTGGCCGGCCGACACCTGTGCACCGCTGGCGGTCTGCAACTTCCAGCCGGCGCCCGCCTGTTGCATCGCGGTCACTGCGCTTTGTCCGTGAATGCGCACCCCCACGGCCTGCGCAGCGCGCACCAGCCCGCGTGCATAGGCCAGCGGTTGAATGGCCCCGGCGCGGCCGTCCAGCCAGCCACCGGCAAACGCCTGGCTGCCCATGCGAGAGGACACTGCGTTGGCATCCAGGCGCTGCACCGGTACCCCGCGTCGTGCCCACTGTTCGGCCCGGGCATGCAGGCCCGCCACGCCTTTTTCGGAATAGGAAACCTGCATCCAGCCCTTGCGTGTGGGGGCGCAGTCGATGCCATGGCGCTGGATCAGGTTGAACACCAGGTCGGCCGAGTTGGACACGGTATGGATCAGCGGCTCGGCACGTTCGGAACCGTACATCCGCACCAGTTGATCCGGGTCGTATTTGAGTGTCGGGTTGACCTGCCCGCCATTGCGCCCGGACGCGCCCCAGCCGGGTTCGTTGGCTTCCAGCACGCACACGCTCACGCCGCGTTCCGCCAGGTGCAGGGCCGTGGACAAACCGGTGTACCCGGCGCCGACGATGGCCACGTCGACCTTGATGGATTCCGCCAACGCGGGTGTCGGCGGGGCGGCAGGTGCTGTCGCAGCCCAGAGTGACTTCATGACAGGCTCCGGGTGTTGGCCGTCGGGTGCAGCACGCGGCGCAGGAAGTCCTGGGTACGCGGCTGTTGCGGGTTGCCCAGCACTTGCTCCGCTGGCCCGCTCTCCACGATGTAGCCGCCGTGCAGGAAGCACACGCGGTCGGCCACTTCCCGGGCAAAGCCCATTTCGTGGGTCACCACGATCATGGTCATGCCTTCATCGGCCAGGGTGCGCATCACCTCCAGCACGTCGCCCACCAGTTCCGGGTCGAGGGCCGAGGTGGGTTCGTCGAACAGCATCGCATCGGGCTTCATCGCCAGCGCGCGGGCGATGGCGACGCGTTGCTGCTGGCCGCCGGAGAGTTGTTCCGGGTAGGCATCGGCCTTGGCCGACAGGCCGACTTTATCCAGCAGCGCCAAGGCTTCTTCCCGCGCCTGTTTCAGCGGTTCGCGTTTGACGTACACCGGGCCTTCCATCACGTTCTCCAGCACGGTGCGATGGGGGAACAGGTTGAAGCGCTGGAACACCATGCCCATGCGGCTGCGCAGGGCGTGCACGGTGTTGCTGCCACGTTGCACGGTCTCGCCGAACACGTTGATGGTGCCGCCGTCGTAGGCTTCGAGGGCGTTGATGCAGCGCAGCAAGGTGGACTTGCCCGAGCCGGACGGGCCGATCAGGCACACCACTTCGCCCTTGGCCACGTCCAGGTCAACGCCGTGCAGTACACGATGGGTGCCGTAGTGTTTTTGCAGTTGGCGAATCTCGATCATGCTTTTTTCCTCCGGCCCAGGTGCTGTTCCATGCGGCGCAGGCCATACACCAGCGGCAGGCTCATCAGCAGGTAGAGCAGGGCGACCAGGGTGTAGACGGTCATGTTCTGGAAGGTCGACGAGGCGATCAGTTGGCCCTGGCGCGTCATCTCGGCCACGGTGATGGTCGACACCAGGGATGAGTCCTTGAGCATCATCACCAGGGTGTTGCCGTAAGGCGGCAGGGCGATGCGAAAGGCCTGGGGCAGGATCACCCGGCGCATCATCAGCACCGAGCGCATCCCCAGGGCTTCGGCGGCTTCACGCTGGCCTTGCTCGACCGCGATGATGCCGGTGCGGAAGTTCTCCGCCTGGTACGCCGAATAGGCGATGCCCATGCCGATCACACCCGCCTGGAACGCGCTGAGGTGCACGCCCATGTCCGGCAACACGAAGTAGATGTAGAACAGCTGCACGATGATCGGCAGGCCGCGAATCACGTTGATCACCGTGCTCGCCGCCCACGACAGCGCCTTGATCGGCGACAGCTTGAGCAGCGCCAGCACCAGGCCGATGGCGCTGCTGAGCAGGAACGACAGCACGGTAATCTGGATCGTCACCCACGCGCCTTGCAGCAGGATCGGCAGGAAGTCCTGGGCGTTCTGCAGGAATTCAGCCGGGTTCATGGCTGCACCTGGGCATCAAGCCCCCACTTCTTCAGGATCGCCTCCAGCGTACCGTCAGCCTTGATGCTGGCGATGGCCTGGTTCAGGCGTGCGAGGGTTTCGCTGTCGCCCTTGCGCACCACCAGGCACACCTCGCCGACGTTGACCGGCTTGTAGTCGGCCGCGAGCTTCACGCCTTTGAACAGCTTCTGGCGGATCTGGTACGCCACCACCGGCTGGTCGCCCACGGCGGCCTTGATACGGCCCAGGCTCAGGTCCCGCACCATTTCACCGATGGAGTCGTAGGTGCGGATTTCCTTGAAGATGCCCAGCTTGTTGAGCATGTCGTAGAAGATCGTGCCGGCTTGCACGCCGACCACCTGGTCTTTCAGGGAGCTGAGATCGGGATAGGCCGCGTTGTCGTCGGCGCTGACGATCAGGCCTTCGCCGTAGGCGTACACCGGGGCGCTGAAGTCGACGACTTTGGTGCGCTCTTCGGTCTTGAGCATGCCGGCGGCGATGAAGTCGAGCTTGCCGGAGGTCAGCGAAGGAATCAGCGCGGCAAAGTTGGTCTGCTCGATTTCGCTGGTGAAACCACCGGCCTTGCCCACGGCATTGGCGACATCGACCATCACGCCCTGGATGCTGTTGCTCTTGATGTCGAGGAAGGTAAACGGCGAGCCGCTGGCCGTTGCACCGACTTTGTACGAGGCTGCACCGGCGGCGTGCACGGTTGCCACGCAAAAGGTGGCGCAGAGGCCAAAGGCGAGGCGGCGAAACAAGGGCGAAAGACTGTTCATCGGGTTACTCCAGAAGGAAAACGGATCGTCAGTACCGCAAGCGGCTGGAGAGGAAACCGCAAGCTCTGTGCCATTTCGATTCAATAAAATCGTTTAGTGGAATAGAAAATCGACAAAATGAACCATTCGTATCGATATGCGATTTTTAGTGGTCGGATTTCGCGGTTTGGTGTAGAAATATCGCCACGCTTGATCGACCTGACCGCGAGTCCGCCATGTCTGAAGAACGCAACAGCTTGCACAACCAATCCCTGGAAAAAGGCCTGTCGGTGCTCAAGGCATTCAGCGCACAGCGCCGCAGCATGAGCCTTGCAGAGGTGGCGGAGGCTGCCGGCATGACCAAAAGTTCGGCCCAGCGCATGGTGTTTACCCTGGAGAGCCTGGGTTACCTTCGGAAACACTCGCGCACCCGTCATTACCAACTCACACCCCGGGTGCTGGAGTTGGGCTTCAGTTATCTGGATGCGCATTCGTTGATTGAAGTGGCCAACCCGTTCTTGTCGGAATTGACTCGGCTGACCGGAGAAACCTCGTGCCTGACGGAGCCTGCGGGTTACGACATGACGTACATCGCGCGCTTCGTCAGCTCAGGCTTTGTGCCGGTGCACATGCCGATTGGCTCGCGGGTGCCGATGTACTGCACGGCGTCGGGCCGGGCGTATTTGAGTGCGTTGCCGCCGGATGAGGCGTTGGCGTTGATCGAGCACAGCCAGCGGGTGGCGCATACCAGCCAGACGTTGACGGACGTCGACAGGATCATGGAGTCGTTGCAGCAGGTGCGCGAGCAGGGCTATGCGGTGAATGGCCAGGAGCTGTTCCTGGGCGACATGACCATCGGCGCGCCGGTGCTGGGGGCGAATGGCCGGCCGGTGGCGGCGGTGCATGTGGTGGCGCCCACCAGTCGCTGGAGCCGGGCGGATGCCGAGAAGCAGCTGGCGCCGGCGTTGTTGCAGTGTTCAAGGGCGTTGAGTAATTCGGCGCGCAATCTTGAATAAAAGTGAACACCGTCAGTGTGGGAGCTGGCTTGCCTGCGATAGCGGCGTGTCAGGCAATATAACCTGCACTGACCCACCGCTATCGCAGGCAAGCCAGCTCCCACATTTGATTTTCATTGGGTTTGAGGTTTGGGTTGGCCCCAACAAAAAATGCGCCCCATCGGGCGCATTTTTTTGTGCGGTCAGCTATCGCCTGTCAGGCAATCGCATCCCAGGCACGGTCACCGTTCTCGTCTTTGATCCGAGTCGGCAAGCCCATCACGTCCAGCGCTTTGAGGAACGGCTCAGCCGGCAGTTCTTCGACGTTGGCCATGTGCTTCACATCCCACTCGCCACGGGCAACCAGCAGCGCTGCGGCTACAGGCGGAACGCCGGCGGTGTAGGAGATGCCCTGGCTGTCGGTCTCGGCGAAGGCTTCTTCGTGGCAGGCCACGTTGTAGATGAACAGCTCGCGTGGCTGGCCATCCTTGGTGCCCTTGACCAGGTCGCCGATGCAGGTCTTGCCGGTGTAGCCCGGTGCCAGCGACGACGGGTCAGGCAGCACGGCCTTGACCAGTTTCAGCGGCACGACTTCCAGGCCTTCGGCGGTAGTGACCGGTTTTTCGGAGAGCAGGCCGAGGTTTTTCAGCACGGTGAACACGTTGATGTAGTGTTCGCCGAAGCTCATCCAGAAACGCACGTTGGGCACGTCGAGGTTTTTCGACAGCGAGTGCACTTCATCGTGGCCGGTCAGGTACAGGTTCTGCGAACCGACCACAGGCAGGTCGTCGGTACGTTTGACTTCGAACATGGTGTTGCTGGTCCACTGGCTGTTCTGCCAGCTCCACACCTGTCCGGTGAATTCGCGGAAGTTGATTTCCGGGTCGAAATTGGTGGCGAAATATTTGCCATGGGAGCCGGCATTGACGTCGAGAATGTCGATCGAATCAATGCGGTCGAAATGCTTTTGTTGCGCCAGCGCTGCATAAGCGTTGACCACACCCGGGTCGAAGCCCACGCCAAGAATGGCCGTGATGTTCTTCTGTTTGCACTCTTCCAGGTGGTTCCATTCGTAGTTGCCGTACCACGGCGGGGTCTCGCAGACCTTGCCCGGCTCTTCGTGGATGGCGGTGTCGAGGTACGCCACGCCCGTGTCGATGCAGGCACGCAGTACCGACATGTTGAGGAACGCGGAACCGACGTTGATGACGATCTGCGATTCGGTCTCGCGGATCAGAGCCTTGGTCGCTTCCACGTCCAAAGCGTTCAGCGCGAAGGCCTGGATGTCGGCGGGTACCTTGAGGCTACCCTTGGCCTTGACGCTTGCGATGATGGCCTGGCATTTGGAGATGTTGCGCGACGCGATAGCAATACGACCGAGTTCGTCGTTGTGCTGCGCGCACTTGTGGGCCACCACCTTGGCGACACCTCCTGCACCAATGATAAGAACGTTCTTTTTCAATTGCTTTATCTCTCCTTTATCTGTCCGCTTTACGAAAGGCTGGACAGGTAGTCGTCGTAACCAAATTCACGAACCACTTCGACTGTACCGTCGAGTTGTTTCACTACGATGGACGGCATTTTCAGGCCGTTGAACCAGTTTTTCTTGACCATGGTGTAGCCTGCCGTGTCGATGAACGACAGTCGATCGCCGATGGCCAGCGGCTGATCAAATTGGTACTCACCGAAGATGTCCCCGGCCAGGCACGACTTGCCGCACACCATGTAGGTGTGTTCGCCACTGCTTGGCGCCAGCTTGGCGTTGAGGCGGTAGATCAGCAGGTCCAGCAGGTGGGCTTCGATGGAGCTGTCTACCACGGCGAGGTTCTTGCCGTTGTAGAGGGTGTCGAGCACGGTCACTTCCAGGGAGGCGCTGTTGGTGATCGCCGCTTCGCCGGGTTCCAGGTACACCTGCACGTCGTACTTCTGCGAGAACGCCTTGAGGCGCTGGCAGAAAGCGTCGATGGCATAGCCTTCACCGGTGAAGTGGATGCCGCCGCCGAGGCTGACCCAGTTGACCTTGTGCAGCAGTGCGCCGAAGCGTTCTTCGATGGTGTTGAGCATCTGGTCGAACAGGTTGAAGTCACCGTTCTCGCAGTTGTTGTGGAACATGAAGCCGGAGATCTGCTCGATCACGCCTTCGATCTTCACCGGGTCCCATTCGCCCAGGCGGCTGAACGGGCGCGCCGGGTCGGCCAGCAGGTAGTCGGAGCTGCTCACTTGCGGGTTGACGCGCAGGCCGCGGGTCTTGCCTTCGCTGCGTTCGGCAAAGCGCTGCAGCTGGCTGATGGAGTTGAAGATGATCTTGTCGCAGTTATCCAGCATCTCTTCGATTTCATCGTCGGCCCAGGCCACGCTGTAGGCGTGGGCTTCACCTTCGAACTTCTGGCGACCCAGCTTGAGCTCGTACAGCGACGACGAGGTGGTGCCGTCCATGTATTCCTGCATCAGGTCGAACACCGACCAGGTAGCGAAACACTTGAGGGCCAGCAGAGCCTTGGCGCCGGACTGTTCGCGCACGTAGGCGATCTTCTGCATGTTGACCAGAAGCTTCTGTTTGTCGATGAGGTAGTACGGCGTTTTGATCATTTTCAGAGCCTGCGGCGGTGCCTGCCAAAAAAGGACACGCATTGTGCCCGCACTTGGGACAGATCGAAAGGTTAGTCAGCGGAATTTGCGCGCCCGGTTATAAGCTGACCTGTGAATATGACAGCCTGTGGGTATGATGAGCCGCATTGGAAACGGATCCCGGCTTTGGCGACGAGAGGTGAGAATGGACGCATGGACACTATTTGCTCGCCAGTTTTCGCAGCGGCTCCCTGCGTCGGCATGTGGTGCATGAAGTGCATCATTGCCTGCGCATGGCGGGCCCGGGTTATGGCTGGACGCTGGGAGAGGCCATGGTCAGCGAAGGGCTGGCCGGGCAGTTTGTGCGGCGGGTGCTGGGCAGTGAGCCGGAGCTGTGGGAGAGGGCGCTTGCACCCGAGGAGCTGCTGAGTTCGCCGGTAGAGCTCCAGCTTCTGCAGGCCACGTATTACGACCACAGCGAATGGTTCTTCGGCACCGGGACGCGGCCGAGGTGGCTGGGGTACACGTTGGGTTATCAGATGGTGGACGCCTGGTTGGCGAAGCAGGGCGAGGTGGACGCCGCCACGTGGGTAAACGTGCCTGCGCAAGACATACTCGCCAACGCGACCCAGGAAGGGCTCGTAACCCGACCGTGAAACACAACACCATCAAGCAGCACTGATCCCCTGTGGGAGCTGTCGAGCTTCAGCGAGGCTGCGATGGCGGCGGCACATTCAATAGAAGTGTCGCCTGACCCACCGCTATCGCAGCCTCGCTAAAGCTCGACAGCTCCTACATGAGATGTTCAGCGAACTCCCAAACCCCGCCCACGCTGACATCAAACCGTCATCTCCCCATCGCCTGACTGCCACATTCCCCCGTTACTGTCCTCGCCAATGAGATCGATCTCAAGCGAGTGACAATGACTGATTTGAAAGACGTAGCCCGGTTGGCCGGCGTATCCCGCGCCACCGCCGCCCGGACCTTTGCTTCCCCCGAGCAGGTACGCCCGGCCACCCGCGAGCAGGTCTTCGCCGCCGCCCGTGAGCTGGGCTTTCGGCCCAACCTGCTGGGCCGCCAACTGCGGCTGCAAACCACCAACCTGATCGGCGTGGTGGTGCCCAACCTGCTTAACCCGGTGTTCGCCGAGCAGTTCCAGGCCATGGAGCGCGCGGCACGCCTGCGTGGCTATAACCTGTTGCTGGCGACCACCGACTACAGCGCCGAGCGCGAAAGCAGCGTGGTGGAAGAGCTGCTGCGCCAGCGCGTTGACGGCCTGGTGCTGACCGTCACCGACGCCGAAAGCAACAGCGTGCTCCACAGCCTGGCCACGGAAGAAACGCCGTTCGTGCTGGCCTACCACCAACCCGACAACCCCAACTACAGCGCCGTCTCGGTGGACAACCGCGCCGGCATGGCCCTCGCTACCCGTTATCTGCTGGAAGCGGGCCATCGCCGCATCGCCATGGTCGCCGGCCCTGCGTTGCAGTCCGACCGGGCGCGCCTGCGTTATGCCGGGTATTGCGATGCCATGGGCGAGTACGGCCTCGATAGCCAACCGGTGATCGAAATGCCGGCCCATACCCAAGCCGAGTTCGCTGCCGTCGAGCCCTTTTTGCAAGGCCCGCAGGCACCCACGGCGCTGGTCTGCTCCAACGATTTTCTCGCCATCAGCTTGATCGCCGAACTGCGCCGCCACGCCTGGAATGTGCCTGAGCAACTTTCGGTGATGGGGTTTGACGGCATTTCCCTGGGCACCCAGATGCACCCGACGTTGTGCAGCGTGGTGCAGCCCATCGCGCTGCTGGCCAGCACCGTGATCGACCAACTGCTGGCGCAGATCGCCGGCAACGCCCCGGTTTCCCATTGCCTGCCGTGCCATATCCGGCCGGGCGAAAGCACCCAACCCCATAAAGGAGACGCTTGATGAGCATGCTCAGTAAAACCCTGGCGGCATTGCTGCTGTGCGGCGCGGCCAGCCTGGCCCAGGCCGCCGACACTGCGATTTGCTACAACTGCCCGCCAGACTGGGCGGACTGGGGCACGCAACTCAAGGCCATCGCCGCGAGCACTGGCGTGCAGGTGCCGCTGGACAACAAGAACTCCGGCCAGTCCCTGGCGCAGTTGGTGGCCGAGAAAGCCGCGCCGGTGGCCGATGTCGTCTACTACGGCGTGACGTTCGGCCTGCAAGCGCAGAAGGCTGCGGTGGTGGAGGGCTATAAACCCAAAGGCTGGGAACAGATTCCCGCCGGCCTGAAAGACCCTGACGGCCAGTGGTTCGCGATTCACTCCGGCACCCTGGGCATCATGGTCAACGTCGACGCCCTGGGTGGCCTGCCGGTGCCGCAAAGCTGGGCCGACCTGCTCAAGCCTGAGTACAAAGGCATGGTCGGCTACCTCGACCCTTCCAGCGCCTTCGTCGGCTACGTCTCTGCGGTGGCGATCAACCGCGCCATGGGCGGCGACCTCGACAACTTCGCCCCGGCCATCGACTACTTCCAGAAGCTGTCGAAAAACGCCCCCATCGTGCCCAAGCAAACCGCCTACGCACGGGTGCTTTCCGGCGAGTTGCCGATCCTGGTGGACTACGACTTCAACGCCTACCGCGCCCGCTACAAGGACAACGCCAACGTGGCCTTCGTGATTCCCAGGGAAGGCAGCATCAGCGTGCCGTACGTGATGAGCCTGGTGGCGAACGCGCCGCATCGTGCCAATGGTGAAAAGGTCCTGGATTTCGTGCTGTCCGATCAAGGCCAGGCACTCTGGGCCAAGGCCTACCTGCGCCCGGTGCGGCCGGTGAAGATGCCGGCGGACGTCGCCGCGCAGTTTCTGCCGGACAGCGACTATGCCCGGGCCGGCGTGGTGGATTACCAGAAAATGGCCGCCGTGCAGGAAGCCTTCGCCGCGCGCTACCTGAGTGAGGTCAAGTAAGTGAAGGCACTTTTGCGGCCAAATCCCGCCTGGGCGCTGGCCCCGGCGTTTGCGGTGCTGCTCGCCTTCTGGCTGTTGCCGTTGGCGCACCTGCTGGTGCTGGGTGGCGAAAGCCGCGACAGCCACGGCAGCGGTTACTGGCAGGTCCTGAGCAGCGCGCAATACCTGGGCAGCCTGGCGCAAACCTGCGTGCTCGCGGTGCTGGTGACGTTGGCGGCGCTGCTGGTGGGCGGCATCGCCGGTGTGTTTCTCGCCCGCCAGCAATTCTTCGGGCGTTCGGCGCTGGTGGCGCTGCTGACGTTTCCCCTGGCGTTCCCCGGTGTGGTGGTGGGCTTCCTGGTGATCCTGCTGGCGGGCCGCCAAGGCTTGTTTGCCGCACTCGGGCTTCAGTTGGCCGGCGAGCGCTGGATCTTTGCCTATTCCCTGGCGGGGCTGTTTGTCGGCTACCTGTACTTCTCGATTCCACGGGTGATCCTCACGGTGATGGCGGCGTGTGAAAGCCTCGACCGCAGCCTGGAGGAAGCCGCCCATTCACTGGGTGCCGGGCATTGGCGGGTGGTGTGCGATGTGATCGTGCCGGGCCTGGCGCCGGCGTTGGCCTCGTGCGGGGCGATCTGTTTTGCCACGTCCATGGGCGCCTTCGGCACCGCGTTCACCCTGGGCACGCGGCTGAACGTGACGCCCGTCGCCATCTATAACGTGTTCACCAACTACGCCAATTTTGCCGTGGCGGCCGCGCTCTCGGTGGTGCTCGGTGCGGTGACCTGGGCCGTGCTGTTGCTCACGCGGCGCCTGGTGAAAAACGCGGGGACGGTCCTGTGAAGCGCTCATCGCTGTTTGTCATCCAACTGTTGTTTACCTTGCTGGTCTGCGCCTTCATGTTGGTGCCGGTATTGATGTCATTGCTGGCGGGGCTGACGCGCAATTTCTTCGTCGGCCTGTCCAGCGGCCTGACCTTCGACTGGTTGATCCAGGTGTGGCAGGCCTACTCGCCGACGGTCTGGCTCTCGCTGCAATTGGCCCTGGCCTGCGCGGTGTGCGTCTGCGTGATCGGCGTGCCGGCGGCATACGCCCTGGTGCGCATGAACAACCGCTTCAGCCGCGCCTTCGAGGAATTGATGGTGCTGCCGGTGGCCATGCCCGGCCTGGCCAGTGCCCTGGCGTTGTTGCTGACCTACGGCCAGTTCGGCGGGTTCCGCAGCAGTTGGCTGTTCATCCTGGTGGGGCATGTGTTGTTCACCTTGCCGTTCCTGGTGCGCCCGGTGATGGCGGTGATGCAACGCCAGCAACTGCCGGTGCTGGAAGAGGCGGCGGCCAGTCTGGGTGCGGGGCCGATCAAGCGCTTTTTCAGCGTGGTGGTGCCCAACTGCCGGGCCGGGATCCTCGCGGGCGTGCTGATGGTCGTCACCTTGAGCCTGGGTGAGTTCAACCTGACCTGGATGCTCCACACGCCGATGACCAAGACCTTGCCTGTGGGCCTCGCCGACAGCTACGCCTCGGCGCGCCTGGAAATCGCCAGCGCCTACACCCTTATCTTTTTGCTGATGATCGTGCCGCTGCTGATTGCGTTGCAGGCCATCAGCGCTCGTCTGTCCCGTGGAGAGCGTCGATGACCGCTATCACCATTCGCCTGAAGGGTTGCCGCAAGGCATTCGCCGACGGCACCGTTGCCGTGCAGAACCTCGACCTGACCATCGAGGGCGGCGAAACCCTGGCCATTCTCGGCCCCTCCGGTTGCGGCAAGACCACCACGTTGCGCTTGATCGCCGGCCTTGAACGTCCCGATGTGGGCCAGGTTTTTTTCGGTGACAGCGACGTCACCCGCCTGCCCATCGAGCGGCGTGACGTGGGCATGGTGTTCCAGAACTACGCGTTGTTTCCCAACCTGGATGTGGCCGGCAACATCGTTTATGGCTTGAAGATTCGAGGCATCGCGCCGGCGGAGCGCAACAAGCGCTGTGACGAACTGCTGGAGCTGGTGGGCCTGCAGCATCACGGCAAGCGCAGCATCCATGAACTGTCCGGCGGCCAGCGCCAGCGTGTGGCACTGGCGCGCGCGTTGGCGCCTCGCCCCAAAGTGCTGTTGCTGGACGAACCGCTGGCCGCCCTCGACGCACAGTTGCGTGAGCGCCTGCGCAGCGAGCTGGATCAGCTGTTGCGCGGCCTGGGCATCACCTCGGTGTTCGTCACCCACGATCAGGGTGAAGCCATGGCCCTGGGGGATCGTATCCTGGTGATGGAGCAGGGGCGTATCGCGCAACTGGCCAGCCCGCGGGAGATCTACCAGCAGCCGGCCAATGCGTTTGTCGCAGGCTTCGTGGGCAACCTGAATGCCTTTTCGGTGATCGACCGCACCGCCCATGGCCTGACGGTGTGCGGCGGCGAACTGCCGTGGCACGAACCCGATCTGCCGGCCACCGTGTACTGCCGCCCCGAACACCTGCGGGTGATGGAGAGCGAAGGGCACCTGCACGGGCACCTGCTGGCGCAGTTTTTCCAGGGCGCGCAAAGCCGTCTGCTGGTGGATGTCGGGGGCCCGCAGCCGCTGCTGGTGGATAGCAGCGACAACCAGCTTCATGCCGTCGGCGCGCCGATTGTCCTGGCCATCGCCCCACACAAGCTGTTCACCCTGCATGCCTGAATTCAGAGAACCTATTTTGAACCGTCCGTTTCTTGTTGCGCAGATCAGCGATCTGCACCTTAAAGCCGGCCAGCGCCTGACCTACGGCGTGGTCGACACCCTTGGTGCATTGCGCCGCGCGGTCGACCATTTGAATGCCAGCTATCCACGACCGGATATCGTGGTGATCAGCGGCGACCTGGTGGACTTCGGTCGCGCCGATGAATACGCCGTGCTGTACCCCGAACTGGCCCGCTTGCAGATGCCTTGCTATCTGGTGCCGGGCAATCACGACCATCGCCGGCATTTGCTGGATGCCTTCAGCGATCACGCTTACTTGCCCCATGGCACCGAGGGGCCGCTGGACTGGGTGGTGGATGACTACCCGGTGCGTTTGATCGGCCTGGACTCGACGATTTCCGACGCCCATGGCGGCCAGTTACTCGACAGCCAGTTGCAGTGGCTTGACGAGCAACTGGCGCTGCGCCCGAACGTGCCGACCCTGCTGATCCTGCATCACCCGCCGTTTATCAGCGGCATCGGCCATATGGATCGCGAGCCGTTCCGTAACGCCGCCGCGCTGGAAAAGATTATCGCCCGTCACCCCCAAGTGGAGCGCCTGTTGTGCGGGCATCTGCACCGGCCGATGCAGCGACGTTTCGGCGGCAGTGTGAGCTGTGTATGCCCGGGCACGTCCCATCAAATCGTGCTGGATTTGCAGGAGGCCGCACCGGCGCATTTCAACCTGGAGCCGGCGGGTTATCTCTTGCATCGCTGGGATGAACAGCAAGGGCTGGTGAGCCACAACGGCGTGTTCGGGGACTACCCGGGGCCGTATCCGTTTTATGACGCGGATGGGCTGATTGACTGAAGTCTGTTAACGCTTCTGCGCACTTAATGGTTTGGCATGAAGTGCCATTGGCATCAGACGGCGTGGTCACTGATCATGCAGTGGTTTGGGCAGCAGGCGCGGCATGCTAACGTCACCGCTTAACTTTCCAGCGTCAGCCCACCCATGAAAATGCCCGATATCGACGCCATCCAGGCGTTCGTCCTGGTCGCCGAACTCCAGAGCTTCACCCGCGCCGCCGATGCTATCGGCGGCACTCAGGCGGCCATCAGCCTGAAGATAAAACGCCTCGAAGAAAACCTCGGCCGCAAGCTGCTGGAGCGTACGCCGCGGCGAGTCACGCTGTCGGCCCACGGCCAGATGTTCCTGGCCAGCGCCCGACGTTTGCTCGACAACTACCAGGATGCAATGAACTGCTTTGGCCCGCAGAAGCGCACCTTGCGCGTTGGCGTCAGCCATCACATTGTCGGCGCCGATCTCAGCCTGTGGCTGCGACGGTTGGCCACCACCGACCCGGACGTCATCGTCGCGTTCAGCCTCGGCACCTCGCGGGACATGCTGATGAACTACGAGCAGGGCAAGCTGGATGTGGCGATGATCCTGCGCCATGACAACCGTCGCCAGGACGGCGAAGTGGTGGGCGTTGAACGCTTCGGCTGGATGGCTTCACGCGACTTCGAGTTGCGCCAGGGCGGGGCGTTGCCCCTGGCCATCCAGCCGGAGCCTTGCGGCATGCGCAGCATGGTGATGGCGGCGCTGGCCCAGCAGAACCGTGCCTGGGAAGAGGCGTTTGTGGGCAGCGGCATCCTGGCGATCGGCGCGGCGGTGGTGGCGGGGATTGGCATTGGTGCGATGGTGGGGCGGATGGCGCCGAGTGGCTGCGTCGACGTGGAGCAGCGCTTCGACCTGCCGCCGCTGCCCAGTCGCGAAGTGGTGCTGTACACCGCGCAGCGGGACGCTCAGGCGCACGCGCTGATCCGTACCTTGAGCGCCGACATTCCGGCCGACTGACCTAGAAAATCAGGCGCCCGGCCCAGGCCATCAACAGGGCCAGGCTACCGATGCCGAGGATGGCCACGCCCAACGCGGCGAAGTGAACGAGCAGGGTGGTAACAGGCGCAGGCTGATGAGGTTCCATGTGAGGGCTTCCTTGGAGGTTCGGGAAGCAAAAGTATGGGGAGCGTGCGGTAGGTGAAACAGACGCTGCCGGCTATTTCAGTGATAAGCAAAACAGGCGTGATGTAGAGCGAAGCAAAGGCATACGCGGTCTACTGTGGGAGCTGGCTTGCCTGCGATAGCACTCTGTCAGTTGATAGAAGTGCAGTTGACCCACCGCAATCGCAGGCAAGCCAGCTCCCACACTTGATTGCGCTGGCATCATGAATAGAACTTGTGATCATCTGGAATAGAATGAGTTTGTCTCACTATCGTTCGATCCCGACAATAGCTCCCATACACACACACATTGGAGCTTTATGTCATGGCTGTTGCCCATTCCCTTGGATTCCCGCGCATTGGTCGCGATCGTGAACTGAAAAAAGCGCAGGAAGCGTTTTGGAAGGGCGAACTCGACGAAGCCGGCCTGCGCGCCGTAGGCCGCGAACTGCGCAAGACCCACTGGGACCTGCAAAAGAACGCCGGCATCGAGCTGCTGCCCGCCGGTGATTTTGCCTGGTACGACCAGGTGCTGACTCACTCGCTGATGTTCGGTGTGATCCCTGAACGTTTCCGCCCGGCCGACGGCAAAGCCACCCTGCACACGCTGTTCGGCATGGCCCGTGGCGTCAGCGACAACTGCTGCGGCGGTGCCCACGCCCAGGAAATGACCAAGTGGTTCGATACCAACTACCACTACCTGGTGCCTGAATTCAGCGCCGACCAGCAATTCCACCTGGGTTGGGATCAGTTGTTCGAAGAGGTCAAGGAAGCCCGCGACCTCGGCCACACCGTCAAGCCGGTGGTCATCGGCCCGCTGACGTACCTGTGGCTGGGCAAGGCCAAGGGTGGCGAATTTGACAAGCTCGACCTGCTGGACCGCCTGCTGCCGCTGTACGGTCAGATCTTCCAGCGCCTGGCGGACCTGGGCGTGGAGTGGGTGCAGATCGACGAGCCGATCCTGGTGCTGGACTTGCCGCAGGATTGGAAGAACGCGTTTGAGCGTGCCTACAACCTGATCCAGCGTGACCCGCTGAAGAAGCTGGTGGCCACCTACTTTGGCGGCCTTGAAGAGAATCTTGGCCTGGCTGCCAACCTGCCAGTCGACGGCCTGCACATCGACCTGGTGCGTGCACCGGATCAGTACCCGACCATCCTCGATCGCCTGCCGGCTTATAAGGTGCTGTCCCTGGGCGTGGTCAATGGCCGTAACGTGTGGCGCTGCGACCTGGAAAAGGCCCTGGCTACCTTGCAGCACGCTCATGAGCGCTTGGGTGATCGCCTGTGGGTCGCGCCGTCCAGCTCGTTGCTCCACAGCCCGGTGGACCTGGGCCGTGAAGACAAGCTGGATGCCGAGCTGAAAAGCTGGCTGGCGTTTGCCGTGCAGAAGTGTGAAGAAGTGGCCGTGCTGGCCCAGGCCGTGAATCAACCTGAAGCGCCAAACGTGGTCGCCGCCTTGGCCGAAAGCCGCGCCGTGCAGGCTGCCCGGGCCGCTTCCCCGCGTATCCACAAGCCTGCTGTGCAAGCCCGCGTTGCCGCTATTACCGCCAAGGACAGCCAGCGTCACTCGCTGTTTGCCCAGCGTATCGAGAAACAACGGGCCGGCCTGAACCTGCCGCTGTTCCCGACCACCACCATCGGTTCGTTCCCGCAAACCGCCTCGATCCGCCTGGCACGCCAGTCGTTCAAGGCCGGCAAGCTGAGCGAAGCCGAATACGTCGAAGCCATGCACAGCGAGATTCGCCACGCGGTAGAGGTGCAGGAAAACCTTGGCCTGGATGTGCTGGTACACGGTGAGGCCGAGCGCAACGACATGGTCGAATACTTCGCCGAGCAACTCGACGGCTACGTGTTCACCCGCTTCGGCTGGGTACAGAGCTACGGTTCGCGCTGCGTGAAACCGGCGGTGATTTTTGGTGACCTGAGCCGCCCGAAAGCCATGACCGTGGAGTGGATCCGCTACGCTCAAGGCCTGACCAACAAGGTGATGAAAGGCATGCTGACGGGCCCGGTGACCATGCTGATGTGGTCGTTCCCCCGTGAAGACGTGAGCCGCGAAGAGCAGGCCCGGCAACTGGCCCTGGCGATTCGTGACGAAGTGGTGGACCTGGAAGCCGCCGGGATCAAGATCGTGCAGATCGACGAAGCCGCCTTCCGTGAAGGCTTGCCGTTGCGCCAGGCGCAGTGGAAGGAGTACCTGGACTGGGCCACCGAAGTCTTCCGCCTGTGCGCCTCCGGCGTGCGTGACGAAACCCAGATCCATACCCACATGTGCTACAGCGAGTTCAACGACGTGATCGAGTCCATCGCGGCCATGGATGCTGACGTGATCACCATCGAAACCTCGCGCTCGGACATGGAATTGCTGGAGGCGTTCGAAGCCTTCGCTTACCCGAACGACATTGGCCCTGGTGTGTACGACATCCACTCGCCACGGGTACCGGATGCGTCGGAAATGGCCAACCTGCTGCGCAAGGCGGCCAAGCGCATCCCGGCTGAGCGGCTGTGGGTGAACCCGGATTGCGGCTTGAAAACCCGCGGCTGGCCGGAGACGGAAGCGGCGCTGATTCACATGGTGACGGCGGCGCGTCAACTGCGGGCTGAACTGGCGTAATCCAAGCGCCCGGGGATAACACGCCGGGCGAAGCTCAAAAATGTAGGAGCTGGCTTGCCTGCGATGGCGGCGGCCCAGCTTGCATCGTTGGCGACTGATACACCGCCATCGCAGGCAAGCCAGCTCCCACAGGAATCTTCAGCGCTGAAAAAACTGTGAAATTGCCAGCACCCTCGATGCAGATTAGAATGCGATCAATTCTTAATTACGCTTGAGCCTCACCGCTCCGGCGCGCCCCGGTGATCGGCATGTCGTCTCCCCTCAATCTGCATATCCAGGACCTGTACTGCGAACACCATGGATGGTTGCACCGTTGGCTGGACCGCAAGCTGGGCAACGCCAGCGATGCGGCCGACCTGGCCCACGACACCTTCATGCGCCTGCTCACCCGACAAACCACCAGCCACCTGGGCGCCGAGCCACGAGCGTTGCTCACCCATATCGCCAAGGGCCTTATGATCGACAGCTGGCGCCGCCAGGAGGTGGAGCGCGCCTACCTGGAAACCATCGCCCATCTGCCCGAGCAGCACGTACCCTCGCCGGAAACCCGCTGGCTGATTCTCGAAGCGCTGTACCGCATTGAAGCGATGCTGCGGGACCTGCCGGAGAAGACCCGCCAGGCATTCCTGATGTCGCAGATCGACGGCCTGACGTATCAGCAGATCGCCGATGCCCTGGGCGTGTCGCTGGTTTCGGTCAAACGCTACATGCGCGATGCCTTCCTGGCCTGCCTGAGCGTGGCATGAGCCAGCCGATTGATCCGCTGATCCTCGGGGAAGCCGCCGACTGGATGGTGCAGTTGCAATCCGGCAGTGCCACCGATGAAGACCGTCGCGCCATCGCCCAGTGGCAGGGCCGCAGTGTCCAGCACGCCCAGGCCTGGCAACGGGCGCAGGCGATTCTCGGGGACTTCAGCACGGTGCCGGCGGCGATTGCCGGCGATACCCTCAAGCGCATCGGCCGCAAGAAACCCCTCGGCCGACGCCAGGCCCTCGGGCTGTTGCTGGCGGCGGGCCCGGCGACCTGGCTGGCGTATCGGCAATTGCCGTGGCAGCAATGGACGGCCGACCAGCACACCGCCATTGGCGAACAAAAGAACCTTACTTTGCCCGACGGCACGCGTGTGCTGATCAACACCGGCAGCTCGCTGAATATCGCGTTCTCCGATCAGGTACGGCGCATTGAGCTGCTCAAGGGCGAAGTGCTGATCACCACCGCCAAGGATGCGGCCCATCGTGCTTTTATCGTCCAGACCCGCCACGGTACCGCCCGGGCCCTGGGCACGCGTTTCAGCGTGCGGGTAGGTGAGCAGGCATGCCGAGTGGCCGTGACCGAAGGCGCGGTGGAGTTGCTGCCGGAGCATGCGACCCAAGGCGTGATCGTCAAGGCGGGCGAGCAGGGCGCCTTCGGTGCGGACCGTGTGGCCGCCGTGGAACCGCTGGATGTCAGCGCCCTGACCTGGGAGAACGGCATGCTGCTGGCCCAGCACATGCGCCTGGCGGACCTGCTGGATGAGTTGGGGCGTTATCGCGCCGGTGTGTTGCGCTGCCACGACTCGGTGGCCAGCCTCACCGTGTCGGGCGCGTTTTCCCTGCGCGATACCGACGCCAGCCTGCACCTGTTGCAGGAAACCCTGCCGGTCAAGGTCAGCAGCCTCACCGGGTATTGGGTGACGGTGGAACCTCGCTGAAATTTTTCAAGGTTCGCTGATACCTTTTTCGTGGTCGTTCGGTGTAGGGGAGAACCCTCAACATTGCTCCGCGCCGACAGGAATGCCCATGACCGCCAGACCGTTCCCGTACTGCCCCCGCCCCTTGAAGGCATTGAGCCTGGCAGTCGCCATCGCAGCCCTCGCGCCACTGCAAAACGCCCAGGCCGAAGAGGCAGCGCAAAGCACTGCGGCGCGCAGCTATAACATTGCGCCGGGGCCGCTGGGGAATGTGCTGGCGCAGTTTGCGGCGTTGTCCGGGGTGCCGTTGTCGTTCGATTCCACCTTGCTCAACGATCAACAAAGCCCTGGGTTGCAAGGCAGCTATAGCGCGCAATCCGGCTTCGCCCAGTTGCTGCAGGGCAGCGGATACACCCTGCAAGGCACCGGCACCCATGGCTACACCGTGGTGCCCCAGGCCAGTGGCGACGCGTTGGAGTTGGGCGCCACCACCATCAGCGGCGAGGCGAGCGGGGCGCAGGCGGACACCTATGCCGGCGGCCAGGTGGCGCGGTCGGCGCGCCTTGGCGTGCTGGGCAACCGGTCCATCAACGACGTGCCATTCAGCGTGGTCAGCTACACCTCGAAAACCATCGCCGACCAACAGGCGCGGACCGTGGGCGATGTGTTGCTCAACGACGCGTCGGTGCGCCAATCGTCCGGGTTCGGCAACTTTTCCCAGGTGTTCACCATTCGCGGCTTGCCCCTGAGCACCGACGACATCGCATTCAACGGCCTGTACGGCGTGCTGCCCCGACAGATCATCACCACCGAAGCCCTGGAGCGGGTGGAACTGTTCAAGGGCCCCAATGCGTTCGTCAACGGCGTGTCGCCCTCGGGCAGCGGGATTGGCGGCAGTGTCAACCTGGTGCCCAAGCGCGCAGAAGACACGCCCACCCGCAGCGTCACCCTCGACTACGCCAGCGACAGCCAGACCGGCGGCCACATCGACCTCGGCCAACGCTTTGGTGAAGACAACCGCTTCGGCGCCCGGGTCAACCTGGCACGGCACGGTGGCGAAACTGCGGTGGATGACGAAAACAAAAGTTCGCAGTTGATTGCCGTGGCCCTGGATTATCGCGGCGATCGGTTGCGGGTCTCCACCGATTTTGGCTACCAGAAAGAGCGCATCAATAACGGCCGCTCGGTGGTTTACCTCACCGGCACCAAAGTGCCCAGGCCGCCATCGGCCAAGGACAACTACGCCCAGGACTGGAGCTGGTCGCAGCTGGAAGACACCTACGGCATGGTCAACGCCGAATATGACTTGAACGATAACTGGACGGCCTACGCCGCAGGCGGCGCCAAGCACACCCGGGAGAACGGTCAGTATTCGTCGCTGTATGTCGGCAACGATGGCAGCGCCAAGGTGGGCTTCCTGTATTCGCCCCACGACGAAGACAACAAAAGCGCAATGGCCGGCCTGAACGGGCACTTCGCGACGGGGCCGGTGACCCATCAGATGAACTTCGGGTTGTCGGGGATCTGGGGCGAGCAGCGTTCGTCTTATGAAGCGATCCTGCAGGCCAACCGCCAACCCGGCAACCTGTACAACCCTACGCAAACACCGCGGCCGACCAACACCTATTTCGGCAGTGATATCCACGACCCGCGGGTTGTCGGCAAGAACCGGATCAAGAGTGCGGCGGTGTCCGACACCCTGGGCTTCATTGATGACCGGGTGCTGTTGACGCTGGGGGTACGGCGCCAGACCATCGAGGTGGACAGCTGGAACACCGCCACCGGTGTGCGGGGCACGCCGTACTCGGAGTCCATCACCACGCCGGTCTATGGCCTGGTGATCAAGCCGTGGGAGCACGTGTCGCTCTACGCCAACCGCATCGAAGGCCTGGCCCAGGGCCCGACGGCGCCGCTCACTAACGTCACCAACCCGGGCGAAGTCTTCCCGCCCAAGCGCAGCAAGCAGACGGAAGCCGGGGTCAAGCTGGACTGGGAAAACTATGGCGCCACCCTGGGCGTTTACCGCATCGAACAGCCGAACAACGCCACTACGCGCTTCCCGGGCCAGAGCCAGGACACCTTCACCGTCGACGGCGAACAGATCAACAAAGGCGTAGAACTCAATGTGTTCGGCGAGCCCCTCGACGGCCTGCGCCTGCTGGCTGGCGCCACCTGGATGGACACCGAACAGAAGAGCACCTCCAACGGCGCCACCGACGGCAACCGCGCCGCCGGAGTGCCGCGCTTCCAGTACAACGTCGGTGCGGATTGGGATGTGCCAGGCATTCAAGGCGCGGCGGTCAGCGCACGGATGCTGCGCACTGGTGGTGAATACGTCAACGCTGCCAACAGCCTGAGCATCCCGGCCTGGACCCGTGTCGACCTGGGGGCGCGGTATGGCTTCAAGGCAGACGACAAGTACATCACCTTGCGCGCCAATGTGGAGAACGTGGCGAACAAGGCGTATTGGTCGTCGGCCTCGACCGCCAATAACTACCTGACCCAGGGTGAGCCACGGACGGTGAAGTTATCGGCGACGGTGGATTTCTAAGCTGCCAAAATCTATGAAGACCCTGTGGCCAGGGAGCTTGTTATGGCCAGGAAGCTTGCTGTGGCGAGGGAGCTTGCTGTGGCGAGGGAGCTTGCTGTGGCGAGGGAGCTTGCTCCCGCTGGGCTGCGAAGCAGCCCCCAAAAGGCCCCGGCGTTCTTTCAGGTAGATCGCAATTACCTTGTTGGGGCCGCTTCGCGACCCAGCGGGAGCAAGCTCCCTCGCCACAACAACAGCGCCAAAACGTCAACCCGCCTTCACTTCAATCCGGTCAAACCCCTTGAGGCGATACAGCATCACCGATATCGCCCAACTGGCCACGAAGATCCCGATGATCATGTAGCCCAACACCCCGAAACTGTCGTTCAACGCGCCGATAAAGCCCCAGAACGACCCCTTCAGATCCAACTGGTCACCAATCAACCCCAGCGCTTCAATGCTGCCGATCACCACCGCAACCACCACCGACACCAGGGTGATGGTCATGTTGTAGTAGATCTTGCGGATCGGCTTCATGTACGCCCAGCCATACGCCCCCAGCATCAGATGCCCGTCGAGGGTATCCACCAGTGACATGCCGGCGCTGAACAGCAGCGGGAACACCATGATTGACCACGGCGACAGCCCTTGAGAGGCCTGTGTTGCAGAGATGCCCAGCAGCCCGATCTCGGTGGCCGTGTCAAAGCCCAGCCCGAACAGGAATCCCAACGGGTACATGTGCCAGCTGCGGCTGACCAGGCGAAACACCGGGCGGAACATCCGCGCCATAAAACCCCGGTCCGCCAGCAACAGGTCGAAGTCATCCTCCACATACGCGCCGCCCTGGCGCACATGGCGCCAAGCCTTGTAGATGGCGTGCAGGATCACCAGGTTCATCAAGGCGATCACCAGCAGGAACGTGGCCGAGACCGACGTGCCGATCACCCCGCCAATGGCCTTGAACCCTTCAAACCGTTCCTGCATCGCCGATGCCGCAAACGCGACGCCAATGGACGCCAGCACCACCACCGAAGAATGCCCCAGGGAGAAAAAGAACCCGACCGTCACCGGACGTTTCTTCTGCTGCATCAGCTTGCGGGTGACGTTGTCGATGGCGGCGATATGGTCGGCGTCCACCGCATGCCGCAGCCCGAAACCGTAGGCCAGCAACGCGGTGCCGAGCAGCACCGGATGTTCATGAAACGCCACGAGCGCCCAGATCCAGGCCACCACGTTAATGCCGATCAACACCCCGTAGATGCCAAACAGCTTGGCGCGGACCTGGGGGTTGGAGTCACTGAAAATCTGGGCAAGGCGTAGGATCATCAAATACTACCTTCTAGACAATGGAGCACCGGCTATCCGTCCTGAAACATTCAGACACATCCGCTTGAAGTCTATGAGGTTCGCTCGATCAGTGTGATGAAATTTGCCGGGGGCCGGACGCCCCCGGGTTGTTGGCTACTGCTTTTGCAGGTCGCTCGGTTTCCATGCCTTCTCGAAGAACGCCTTGGTCGGCCCATACAGACGCAGGATCACGAAGAAGCCCTTGCCGGGCAGCGTGCGGATCCAGTGTTTGCCTTCTCCCGGTGAGTCCGGCCCGAAATAGATATCGGTTGAACCGTCGGCATTCGCCTGGGGCTTGTCCATGGTGTTGATCGACGGGAACGGTTGCCCGTTATCCAGCCCCGAAGCGGTGACCGAGTCGTAGGCTGTGACCGACCAGAACAATGCGGCCGGTATGCCCTTGGGCAGGTTGAGTTTGTAGGTGCTGCTGCCCGACAGGAAATCACCCTTGGCGTCGACAAAGGTGGCCGGGTATTTGGCCCCGACGTTCTCCATGTTGATCGCCATGCCGGGGCTGGCGGAGTAGGCGTTGGTGAAGAACCCGGTACGGGGGTCGATGTAGTTGAAGGTGTCGGCGGTGAAGGTGGCGTTGCCGGGGAACACGTTCAGCCATTTTCGATCCGGGTACCAGGTGCCGTTGGCGACGATGGTCTGGGGTTCATAGGAAATCGCGTGGCCGATGTTTGTCGCGGTCCTGGCGGCCTTGTCCAGCAGGTCGCGGGTCGCAGCGTCGGGCTTGAAGGGTTGCCCTTTGACGATCCCCAGCGCCGCGAGCATGCCGCGCATTTCCATGTCTTGCGGGTCGACGTATTCATGCTCGATAAACCGCGAGAGCAGGTCGAACGCGCTGCCGTCGGTGGGGTACAGCATGTTGACCGGGGTCTGCGAGGCATTGGGAAACTGCATGGCCTTGGCCGTGGCCTGTTTGCCCAGGGGGTAAATGCGCGTCTGCTCCATGACCTTGACCGGTGCTTCTAGCTGCTTGGGGTCCTTGAAGAAACCGCGCCAGAACACGAATACCCCATAGGTGCGCGAGCGATAGGTCAGGTAGCCGGGGGGGACGTCGCCTTTGTAGTCCGGCGGCAGTACCAGGTATTTGGCACCCTTGCCTTTGTCCGGGCCGGGCAGGCCAACGTCGCCGCACCATTGCCGGCCCTCGATCGCCGCCACGGAACAGATCGGGCGCTGGAAGAAGTCATCGAGAATACCCTGCATGCCCGGCGGTACTTCAATCACCATCGGACCGTCCTGCTTGAGGTCCAGGTAGCCCATGGCGTAGATCACATCCGAGTTGGGCGTGGTGACCAGGGTCTTGGCGTTGAGCCGGTCTTTCCAGATCGGCAGTACGTTGTAACCGGCGCCGAAGGTCTTTTCCGAACCTTCTTTCATGGCGTACATGTTCAAGGCCGGCAAGGCCCAGATGTACGACTGCACGGCGCGCTGGAACAACAGTTCGTTCTTCAGTTGCGCCACGCCTTCGTGGGTGGGATAGCCACCGGCGAACGGCAGGTCGGCCAGTTGCTCATAGTGGGTGGCTGCGTGAGCATTGACGGCGACGCCCAGGGCGAGGGCAGTCAGGGTTTTGGTCAGGGTTTGCATGGGCGACGTCCTTGTCTGGTCAGTGGGTCTGGACTACAGGTGGTGGTGTCCACTGACCGGCGAGCGCGGCGGGCTCTGGCCAGTAGGTGCGGATGTACAACGAGAAGTCGGCGCCTTTGGGGGCCGGCAGCCAGTTGCTTTCCTTGTCTTTGCCGGGGGACTGGCTTTGCACGTAGAGGGTCAGCGAGCCGTCCGGGTTCTCCTTCAGGGATTTGTTCTTGGTGCCGATGGAGTAACGCTTCAGGTCGTTGGGCGCGAAGAAATGCTGTTCGTTATAGACGGTCAACGACCAGAAACCCTGGACCGGCGGCAGCTTGCCCTTGGCGAACGTCACGCTGTAGCCGTGTTCGCCGTTGAGGCGCGTGCCGGTCTGATCCAGGTCCTGGTAAAAGTATTTGGTTTCTTTCTGGGTGTTGACGAAGATGTTGGAGCGGGCGACGGCGGTGCGGCTGAAGTAGTCGGTGCCGAACGCCGCACCGTTGCCGATGGTGCTCCAGTGGTCGGGCAACTGCAGGCCGTAGTTGCGGAACTGCAACAGTGGGTCGATTACTTCGCTGTCGGCTTTTTTCGCTTCGTCAATCATCGCGGCCTTGAGTTGCGGGTCGGCCTGGGCGATTGCACTCAGGGCGGCCAATTGGGCGTAGCGGGCTTCTTCACCGGGCAGAGGCTTGGCGTCCTTGAGGAGGGCGGGCAGTTCGTCGAAGAATTTTTCCGGGACCACCCATTTGGTTTCGCCGTCGCCCTGGGACGCTTCGGCGGGGAAGTGCGGGGACGCTTTCCAGTCGCGTTGCTTGAGCGTGCCGTCGAATTGCGACAGCGGGTACATGTCGATCCCGGCCAGCGGGGTCTGTATCGCCTGGCGGTCGGTGGCGGTGTCGTCCTGGAACACGCGGGGAATCACAAACCCGGTGTTGGTCTGCGAGCGGAATACCTGGGTGATACCGGCTGGGATCTCACCTTTCCAGTCCGGACCCACCAGCAGGTAAAAGCCCGGTTTGGTGCCGTACATTTTCCCCAGTTGCGCGAAGCTGTCGGAGCGCAGGTCGACCACCTGGTACACCCAGAAACGACTGCCGAAATCCGGTACCTGCAGCACCACCGGCTCAAGGTCCAGGGCGATGCTGCCGGCGCCGTACACCACGTCCTGGTTCGGGCAGGCCACCAGGCGCTCGGCCGGGTCAATGTAGTCGCTGAGCATCGACAAGTGATTGATCGGCGCCACCGGCACAATCCCGCCCATCAACCCGGCATGGGGCAGGTCCTTGAACTTCTGGCGGCGGTTAAAGATATTGGCCATCGGCCAACCCCAGAAGTACGCTTCTCTGGCCATCATCCGTACGTAGGGTTCGGTGACCTTGGTCCCGGCGACGGGGCCCGATACCGTGGGTTCTGTGGCGAAGGCCTGCGGCGCGAAGGCTGCAACGACGGCGGCGAAGGTGGCTGCCAACAAAAAGTGGCGATAAGGTAGCTGGCTCATAAAGCATCCTTACTTAATGGCTCCACCCGACGCAGGCGAGTGGCAGAAACGATAGCTCATGTTTATCGCGCTGCCCGGAATTAAACCTTGGAGTATCTGTTTGATGCCTACTCTCACAAGCACACCCCAGGCGGTGATTACGTTCTGGAACGAGGCCGGCCCCAAGCGCTGGTTTGCCAAGGATGAAGCCTTCGATAAGGCATTTCGCGAGGCTTTTCACACGGCGCACTTCCAGGCCGCCCGGCGCGAGCTGGAGAACTGGATGCAATCACCGGAAGGCGCGCTGGCGCTGCTGTTGCTGCTGGATCAGTTCCCGCGCAATACCTTCCGCGGCACGGCGCATATGTTCGCCACCGACCCACTGGCGCGCCTGTATGCGCGGCAGATGGTCGAGGCGGGGATGGATCAGTTGATTGAAACCCCGTTGCGGGCGTTTTGTTATTTGCCGTTCGCGCATTCTGAAGATCCCGAGGATCAGCAGTTGTCGGTGGCGCTGAACAAGGACCTCGATGCCAATACCTATCACTGGGCCAAGGAGCACGCTCGCATCATCGAGCGGTTCGGGCGCTTTCCCCATCGTAATGAGGTGTTGGCCAGGGTCACGACAGAAGAGGAGCGGGCGTTTCTGGAGGGCGGTGGCTTTTCGGGCTAGACCTCTGGTTCGGCGACTGTGTCCCGGACACCCACCTGACGAAAACGCCGCACACCCTTGAGGTCAATTGCCCAGCGCAGCGCTTGCGTCGCCGACGGGCGTTCGCCGTGGGTGATCGCGGTTTCATCGGTGGTCAATTGGCTGAGGTAACCCTGCTTGCCGCCGCGTTCGCTCCAGTAGTGGGTGTGGCTGAGCCAGGACCTGGCCAGCCAGCCTTTCCATTTGCCCACGGTCACCGGCAGGTCCAGCACGCCGGCGCCCATCACCGGGCTTACCGGCCCGCCGACGATATCGCCAAACAGGCCCATTGGCGCAGGGAAGTAGAGGTTGGTCCAGCGGGTCACGGCGAAGGCCGCTGCGTGGTGCAGGTATAACGGTGAAAAGGGGCGCTGGCCCACGGTGATGGACAGCCGGCCGCTGTAGCCGTAGCCCTTTTCGTCGAGGGTCGGCGGGCACGCGGGCGCCTCGCGGCGTTCGATGCGCCGCTGGAAGTCGCTCACGCTGCGGCCCAGCAGCAGGCTGGCGTGGGCCATGGGGCTGCCGACGGTGACGAGGTCGGTGATGCGCCACGGGTTGCCGAGGTTGCGCTGTTCGATAAAGGCTTCGGCCTGCTGCTCGCGGAATCGGAGCAGGCTTTGCAGGCGGCCGTCGAGGGCCCTTCCGGCCTTGGGCAACGTGTCCTGGACCACCGGTTGCAGGCGCTCGTGGTTGGCGTAGCGGGCGGCGAGTTCCGGGCTGTTGGGGTGCAACTGGTCGTGATGTTCGTGCCACAGGTAGCCGACGATATCGTAGGCAATCACGCTGCCCAGGCTGTGGCCGACGACGATGATGCGGTCGTAGTCGCCCTTGTCGTGCAGGGCCCGCAGCAGGTCGACGCCATCGGCGCGGATCTGTTCGCGCACCGCCACGTTCTGCGGGTTGGGGCTCAGGTAGCGGGCGGCATCGCCGAGGTAGGAGAGTGCCGAATACTTCAATGCCAGGCCGATCACGGCCAGCAGCACCGGGACCAGGGCAAACGGGTTGTCGCTGTGGGGGAAACGTCCATACAGGGTGGCCAGGGTGCCGCTGACCAGCAGCACCAGCAGGGCCAGCACCGTCCAGCGGGTGGCGCGCCAGATCGGCACGATGGCGGTGGGAATATCCCGGCGCGGGCGCTTGAAAATGTCCCATAGCCAACTCAGCAGGTGGCCGACCTTGGTGCCCTGCATCTTGTGGGCCCAGTAGTATTCGTAGAAATCGGTGGTGTTGCGGCCGGCCGACTTCAACACGCGCAAATCGAAATTGCGCGAAAAACGGTCGGGTTTGCTCCAGTAGAAGGGTGTGGCCTCGGGGGTGTCCGCCGGGATCATCGCTTCCACGAAGCCGCGCAAGGTGTCCATCGGGCGCTGCTCGCCGATGCCGTGGATGACGACTACCGCTTGTTTCATCGTTTGATCGTTCCTTGATCTGGTTTTGGGGCACCTCAGGTGGGGTGGCTAGACGCCATAGTATTGCCATTATCGGTGGTATTCCAGCCAGGAATGCCCCCATAAAAACCGCGCATTTCATTTGCGCCGCGCGATCTCGTAGTGTGGTGCTCCCACCAAGGAGATGTCGCCGTGAACCATCGCCCGCTGAGCCTGTACGTTGACGCCCACTTCACCAGTCCCTACGCGATGTCGGCGTTTGTGACCCTGCGGGAAAAAGGCCTGGAGTTCGAGTTGCTCACCCTCAACCTCGACACGGGCGAGAACCAGTCCGAGGCGTTCGGCCAGTTGTCGTTGACCGGGCGCGTACCGACCCTGGTGCAGGGAGAGTTTGCGTTGTCCGAGTCTTCGGCGATTACCGAGTACCTGGAGGATGTGTTCCCGCAGGTGCCGGTGTACCCGGCAGAGCCTCGCCAGCGGGCGAGGGCGCGCCAGGTGCAGGCGTGGCTGCGCAGCGACTTGATGCCGATCCGGCAGGAGCGCTCGACCCTGGTGGTGTTTTACGGGCTTAAAGGCGAACCGCTGTCGCCGGCAGCGCAAGCGGCAGCCCACAAGCTGATCAACGCGGCACAGGCGCTGTTGGCCGATGGCCGCGACTACCTGTTCGGCGAGTGGTCGATCGCCGACGTGGACCTGGCCGTGATGCTCAACCGGCTGATCCTCAACGGTGACAGCGTGCCGGCCGGCCTGGTGGCGTACGCCGAGCGTCAGTGGCAACGGCCTTCGGTCCAGGAATGGGTCAAGCAGGCACGACCGTCGCTGTAGTCATCTTCTCCATTACAAAGTGAATCCTGGTCCATGAATATACTGTCGAGTGACTCCCGCCTGCCGCTGTACCAACGCTTTCGGGATCATCTGATTGAGCAGATTGCCAATAATCACTGGCGCGCCGGTGCGGCGATCCCTCCTGAGGCGGTGCTGTCGACGCAATACCAGCTGTCGACCGGCACCGTGCGCAAGGCGATCGAGGCGTTGGTGGGCGAGGGCATCCTGGAGCGTCAGCAAGGCCGGGGCACGTTTGTGCGCCGCCCGAAGTTCCAGTCATCGTTGTTCCGGTGTTTCCGCTTCCAGGGCCCGGGCGGTGAATGCCAGTTGCCACAAAGCCGGATCCTGTCGGTCAAACCGGTGGCGGCGCCGTTGTCGGTGAGCGAGGTGCTGGGCCTCGGGCCGGATGCGCCGGTGATTTGTATCGTGCGGGTGCATGTGCTGGACACGGGGCCGGTGCTGGCCGAGGAAATCTGGCTGCCGCGCGCGCGGTTCCAGGCGCTGTTGGACGTCGACCTGACGCGGCAGGGGTTGTTGCTGTATCCGACCTACGAAGAAGTCTGCGGGCAGGTTGTGGCGTCTGCCGAGGAAGCCCTTACCGCCGAATCCATCGATGACGTGTGGGCGCGTTGGCTGCAGGTGCCGGTGGGCAGCCCGGTGATGGTGATCGAACGGCTGGCCCGGGATTACGCCGGTCAACCCCTGGAACTGCGGCGCGGCCGTGGCCATGCCGAACACTTCCGTTACCGCGTGGATATTCGCTGAGCCGCTGGCGCGGCGCTATTCGGCTTGCTGCAACACCAGCCACGCCTGCACCACCCGGCGGTCGAGGTCTTCCCAGTCGGCCATGCCCAGCACCCGGGTGGTGTTCAAACCGCGCAAGTAGCCGCGTAGCTGCTGGGCGATGGCGTAGAGCACTTGCGGCTCGGCGGCGGTGTCCAGCAGCACTTCCTCATAATCGACCAGGTAATCGGCAACCCGGTCGCGAAATTCCGGCAGCACGGCTTCACGGATGCGGTCGAAGGTTTTCTGATGGCGGTTCATAGGCATTCCTTATCGTTTTGTATGGGGCGGCCTGCACAACACTATTGCTCCAGATAATAGTCACCATCAAGCATTGCGAGTTCTGTTTTTCTGGAAAAGGAGGACAATTGCCCTCATCGGAAATGATGTGCAAGGACCCTGCGATGCGGACTTTTACTGGATTGGCCCTGGTGGCGCTGCTGATGAGCGGGATTGGCGCGGCAGTACCGGCTTTGGCCTCGGGCCTGCAAACCAGCCATTTGTTGCCGATCGCCGCCAGCCCGGTGAGTTTGCAACACTCGCAATCGGTCGGCGTGCTCTACAGCGACAACACCCTCGACAACCTGCAGTACCTGGCGCGCTACCACGACATGGCGGCCAATGGTGCCAAGGGCCAGTTGGACGAGCAGATACGCCAGGCCTTCGTCGACAGCTCCGACCCGGACCTGGCGATTGACTGGCTGATGACGTCCCTGCGGCACACCTTTGCCTCGGTCACCCGCTACGACAACCTCGATGCGCTCTTGCAGGCGCGCCCGGACGTGGTGGTAATGCTCGACACCTACAACCAGTTGCTGACCCAGCGTAATGACCTGGTGGAGGCGCGGTTTGTGGCGAAGTTCTACGACCTGGACCTGCAATACATCGCCAAAGCCGAAGGTTCGATGCAAATGCACTTGCCTTCTGTATGGGTCCATGACAAAACGGCGCCCCAGATCGCTGCACAGATTGGGCAGCAGCGCGACGTTCAGTTGAATGCATTGAAACAGTTCGATGCCTCGCTCAAGGCGTTGGTCGCCGCCGGTTAGCCCACTTCTTATATTTTTCAGGATTTTTTATGCGCGTGTTGTTAGTGCCTGCGATGGCTTTTGCTTCTGTTTTGATGACGGGCTGTGCGTCCGCCCCCAACGCTCCATCCCTCACCCTGCAAACCGCCAAGGACCCCGAAGCCTATGTGCAGTGTGTGGTGCCCAAGTTCGAGAAAGACGGCATGACCTCCACGGTCACGCAGAACTCGCGTCATGCCCGGATCGTGGTGAGCAGCAAGATCGCCGCGGACAATATTCTTGAGGTCTACAAGGCTCAGGACGGCGGCAAGGTGTTCCTGTACGAGCGCAAGCCGGTAGCGTCGCCGTTCAAGGCGTCGCGTTTCGAGCATGCGGCGCGGGATTGCCTGTAATCGACTGGCGCGGATCTGTCGGCTGGCGCGGATCTAGTGTGGGAGCTGTCGAGCTTTAGCGAGGCTGCGATGGCATCGCTGCGGTCTTACAGTGACACCGAGGTGATCCCATCGCAGCCTCGCTGGGGCTCGACAGCTCCCACATTTGATCTTCATTGCCTTGAGCGAATGAATCAGCTCGGTTTTGGCTCGCTGCTGAACGTCTCCACCGCCTTCACCAAGCCCTTGGCCGCCAACGCCACCAACTCACCGCCTTTTTGCGGGGTGGCCAGCGCCGGGTCTGAACCCATGCGGCCATCGGGGAAACGTGCGCGGAAGTCGCGGGCTTCGCGGATCGGCCCGGTGTTGGCGATTTGCGGTGAGTAGTCTGCCGACTTGATTGCGTCCGGATAAGCCCATTGGGTCACCGCGATTTCCGACGGTGTGGCATGGCTGCCATGGCCCACCGGAAATTGCTGGTGCGCCAGGTCAGTCACGCCTTCGAGGTCCCACCAGTTGCACAGCTTCAGCGCATAACCCGACGGGCGCCCGGCAAAACTCGCGTCGGCGTACAGCTCGGAGAACGCCGCTTCAATCGAGGCGATGTTGCCGCCGTGGCCATTGAGGAACAGGATCTTTTCGAAACCATGGCCGGCCAGCGAGCGCACCCAGTCGCCAATCGCCGCGATAAAGGTCGACGGGCGCAGGGAGATGGTGCCGGGGAAGCCCAGGTGGTGTTGCGCCATGCCGATATTGAAGGTCGGGCCGATCAGGATGTCGGCATTTTTTTGCGCTTCATGGGCGATGATTTCCGGGCACATCCAGTCGGTGCCGAGCAGGCCGGTGGGGCCGTGTTGCTCGTTGGAACCGATGGGAATCACGATGCTGCGGCTGCGTTCCAGAAACTGACCAATCTCGATCCAGGTGGATTGATGTAAAAGCATCTCGGGGTCTCTCTCTCATCAAGCCCAGGAACACGGTGAAGTTCCTGGTGGCGTGAGCCGCATGGTGCACGCCAACGGCGAGACCATCAACCGCCTTTGACGGTGCCGGCGCTCGCCATCTGGCGCGGCTTGCAGTTGAGGTACGCCGAGGACTTCAGCCAGCGCTGGTCGGGGTACCAGGAAAACATGAACTGGCCGTCCTTGAGTTTATCCACCACCTGGCGCGCCACTTGCGGGCGCACGGCGGGGCAACCCTGGCTGCGGCCGATGCGGCCTTCGCGCTTGCTCCACAGGGGGCTGACGTACTCGGCGGCATGAATCACGATGGCGCGGTCCCGCGCACGGTCATTGAAACCCGGCTCCAGGCCGTCCATGCGCAGTGAGTAGCCATGGGCGCCTTCATAGCTCTCCTGGGTGCGGAACAAACCAATGCTGGACTGGTAGCTGCCCTCGCGGTTGGAGAACTGGGTGGCGAAGTTTTCCCCGGACTTTTGCCCGTGGGCCACCAGGTCCCGCAGCACTAACGTCTTCTTGCGCAGGTCAAAGATCCACAGGCGACGGGCGGTCGAAGGTTGGGAGTAGTCGATCACGGCCAGTCGATCGGACTGTTCAAGGCCGTTTCCTACAGCGCACTGCATGGCCGTGAGGGCACTTTTAAGAACGGCGGGGTTGAGTTCTGGAGCGGCGTGGGCGAGGCTGCTATACAGAGTAAGAGGTTTACCCGTGTCTGCGAGCGCAACGGTGCTCAGCGAGGCAAAGGTCGAGATGATCAGGCCGAGTCGGCAGCAAAAGGTCAGCATGTATAGAGCATCTCCGCCGTGGATGGGAGCTAAGCGATTGTTCAAAAAACACGCATGTTACTTGAGCATTTGCCTGCTCGTTGCACCGCTGGTCGCGACAGCCGAAGACCTGTTGGTGGTGTCGCCGGCCCCGGTGCAATTGGCGCTCTCGCAATTGCCCACCGTTTGTCCCGATCTGGGCGGGCAAGTCGATGCGCCTTCCCTGGCACGCTTGCAGGCTTTTTATCAGCAGCAGGGCGACGGGGTGCTCTGGTCCGAGGGGGATCGGCGCGCCGCGTTGCAGGCCCAACTGCTGATGCTGGCCGATGACGGCCTGGACCCGGG
This sequence comes from Pseudomonas sp. Z18(2022), assembly GCF_036346535.1. Classification (NCBI taxonomy): domain Bacteria; kingdom Pseudomonadati; phylum Pseudomonadota; class Gammaproteobacteria; order Pseudomonadales; family Pseudomonadaceae; genus Pseudomonas; species Pseudomonas sp. Z18(2022). Next base: position 109,378 of record NZ_JAOTOA010000008.1, read on the forward strand.
TCACTATAGACTGCCTGCGGTGGATGCCACGGCCAACGTGCTGTGCAGCGACATCGGCACCAGCCGGCAATACCTGCAAGCGCTGCAGGATCTGCATTTTGGCCGCTTGCAGCAGTCGCGCTTCGAGCCCGTCTGGCATTCGCAACCGGCCCCGGACCCCGACACCCAATTACTGGCGATGGCCGAAGCCGGTATGCAGAACGTCGCCCAAGCTTTCGACCAGGCCCGCCCGAGCGCGCCGCTGTACCTTAGCCTGCGCAGCGCCTATGCCGCCTTGCGCCAGCAACCGTTGCAGCATTGGGAGGCGGTAGCCAGCGGCCCACTGTTGCGCCCGGGCATGGACGATGCGCGGGTGCCGCAACTGGCGCGGCGAATGGTCAATGGCGGCTACCTCACCGGTACATCGTCCGGCACGCAATACCGTGGCGAGCTGGTGAACGCGGTCAAGACCTTCCAGCAAAGCCATTCCCTGCAAGCCGACGGCGTGATCGGCCCCGGCACCGTCACCGAGCTGAACATCAGCCCGGCGATTCGCCGCGAACAACTGCGCATCAACCTTGAGCGGTTTCGCTGGCTGTCCCGGGACCTGGAGCCCGAAGGCGTGCTGGTGAACGTTGCGGCGGCGCAGCTGAGCTTCTACCAGGGCGGCGTGCCCGTGTGGCAAACCCGCCTGCAAGTCGGCCGCGCCGACCGCCAGACGCCGCTGCTCAAATCGCGCATTACCCGGCTGACCCTCAACCCCACCTGGACCATCCCGCCCACCATCATGCGCGAGGACAAGCTGCCGGCCATCCGCCTGAACCCCGAATACCTGCGTCAACAGAACCTGCAAGTGCTCGACAGCCAGGGCAACCTGCTGATGCCCGAACAGGTCGACTGGTCGCGGCCCGGCAACATCCTGCTGCGCCAGGGCGCCGGCCCGCGCAACCCGCTGGGCCGGATCGTGCTGCGCTTTCCCAATCCGTTTTCTGTGTACCTGCACGACACCCCGAGCCAGCCGCTGTTCTCCAAGGGCCCGCGAGCCTTCAGTTCGGGGTGTGTAAGGGTTGAGCAGCCGCTGCTGCTGCGGGATTTGCTGGTAAGCCCGGCGGAGAAGATCCGCACCGAAGAACTGCTGGCGACGGAAACCACCCATGAATTCAGACTAGCGACGCCGGTACCGGTGTTCTTGGCATATTGGACGGTGCAGGTCGATGGCAAGGGCGCGTTGTTGTACGCACCGGATATCTACGGGCGGGATCCGGTGCTGATGAAGGCGATGGAAAGTACGCTTTAACTGCGCATTCCCTGTAGGAGCTGTCGAGCCTTGGCGAGGCTGCGATGGGATCACTGCGGTGTGCCAGGGAGACCGAGTCGCCAGCATCGCGGGCAAGCCCGGCTCCCACAGAGTAGGCATTGCACCTCACACGGAATGCATTCCAAATTTGGGAGCGACACACCTCTAATGTGGGAGCTGTCGAGCCTTGGCGAGGCTGCGATGGGATCACCGCGGTGTGCCAGGGAGACCGAGTCGCCAGCATCGCGGGCAAGCCCGGCTCCCACAGATGTGGCATTGCACCTCACACGGAATGCATTCCAAATTTGGGAGCGACACACCTCTAATGTGGGAGCTGTCGAGCCTTGGCCAGGCTGCGATGGGATCACCGCGGTGTGCCAGGGAGACCGAGTCGCCAGCATCGCGGGCAAGCCCGGCTCCCACAGAGGTGGCATTGCACCTCACACGGAATGCATTCCAAATTTGGGCGCGACACACCTCTAATGTGGGAGCTGTCGAGCCCTGGCGAGGCTGCGATGGGATCACCGCGGTGTGCCAGGGAGACCGAGTCGCCAGCATCGCGGGCAAGCCCGGCTCCCACAGAGGTGGCATTGCACCTCACACGGAATGCATTCCAAATTTGGGCGCGACACACCTCTAATGTGGGAGCTGTCGAGCCTTGGCCAGGCTGCGATGGGATCACCGCGGTGTGCCAGGGAGACTGAGTCGCCAGCATCGCGGGCAAGCCCGGCTCCCACAGAGGTGGCATTGCACCTCACACGGAATGCATTCCAAATTTGGGAGCGACACACCTCTAATGTGGGAGCTGTCGAGCCCTGGCGAGGCTGCGATGGGATCACCGCGGTGTGCCCGGGAGACTGAGTCGCCAGCATCGCGGGCAAGCCCGGCTCCCACAGATGTGGCATTGCACCTCACACGGAATGCATTCCAAATTTGGGCGCGACACACCTCTAATGTGGGAGCTGTCGAGCCCTGGCGAGGCTGCGATGGGATCACCGCGGTGTGCCCGGGAGACTGAGTCGCCAGCATCGCGGGCAAGCCCGGCTCCCACAGAGGAGGCATTGCACCTCACACGGAATGCATTCAGAGAGCCCTGAAGCTCACTCACTTCAAATAGCAAGCACTGATCCAGTCCGAAGGTTTGGGCGCGAGCTGTTCGGCCACCGGCAAATACCGCGCGTCCAGCTGCGCCGCCAGCCAGTACAGCGTGTTGCTGCTTTTCGGGTTCCACTCGCCGCTGTAACCCGGCTCGCCGACGCGGGCGCGGTCCCTGTCGAACTGCACGTGGGTGTTCACGAATTCTTCGTGGCTGCGCTGGCCTTTGGCGTACGGGGCGAGCCAGTCCAGTGCTTCGCTCAGCGAGCCGCCGTGGGGCGCGGTGACGTCCAGCCAGTTGCCGCCAATGCCGTAGGGCTTGGCCGCCAACGCCGCCTGAACCAGCGGCTCCAGGTCGTAGACTACGTAGTGCAGGGCGTCGCGGTCCTGGAAGTCGGTCACCGAGCCGTCGGGCAGCACGTTGTCGTTGATCTGTTGCCGGAACAGTTGGAAGGCCTGCTCCAGCATCTCGCGGTCGCCCAGCGCGGCGGCGGCCACCGTGACCAGTTTCACGCGATGGCTTTGCCAGTTATTGGTGTTGGTGGCTTTCTTCTCACCATGGAACTGCTTGACGCGCTCGATGTAGCCATTGCCCAGGTTGGTCAGCAGCGCACGGGTGGCGTCGCGGGTCTGGGGGCGCAGGTCATTGGCGGTGAGGGCATAGGCACTGATCAACATATCGAGGTTGGTTTCGTCGATCGGGTTGAAATCCGGCTGATAAGTGCTGGCCCAGGCGCTGAGGTAGTCGTCCACTTGCTTGAGGTAGCGCGTGTCGCGGCTCAGGCGCCAGGCGAGGGCGGCCTGGCGCATCACGGGCCAATCTTTTTCGGCGGCGATGCTTTGTTCGCGGATGCCATGATTGGGCAGCGTGCCCTCGGTGTGCAGATGGGGCAGGGCGCCGGGCTGGTCGCCGAGGTGGCGTTGGGCGGCGGCCAGCAGCGACTTGGAAGTCGGGTTCGACGTAGCGGGCTGGCAGGCGCTCAGCATTTGGGGCGCGGCAAGGGCGGCTTGGGCGACCGAGGCGAGCAGCGCGGTCAGAACCACGGTTTTCAACGGGCGTTGTAGCATGCGGTTTCTCAGGAATGGGTTGACCGGATCGGGGCGCAACCACGCTACCATGGCCGTGATGAGTATTTGATGAAATACCCGCCGGCCCTCTATCCTGGCCGGCCTTGCCCGGTCGAGAACAGGACGCCCCATGACCTTGCAGTTCGTGAAGATGCACGCCCACGGCGATGACTTCATCGTGATCGACCGGCGCGGCCAGGCTGACCCGATCACCGCGCCAATCGCCCGCCGCCTGGGTGACCGCCATCGTGGCATCGGCTTCAATCAGCTGGCCGTGGTGCTCGATTGCGAGGATGCCGCCGCCCGCGTCAAATTCTGGAACCCCAATGGCACCCCGCTCGACACCTGCGGCAGCGCCACTCGCGGGGTGGCGGACATGTTGATGCGCGAAGCCGGCACCGCCTCTGTGCTGCTGCGCACCAACCGTGGCCTGCTGACCTGCGTGCGCGCATCGGGCCAGCGGGTTTCGGTGGACATGGGGCCGCCGTCATTGGGCTGGGCAGCCATTCCGCTGGCGCAGGCCGTCGACACCGAACGCTTGCCCCTGGAAGGCAACCCGGCGGCGTGCAGCATGGGCAACCCGCACTGCACGTTCTTCGTCGAGAATCTGGCGGCCATCGACATCGCAGCCATCGGCCCGGCGCTGGAAACCCATCCGCTGTTCCCCAGCAAGACCAACGTGCATTTTGTGCAGGTACTCGACCGCGGCCACATCCGCCTGCGCATCTGGGAACGTGGCGGCGGCATCCCCCAAGGCTCGGGTTCGTGCTGCTGTGGTGCGGTGGTCAACGGGATTCGTCGCGGGCTGCTGGATGACGCGGTCGATGTGCAATGCGACGGCGGTACGGTGACGGTGCACTGGGACGGCATTGGTGGTGTGGTGCTGACCGGCGCCGTGCAAACGATTCTTCATGGCACGATTGCCGATCATTTTTTCCAGGCGTGATGACAAACAGGGTGGTTATCAGGACATGCTGAAGTTTCCAAGACGACAATCGCTGGGCGCGCTGCTGATCGTCCTGCTGGGATGGTTATGCCTCTCATCGGCATATGCTGAAGACACTGCGCCGCCCGACCTGGTCAAGGTCCCCCTGGACCAGCGCGTGATCGACCTGACCAACACTCTCGACTCCGCCAGCAAGTCGCGCATCACCACGCAACTCGCCGGCCTGGAGCAACGCAAGGGCGCGCAAGTGGCGGTGATGCTGCTGCCAAGCACCGGCGGCGCGAGCATCGAGGAGTTCGCCAATCAACTGTTCCGGGCCTGGAAGCTGGGGCGCAAGGACGTCAACGACGGCATCCTGCTGCTGGTGGCCAAGGACGACCGCAAGGTGCGCATCGAAGTCGGCTACGGCCTGGAGGGTGTGGTCACCGACCTGGTGGCCCACCGCATCATTGAAGAACACATCACCCCGGCGTTTCGCCAGGGCGACTATGCGGGCGGCGTGCAGCAGGCGGTGGACGACCTGACGGTGCTTGTGGATGGCGGCGACTTGCCCGACGTCGCCGGCGCCGGGTTTCCCCCTGAAGCTTACGCCGTGCTCCTGGCGTTCATGTTTGGCGGGGTTGTGGGGGTGTTGATGGGGGCTGAAAAACTCCCTTGGCGCCGTGCGCTGCTGGCGGTGGTGGTTGTCACCGTGGTGCTGGTGGCGGTAGCGGGCGGAAAAAACTGGCCGGTGTATTTGCTGTTGCTGCCACTGTGCATGTTGATTGGCGGCGCCACGTTCGGCGCGTTGTGGCAGGCGAGGGCAGCGTTTTATGCCGTGCTGGGGCTGTTGAGTTATATCGCCGGAGTGCTGTTGGCGGACCACTTCTTGGTGCGCGACCTTTCCCTGATCCACTGGCTGGCGTATCCCATGTCCGGGTTGCTGATCCTGGGCCTGTACTTCGGCCTGTTCCTGGTGATGAAGGGCATGTGGCAAGAGAGCCAGGGTGGATTTCTTGCGCGGCTGGTGGCAGTGCTGGTGGTGTATGGGGTCGCGGGGGCGTTGATCGACAACGGCACCACGGGATGGCTGCTCGCGTTTCCATTCGCGTCGTTCGCGGCGCTGTTCATCTTTGCCCACGGGATCAGCGACGGGTCGGGATCGGGGTCGGGCGGCTCGAGTTCCTCTGGTTCGAGTTCCAGTTCGAGTTCCAGCAGCAGCTCATCGGGTGGTGGCGGTTCCAGCGGCGGTGGTGGGGCGTCGGGGAGTTGGTAAGACTCCCTCGAAGGTTAGGCAATTGCGCAGATGTGCAGTTGTGTTAAAACGTTGCCCTTTCTGAATTCAAGAGCGCCTATCGAATGCTCCCCGACATCCTTATCCGCGAGGCACTGGCTGAAGACGCCCTATGTATTGGCGTGCTGGGCATGCAGGTGTTTCTCGACACCTACGCCACCGAAGGTATTCGCGACGCCATCGCCGCCGAGGCGTTGCAGGCGTTTTCGCCCCAGGCGATCTCCACGCTGATTGCCCAGCCGGGCACGGCCATTCTCGTCGCTGAATCGAACGCGCATCTGGTGGGGTTTGCCCAGGTGGCGATGGATGCCGGCCATGCGCTGATCTCCGCGCCGAACGCGGCCGAGTTGCAACGGCTCTACATCCAGGAACGGTTTACCGGCCTGGGCCTCGGCTACCGTTTGCTGCAAGCGGCAGAGCAGCGCGCCGGGGAGGGCGGTGCGTCGTTATTGTGGGCGACGGTGTGGATTGGCAACGAGCGGGCGCTGGGGTTTTATCCGCGCCGTGGCTATGAGCTGTTGGGTGCGCCGACTTACACGTTTCAGAATGAAACCCATGAAAATCGCCTGTTTGGCAAAAAGCTTGGGGTTTAGCCGTCAGAGGGTCTTGCTCAGGAACACACGGCTGCTGCCTTGCGGGTTGCAGGGGATTTCACCAAATCGCACCCAACCATTCTTCTCGTAAAACTCCGGGGCCTGGAAACTGATGGTGTACAGCACCGCCGAGCGGCAGCCTCGTTGACGGGCTTCGTCTTCGAACGCCTTCAGCAGCGTTGTACCCAGGCCTGAGCCACGCAGTGCGTCGGGCAGATGAAACAGGTCGAGGAACGCCATCCCTAGACTGGTTTTGCCGGTGATGCCGCCCAGCATTTCACCGGTGTCGGGATCCTTGATCAACACCGTCAGCGGGCGCCGATCATTGGAGCCGGTGATGTGTTCGTTGAAGGCGGCAAGGCCGCTGCCGAGGATGCGCTCGGCCTCGGCGTTCGGCTGGTCACCTACTTCAATCAGATGCGGTGTCATTAGGCTCTGTTTCCTATCACTTGGACATACCCGATTGACTCTGTCCCGGGGGGCAGACTTTATGCTTTTTCCTCAGCGAAGGAGGAGGGTTTTCTTCCCGTGAAAAGGAGAATCGGCATGTTATGCCTGGTGACTGGAGCGAATGGGCACCTTGGAAAAAATCTGGTCAGGGCGCTGCTCGAACAAGGCCACACCGTGCGCGCCGGCGTGCGCGACACAAACAATCGCGCACCGTTCGCCGGTGGCGGTTGCCTGGTTTCAGGAACGCTGGGCGCAATGGACGGGAAGGCCGGCGCAGTTGCTGCTGAGCCAGATTCGTAGGTTTTGGGGTATTCGCCAGGAGTACAGCATCCTCAAGGCAAAAGCCGAGTTGGGCTTCAACCCTCGGCCGGCTGAGGCAGCATTGCGGTCGGCGTTTGCTTACCTGCAACGTCGAGCGGATCAAACGCGAGGCGCCCGCTAGCGAATAACCTGTGGTGAGGGAGCTTGCTGTGATGGGGAGCTTGCTGTGGCGAGGGAGCTTGCTCCCGCTGGGCTGCGAAGCGGCCCCAATCACGACACCGCGGTTCTCCAGATGTAAACCGCCGCCAGGTTTTGGGGCCGCTACGCGACTCAGCGGGAGCAAGCTCCCTCGCCACTGCTACTGCGCGATCTTTTCCTGTCAGCTTGGCGAGTCGTCCGATGAACATCCTTGAAATCCTTTTGAAAAAGTGAGCGCTGGGCAAAGGCTCAAAGCCGTTCCCGCACCATCCGCATCAGCCGTTCACCTACCTGATCCACGCCTTTGTTTTGCGCAACCACCTGGGCACCTTCCATCAAAAACGTCAGCTCTTGGGCCAGCTCCTCGGGCTTGATCGCCTTGAGCTGCGTGCACAGCAGCTTCACGCGCTCAAACTGACGTTTTTTATGCGCCTGGATCAACGCCCGCGCCGGGTGATCCACCTCGGGAATCTCGGCCAAGGTATTGGTAAATGGGCAACCGCGATAACCCGCGCGCTCCAGGTCTTCGACGATAAAACCGGTAAATCCCAACAGCTGTTCCCTGGGGCACTCGGGATATTGCTGCGCGAAGTCGTCCAGCACGTCGCTGTAGCTTTCCGTCAGCCGCTCCAGCCATTCCAGCACCAGCGCATCTTTATTCTCGAAATGCCGATACACGGTCATCTTGGTCGATGCGGCCAGGGCAGCAATGGCATCCACGCTGACACGGGTGATGCCCTGTTCGACAAACAGCGTCTGCGCCGCATCGACAATCCGTTCGCGCGGCGGCAATTGAGGTGTCCGTTGCGCACGCATGCACATTCTCCACTTGACAGTGATACCCATGAGTATCGCATGATACTTAACGGTATCGTTCGATACCGAAGAGTATTCATCATACCCGTTTGGAGAGTTTCATGTACCTGTCTGAATACGCCGATCAGGACGCTACCGGCCTGGCACGCCTGATCCACACCCACGCTGTCAGTGTCGACGAGGTGCGCGCGGTGGCCTTGCAAGCCATTGCAGCCATCAACCCGCGAATCAACGCCCTGGTGGAAACCTGGGACGACGAGCCGGTGGCGGCCCAAGGCCCATTCCATGGGGTGCCGCTGCTGCTCAAAGACCTTGGCATCAGCGCCGCGGGACGCCGCAATGAACTGGGCAGCGCGCTCGCACAGGGCTGCACCGCCGATGCCGACTCAGAGCTGATGACCCGTTTGCGCCGCGCCGGCCTTATGCCGCTGGGCCGCACCACCACACCCGAGTTCGCCGCCAGCACCACCACCGAAAGCCGCGTGTCGGGCCCCACTCGCAACCCGTGGGACGTACAGCGCAGTGCCGGTGGCTCCAGCGGTGGCTCGGCAGCGGCGGTGGCGGCGGGGCTGGTGCCGGTGGCTCACGCGACAGATGGCGGCGGCTCAATCCGCGCGCCCGCGTCGATGTGCGGCCTGTTCGGCCTCAAGCCCAGCCGTGGTCGCGTGCCGATGGGGCCGGAGGTCGACGAGGTCTGGAGTGGTTTGGCGGTGCACGGTGTATTGACCCGTTCGGTACGCGACAGCGCCGCCATGCTCGACGCGATCCATCGCGCAGCACCCGGAGATCCGTTCCATATTGCACCGCCCGAAGGCAGCTTTTCGGCCCTTGCCCAGCGGGAGCCCGGCTCGTTGCGCATTGCGCTCCAGCGTCTGCCTTTAAACGGGCAAGCGCTGCATCCGGCAGTGGAACAGGCGCTGCTCAATAGCGCCAAACAGCTGGAAGCACTGGGTCATCAGGTTGAGGAAGTCCAGCCGGATATTGGCGTGAGCTGGGAGGCGTTTGTCGAACTCAATGCGCGCTTCTGGTCATCGAACACGGCGGCCTGGATAGAGGCGATTGCCGGCGCGACAGGCCGCTCGATCAGCGCCCAATACCTGGAACCGGCGACACTGGCGCTGTATCGCCTGGGCAAGTCATTGCAAGCGACAGACCTGTTGGGCGCCCTGTGGGAGCGCAACATCGTCGCACGCCATATGGGCAGCCTGTTCCAGCGTTATGACGTGCTGCTGTCCCCTACGTTGCCCGGGCTGGCACCGCTGATCGGCGACTACAACCAGGGCCAGGCGCAACTGGACGGGCGAGGGTGGATGAATCGTGTGTTTGCGCATTCGCCGTTTACCGCGCTGGCCAACGTCATCGGCGCGCCCGCGATGTCGGTGCCGCTGGCTCACGATTCACCGAGCGGGTTGCCGATCGGCCTGCAGTTCATGGGCGCGTTTGGGCAGGAGGGAATGTTGCTTGGTCTGGCGACGCAACTGGAGCTGGCGATGCCCTGGGCGGCACGTCGCCCGGATGTGTGGGCCGGGGCAAACCGATGACCCAAGGCAACTGGGTGAGTGTGATGGCTAGATATCCATCACCATCTCATGCCACGCCATACCGCCATGGTCAGATGCTGACGGCTGCACATAGCGATAGCCCATGCGCGTGTACAACGCCACATGCTGGTCCTTGCACATCAGGTGAAGGGTCTTCTTGCCCATCGCCTGCATGCGCTGCACGAACTCCGTCATCAAACGCGTGGAGTAGCCCTTGCCTTGCTGGGCGGGGTCCACCACCACCGACATGATCACCCCATTCGGCGCGTCGGCTGAATGCCCCACCAACTCCTTGAAGGCCTCATCCGACATCACCACTTTGTCGGCGCAACCGCAGTTGATGAAACCCACCACAACGCCATCCGCCTCCAGGATCAGAAAACCTTGCGGGTACAGCGCGATGCGCGTGGCGATCTTTTCCAGGGTGGCGGCTTCGTCGCCTTCGTAGGCCGAGATTTCGATCTCGTAGCAACGGTTGGCGTCTGCGGGGTTGGCGTTACGGAAGGTGAAGGCGGGCATTGGGTTACCAGGGAAATTGAACGACAGCCCCCATGATAAAGAAAGAACACCCCGACAGCACCGCCGAACACAAACCCCACCAACCCCGCCGATCCCCTGTGGGAGCCGTCGAGCTTCAGCGAGGCCGCGATGGCGGCCGCATTAACAACACCAATACCCGCTACTCACCCACTTCGTAGCAGCTGTCGAGCCCCGGCGAGGCTGCGTCGGCCCCAACTTGGTCCGTCGTCCGGCTCGATAGTGGTGGTGCGCCCCACGTAGCCTCGCTGGCGCTCGACAACTGCTACGGCAGGCCTGTTTTCGTGCGGATACAAAAACCAGAAAACCCGCCAAGGCGGGTTTTCTCATAACCGGGCCAGGCTTTACTCAAACCCCACCCACCAACTTCCCCCCCTCCAACCGACGCTTATACGCACTGTCCCGACTCGCCAACCAGAAATACAGCGGCGACGTCACCACCAACCCCACCAACCAGGACAAATCCGCCCCATTGATGTGTGCCGAAATCGGCCCGACATACAGCGGCGTATTCATAAACGGAATCTGCACCACAATCCCCACCGCATACGCCAACAGCGCCTGTGGGTTGTAGCGCCCGTAGATCCCGCCATCCACCCGAAAGATCGAACCGATGTCGTACTTGCCCTTATGGATCGCATAGAAGTCGATCAGGTTGATCGCCGTCCACGGCACCAGTACCACCAGCAGCACCAGCACCATGTCCACGAAGTGCCCGATAAAGTCTTTGGACGCAAACACCGCCGCAATCGAGCAGGCCGCCAACACCAGCACCGAGATCACCGCACGCGCCTTGGCGGTCGGGATCCAGCGGTAAGCAAAGGTCTGTACCAAGGTGATCAACGACAGCACCGCGCCGTACAGGTTGAGTGCGTTGTGGCTGATCACGCTCAGCAGGAACAGCAACAGCATCAGCGGGCCAATGGAGCCGGTCGCCAGCTTGACCGCGTCCATGGTGTCCATGCCCACTGGCGTGGCCAATACCGCAACCGCACCAAAGATGAACGACAGGCTGGAGCCCAGTACGGTGCCCAAATAGGTCGTCCAGAAGGTCGACGCCACCGGCACATCTGCCGGCAGGTAGCGCGAGTAGTCCGACACATACGGTGCAAACGCGATCTGCCACAGGGCAGCCAACGACACGGTCGCCAACCAGCCGGAGATGTTGAAGTTGCCGCGCGTCAGGAAGTCAGCGGTCTGCACATGGGTAAAGATGTAGCCGAAGCCCAGCACGATGCCCGCGCCCAGCACCCAGGTGCCGATGCGGTTGAGCACGTGGATGAAGCGGTAGCCGATGATGCCGATGATGCCCGAGCCGATGGCGCCGATGACGATGCCCACCGGCACCGGGATCACGTCCACCACGCCGTGCAGGGATTTGCCCGCCAGCACGATGTTGGAGGCGAAGAAGCCGATGTACATCACGCCGGCGATCACCACCACCAGCAGCGCACCAAGGGAGCCGAACTGGGCGCGGCTCTGGATCATTTGCGGGATGCCCATTTGCGGGCCCTGGGCCGAGTGCAGCGCCATCAGCACGCCGCCGACAAGATGCCCGACGAGGATCGCGATGATCCCCCACACCAGGTTCAGGCCGAACAGTTGCACGGCCAGGGCGCCGGTGACGATGGGCAACGGCGCGATGTTGCCGCCGAACCACAGGGTGAACAGGTCTCTTACCTTTCCGTGGCGATCTTCCGGGGGCACGTATCCAATCGTGTGTTTTTCGATAAGCGGGGCGGAGGATGTTGCAGTGGTAACCATGACGAGCTCCAAGGCAAGGTGAGTACGTTGACGTACTTCGCTGGGCGGCGCGTGTGCGTCGCCTTTGTTGTTGGAGTGATCATGTGCAATGGTCACAGGGAGGTAAATTAGTAAGTTTGTTGCTATAGACCTTAAAAATAATATCTCGCGGTGGTTTTTGCTCCGGTATGTTGCATGTACTTGAATCAGTGTGAAAAAGCCGATTTCCACGCACTTGTTTGGGGCGAAATCCCACGTTTCTGGAGGTCCCGATGGCTGCCTATAATCTGCGCCAGCTCAAATATTTTGTAACCACCGCCGAGTGCGGCAGCGTGGCGGAGGCCTCGCGCAAGCTCTATATCGCGCAACCGTCGGTGTCGACGGCCATCAAGCAGTTGGAAGACAGCTTTGGCGTGCAGCTGTTTATCCGCCATCACGCCCAAGGCGTGTCGCTGACGCCCAGTGGTGCACGCTTTTATCGCAAGGCCCTGGAGTTGCTGCGGGTAGCCCATGAATTCGAGCAGAACGCCCTGGCAGACAACGACGTGGTGGCGGGGCAGATCGATATCGGGTGCTTCGAGACGGTGGCGCCGCTGTATTTGCCGCGTTTGATTGCCGGCTTCAAGCAGCGCTGGCCAGGGGTGGAAATCCGCTTGCGGGACGGTGAGCAGCAGGAGCTGGTGCAGGCGCTGACGGCCGGCAGTATTGATGTGGCGATGCTGTTTGAGCATGACCTGGGCAGTGGCATCGAGACCACGCCGTTGATGCCGCCGCAGCAGCCGTATGCGTTGTTGCCGGCGGATCACCGCTTTGCGCAGCAGGCCAAGGTGTCGCTGACAGATCTGGTGCTGGAGCCGATGATTTTGCTGGACGTGCTGCCGAGCCGGACGTACTTCGTGAGCATCTTTGAAGAGCGCGGGCTGACGCCGAATATTGTGTTCAGCTCGCCGTCGATCGAGATGGTGCGCGGGATGGTGGGGCGCGGGTTCGGGTTTTCGATTCTGGTGACCAAGCCGTTTTCCGAATACACCTATGACGGGCAGAAGCTGGCGTGCGTGCCGCTGGCGGAGACGGTGACGGGGTCGGGGTTGTCGGCGGTGTGGTTAAGGCGGGCGCCGTTAACCAAACCGGTGCAGTTGTTTGTGGAGTATTGCCGGGAAGAACTGGCGCAGTTGTTGGGGTAGATACAGAACCAAAAATGTGGGAGCCGGGCTTGCCCGCGATGGCGGTGCATCAGTTTGCAAATTTGCTGGCTGATACACCGCCATCGCGGGCAAGCCCGGCTCCCACAGTTGATTTGAGTTGTTTGGGGAATCAGGTACGGATCGAGAGCAACATCCGCTGCAGCATATCGTCGCAGCCGTTCAGTTGCTCCATGCTCACAAACTCATCCGGCTTATGCCCCTGATCCATGCTCCCAGGCCCGCACACCACGGTCGGAATCCCCGCCGCATCAAACAACCCACCCTCAGTCCCGAACGCCACGGTGCCAAATTCCCGTGAGCCCGAAAATGCGGCAATCAACTCCGCCGCCTGGCTACGCTGGTCAGTGGCCAACCCCGGATACGCCGACAATTCACTGAAACGAATCGAACTCTGCCGGCTCACCGCCTGCATCCGCGGCAACACCTGTTGCATCGCGTAGGCTTGCAGTTCCTCAGCCACTTCACCCGGGTCCATCGAGGGCAAGGCGCGCACTTCAAAGTCGAAGCGGCAGTCCGCCGGGACGATATTCAACGCCTTGCCCCCGGAAATCACCCCGGTTTGCACGGTGCTGAACGGCGGGTCAAAGCGCTCGTCCTGATGCGCCCTGAGACGCTGGCCAATCCGTCCCAGCTCACCGATCAACTGCGCCGCATATTCGATCGCGTTCACACCCTGAGGCGCGTACGCCGAGTGGCACGCCTCGCCATGCACATCACAGCGCATCGCCAGCTTGCCCTTGTGGCCCAGCACCGGCTTCAACTCGGTGGGCTCGCCGATAATGCACAGCAACGGTTTCACCGGCCATTGCTCCAGCACCTTGAGCAACGAACGCACCCCAAGGCAGCCGACTTCTTCGTCGTAGGACAGGGCGATATGCACCGGCATGCGCAAGTCGGCTTCGACCAGCGCCGGCACCAGTGCGAGTACGCAGGCGATATAGCCCTTCATGTCCGCCGTGCCCCGGCCATACAGCTTGCCGTCGCGCTCGGTGAGCGCAAACGCCGGCAGTGTCCACGGCTGGCCGTCCACCGGCACCACATCGGTGTGCCCCGACAGCACAATCCCGGGCACCTGCGCCGGGCCGATGGTGGCGAACAGATTGGCCTTGCTGCGCTCATCGTTGTAGATCAGTTCGCTGGCGACACCGAAACCCGCCAGGTAGTCGCGCACAAACTCGATCAACATCAGGTTGGATTCGCGGCTGGTGGTATCAAACCCCACCAGCGTCTGCAGCAATTCGCGGCTGGTGCTCATCGGTCGTCTCCGGCCACGCCGTAGCCCGGCGAACGGTCCGGGGCGAGGGCGCGGTCGATGTAGTCCTGCACCTGTGGGCGGTAGGCGTCCCAAAGCTTTTGCAGCTCGGCGATCGGCTGCTCATCGGCCCAGTCCACCCGCAGGTTGATGATCGGCCAGGTCAGCTCGCCCACTACCACCAACGCGGCGGAATGCACCGGCCCGGCTTCGCCCCCGGCGGCGATGGCCGCATGCATCGCCGCCAGCAGTCGGTCTGCCAATTGGCCTTCGCCTTGTTCAAAGGCGTTGACCATCGCCTCGATCACCGCGCGGTCAGCGAGCATGTTGCCGGCGGCCACGCACTGTTCACCCGACACGGCGTTATGGGTGCCGAGGGTTTCACTGCCGCTGAAATGCACGGTGCGCCCCAGGTGATCAATCGCCGTCAGTTGTCGGTATTGGCTGTAGCCATTGCGGGTCAGGGCCTTGTCCACGGCGTCGGCCGGTGCGAGGCCTTGTTCCAGCAGGTCGAGCACCTCCGGGCCGAGGGCCGGCAGGGTGATGTTCTGGGTCGAGACCGCACCCACGCCGGGCCGCAGCCAGGGGCAACGGGCGCCCACGGCAATGCTCGATGAACTGATGGCAATGCCCATCTGGCCGGTGTCCGCGCAACGGGCGACGATTGAAAAGGTCATGTGCGGCTCCTTATTCGGGGATGACGGCGATCACATCGATTTCCATCAGCCATTGTGGCTGGCCCAGTGCCGACACCACCAGCCCGGTGGAGATCGGGAACACGCCCTTGAGCCACTTGCCGACTTCCTGGTACACCGGCTCGCGGTAGCGCGGGTCGATCAGGTAGGTGGTGGTCTTGACGATGTGGCTCAGGTCGCTGCCGGCTTCTTCCAGCAATTGCTTGACGTTTTTCATCGCCTGTTCGGCTTGCGCGCGCGGGTCGCCAAGGCCGATCAGGTTGCCGTCGAAATCGGTGCCCACCTGGCCACGTACATACACCGTGTTGCCGGCACGTACGGCCTGGCATAGGTCGTTGTCCAGGCTCTGGTTAGGGTAGGTTTCCTTGGTGTTGAACATGCGGATACGTGTATGAGTAGGCATCAAAAAAACTCCGAAAATAAGTGATCAGGCGCTGACAGGCGAGGTGTGAACAACCGGTGCGGGTTCGCGGTACTCAAGGTATTGGCGCTGGATGGCGATATGGTCGGCCACGTACTTGGCGTCATGCCACACGCCCCAGATAAACGACGAGCCCCGGCGCGACTGCCATGGCAAACCGAGGAAGTAGATGCCCGACTCGCTGGCCACGCCGCGCTGGTGCTGCGGCTTGCCGGCGGCGTCAAACGCATCGACTTTCAGCCAGCTGTAATCCACGGCAAACCCGGTGGCCCAGATGATTGACGTGATGCCGGCCTTGGCCAGGTCCAGTTCAAGGATCGGGTGCTTGATGCACTCTGCATCGGGAAACACGCGGCGCGCTTCGGGCTCTACCGGCAAGTCCAGGCCGTTGCGCTCGATATAGGCATCCGCCGCATCCAGCAGGGCCAGGTAGTTCTCGTCGCCGCGGGCCAGGTTTTCCACCAGGTTGGGTTGGAAGCTCGCAACGCTGCCGTTGAAGGATTGGGTCAGGCCGACCAGGGTCATGCCTTGCTGGGCCAGCTCACGGAAGTCGATGGTCTTGCCGCCGTGGGCGCCGCTCACCGCAATGGTCACGTGCTCGCGGCCGGGTTTCATTGCGGCCTGGTCCCATTCACCCAGCACGCCCAGCCACCAGCAGAAATCGCGGTTGCGATAGGCACGCGGTGGGCGGTCGTGGGCGCCTACCGACAGGTACACCTGGCGACCGGAGCGTTGCAGCTCATCGGCAATCTGTACCCCGGAGGAACCGGCACCCACCACCAGCACGGCGCCGGCCGGCAGTTGCGCAGGGTTACGGTAGTCGGCGGAGTGGATCTGGTGCAGCGCGGTTTCTTTAGGTGCAATCGCCGGAATCACCGGCTTCTGGAACGGCCCGGTTGCCGCCACCACGCGGTTGGCTTCGATCACGCCTTCGCTGGTGTGGATGGTAAAGCCTGGGCGACCGACATTGCGCACCACGGAAGTCACCTCCACGCCGGTGCGAATCGGCGCATTGAACTTTCGTGCATAGGCTTCGAAGTAATCCGCCACCCGCTCTTTCGGCGCAAAGCCATCGGGGGCGACGTTATCGAAGGCCAGGCCCGGAAAACGGTCATGCCAGGCCGGGCCGTTGGCGACCAGCGAATCCCAGCGCCCGGTGCGCCAGCGCTCGGCGATACGGCTGCGCTCCAGCACCAGGTGCGGCACGCCTTGCTTGCTCAGGTGCTCGCTCATGGCGACGCCAGCTTGACCTGCTCCCACCACCAGCGTGTCTGTTTTTGTTATTGCTTGAGTCATGTGTCTGTCCTTGCGTAATGCAGTTGGATTCAGCTTGGGCATGGCTTCAAGGCTAGGGGGAGGGCGGTTTTTAATAAAATATTATTAAGCTGGGAAGTGAGCATAAATAACTGATGCAGAGCGGTGCAGGATGGCCGGCGGTGCTGGTAGTCTGCCCCTCAGACCCACACACATCCTGGTTCAAACCCATGCATAACATCCGCACCATGACCCTCGACGACTACGATGCCGTCACCGACCTGATGCAAAACACCCCCGGCATCTCCCTGCGCGACGCCGATTCGCGCGAGGCCACCGAACGTTACCTGGAGCGCAATCCCGGCATGAGTTTCGTGGCCGAGGTGGAAGGGCGGCTGGTGGCGTGCGTGATGTGCGGGCACGATGGCCGGCGCGGCTATTTGCAACACTTGCTGGTGCTGCCCGATTACCGGCGCCAGGGCATTGCGAATGCCCTGGTGGAGCTCTGCCTGAACAGCCTTGCGCAGTTGGGCATCCGCAAATGCCACCTGGATGTGTTCAAGACCAACGACAGCGCTGCCCGCTATTGGCAGGGCCAGGGCTGGCAGTTGAGAACCGATATTGATCGCTATTCGTTTACCCGACCGGGTGACGAGAACGCCTGACGTCCATGGAGGGACCCATGCTCGAGATAAGACGCGCCACGCTGGACGACGCACAGGCTGCTTTTGATATTCGCCTGTTGGCGATACGTGGCCAATGCATTGGCGCCTACACGTCGGAGCAAATGATGCTGTGGACCCGGGGCTGCGCCGAGGATGGTTATGACACGCTGATGGCCAAGCATTTTTACCTGGGATGTGTCGATGGTGAGCCGGTGGCCACCGGCATGCTGGATCTGACGAACCACGAAATCGGCGCGTTGTTTGTGCTGCCCGGATCTATCGGGCGTGGGTTTGGCCAGCAGATGTTGGCGTACCTGGAGGCGTTGGCGCGGGAATTGGAGATAGAGGAAGTGATCCTCGACGCGACGTTGAATGCGGCGGATTTTTATCGGCGGTTTGGGTATGTGGGGACTGAGCAGGCGATCTACCATTCGCCGTCGGGGTTGCAGCTGGCCTGTATTCCTATGCGCAAATACCTGTGCTGACATCCCAAAAAAACGACGGCGAGGGAGCTTCCTGTGGCGAGGGAGCTTGCTCCCGCTGGGCTGCGAAGCGGCCCCAATAGGCCTGATGCAATCTGACTGAAAGAACGCGCTGACTTTCTTGGGGCTGCTGCGCAGCCCAGCGGGAGCAAGCTCCCTCGCCACAGGTTATGTGGTGTCTTACGGGTTGTGAGCAGCCAATAGTCGCTGCCCTGTATCCCGCAAATGCAGCGGATCTGTCTCTATCGTCCCGCGCACTTGATCGGTACGGTCTGCCCACACGTATTCGCAGCCGAGACCCTTATGGACCTGACCGCAATCCCCTTTGGCACCACCGACTGGTCAACCATCGAGCCGGTGCTGCACCCCGGCGAAACCGGCAGTGCGTATTGGCGCACCTGCCAGTTCGGTTCAACCCGCGTGCGCATGGTCGAATACAGCCCCGGCTACCTGGCCGATCACTGGTGTTGGCGGGGGCATATCCTGCTGTGCCTGGAAGGCGAGTTGCACACCGAACTGGAGGATGGCCGGCAATTCACGCTGACTGCCGGGATGAGTTACCAGGTGGGCAATGACATGGAAGGGCATCGGTCATCGACCACCCAGGGGGCGAAGTTGTTTGTGGTTGATTGAGGGTGTTCAACCCTTGCGATAAACCCCCGCCAACTCCCGCGCCAACCCAATGAAATTCTGCAACGGCGCCGACGGATTGAACGTGCGCCGCACCAGGGTGATCGGTGCCAGCAACCTTGGCCGCGCATCGCTGATCCGGCAGTACACCACGCTCTCGCGATGCACATCGCGCATCGACGCGGGCACCACGGAAATGCCTTCACCGGCGGCCACCAGGCTGACGTTGGTCAGCATGCGTTCCACTTCAAATGCGATCTTCGGCTCGAAGCCGGCGTTCTGGCAGGCCTTGATCAGGTTGGCGTACATCCCCGGCGCGCCGGGGCGGCGGACCAGGATGAAGCGTTCGTCCTTGAGGTCGGCCATGGTGATCCTGGGCGTGTCGCCCTTGAGCAGCGGGTGTCCGACGGGCAGGGTCAGCAGCATTTCTTCGTTGAGCAGGCGGTGGAAGGTCAGGCTCTGGTGGTCACCCACCGGGGCGCGCAGGATGCCGATGTCGATGCGTTTTTCGATGGTGTCTTCGGTGACTTCCCGGGCGCTGCCTTCGTTGATCGAGAGTTCCACGCCGGGGTATTGCTCGCGGTAGGCGCGGATGATGCGCGGGATCAGCGGATGGGCGGCGGCGGAGCTGGTGAAGGCGATGACCAGGGTGCCTTCGATGCCCTGGGCGGCACGAGAGGCTTTGAGGGAGCCTTGTTCGACACGGGCGAGGATGATCCGCGCCTCATCGAGAAACACCAGGCCGCCGGCGGTCAGGTCGACGCCCTTGGGGTGGCGCTTGAACAGGTCGAAGCCGAGCTCTTGTTCCAGGGCACGAATCTGTTGGCTGAGGGGCGGTTGCTGCATGTTCAAGCGAGCGGCGGCGCGGGTGAAATGTCGCTCTTCGGCCACCATGATGAAATAACGTAAATGGCGAAGTTCCATGGTGGTATATCCCGTGACAAGACTTTATTATTTGTGGCCTGAATGCGCCTTGGCGACCAATATGCCGAAAGTGGCCTGATACGACAATAACAATAAATAAAAAGACCACGGAGCATTGATGCCAGCCCGACTTTCCAATAATGCGACCCTGCCTATTTTGATTGCCATTGCACTTGGCATGGTGTTAGGGCTGCTTTATCCGGGTGTAGCAGTAGAAATGAAACTGCTCAGTGACGCCTTTATAAAAGTGGTCGGGCTGCTGATGCCGTTTCTGTTGTTTGTGCTGGTCTCCACCGGTGTGGCGGGGATCAAGCGCGAGCCCCATCATCGGCATGTAGTAGGGCGGATTGTCTTCTATTTCCAGCTGATGTCCCTTGCCGCGTTGCTGCTGGGGATGGCGACGGGGTTGCTGTTCAACCTCGATCATACGGCGGTGGCCAACCTGGATTTTGATCACCTGACACCGCCCGTTGTGCCCGAAACGTTGTTGCACGAACTGTCGATGACCTCGATTTGGTCCAGTCTTTACAAGGTTTTCACCCAAAGCCTGGTGTTGCAGGTGATGCTGGTGGCGGTGCTGTGCGGGCTGGTACTGGGGCGTGGCGGCGAGGTCGGCAACCGCTGCCTCGGCTGGCTGGAAGCCGCGGTCGGCGGGTTGTTCTGGCTGCTGCGGTTTATCTTGAAGTTCGCACCGCTGGCCGCCTTTGGGGCGATGGCATTTGTGGTGGGGAAGTACGGTTTAAGTTCGGTGCTGCCGCTCTTGAAGTTCATTGTTGTTATTTATCTGGCTTGCGCGGTGTTCGTTATTCTAGTGTTCGCCACGATTACCCGCCTGCTCGGCGTTAAACTGACTCGGCTAATTGTTTACTTGAAAGAAGAGTTGTTGTTGGTGACATTTACCGGCTCATCAGTGGCCGCACTTCCCGGTTGTGTCAGCAAGCTTGAGGCGCTGGGCTGTGATCGCCAATTAGTGCGCCTGGTGCTGACCACCGGCTACACCTTCAACTTGACCGGCACCAATATTTACCTGACCACCGCAATCATGTTCCTGGCGCATCTGGCCGGGGTGGAGATTGCCGTGCCCGAGTTGCTGGCGGTGCTGGTGATCTGCCTGTTTACCTCGCTCGGGTCCACCAGTGTCGCCGGCTCGGCGCTGTTTACCCTGATTGCCACCTTGAACATCCTGCAGTTGGTGCCGCTGGAAGGGGTGGGATTGTTGTTGGGGGTGGAGCGGTTGATGAAGTGTCGGTCGTTGACCAATGTGCTGGGCAATTGTGTGGCGTGCCTGGCGATTTGCGGGTGGCAGAAGTCGATTGATCGCGAGGTGTTGAAGCGGGAACTGAGCCACTGAGCCGAACACAATCTCCAGACTGACACCGAGTAAATTTGGGAGCTGGCTTGCCTGCGATGGCGGTGTGTCAGTCGATAAATCTGGTGTCTGACACACCGCCATCGCGGGCAAGCCCGGCTCCCACATTTAAAACGCATTTCAGCCCTTGGCGTTCAGCAACTTGTCGAATGCCTTGTCCAGGTTGCCTTCCGCACCTTTCAATTTCTCACGACGTTCCTTCAACCAGCTCTGGTCTGCGTCGAGGTTCTTGCGCGCCTCCACCAACATGCGCTTGACCTCTTCCGGCTGCGGCCCACCCGTGCCTTTACGGGTCTTGACCATCGTCGTCGGCGACAGCGCCGCACGGAAACCCGCCTCATCCAGCGGCAAGGTATTCGGCGTCCATTTGTATTTGTCCGCCGCTTGGGTGTACAGCTTCTGCGCGTCCGCATACGGGAAGGTCTTCGGCGTGGTGCCGTTGCTGCGCGCCTCGGTGACGATCAACGAAGCGAAGCTGTGGCCAATGCGGAACGGCACCTTGAACTGGCGCTCCAGGGTGTCGGCCAACTCCATCGAAGTCGTCCATTCCGACTCCAGCTCATCCAGGGCACGCTGCGGGTTGATTTGCAGCGCATCCAGCACGGCGTCCATGCTTTTGAACATCTCGTCGGTGGACTGGAACAGCCCCAGGGAATCAAACGCGAACTTGTAGTCGGTCATGCCGGTGGTCACGTTATGCGCACGCAACGTCACGGTTTGCGCCAGGCCCACCACATCCGAGGCCGATTCGCGGGTGCGCATCAACAAGCCCGGGTTGCGCTTCTGCGGCATCGCACTGCTGGTGTAGGTGGACTCTTCGTCCAGCAGCAGCCAAGGGCGGATCTGATGGTATTGGGTATGGATATCGCCAATCATCGCGCCAATGCGGATCGCCGAAGACGCCGCCAGGTTGGCTGCCTCGATCGGGATGTCGTAGGTCGATACCTGGCTCGAATCCAGGGAGTTTTCCCGCACGCCGTCAAAGCCCAGCAACTCGGCCAGGCGTTCGCGGTTCAGCGGGTAGGCGGAGTTCGCCAGCACCGCGGTGCCCATCGGGCTCTGGTTGAGGCGTGTGTAGAGCTCGCGGATGCGCTGGCCGTCGCGGTCAAACGCGGCTTCGAACGCCAGCAGGTAATGCGCATAGCTGATGGGCATGGCCTGCACGCCGTTGGTGTAGGCGGGCACCAGGGTGTCGATGTTCTTGTCGGCGATGTTCAGGATGCGTTGGCGGGTGGCGTTCAGCGCGTCGCTGTAGGCCAGTACCTGCGAGCGCAGTTTGGCCAGGCGGTAGGTGGCGAGCATGTCCTGGCGGCTGCGGCCGGAGTGGATCAGGGACGCTTCGGGACCGATCTTGTCGGTCATGATTTTTTCCAGCTGCAGCACGTCTTCCGGGCGCTTACCGTCGGGCTGGTCGGCCTGGTCGATGGCAAAGCGCACACCGCCGGCGATCTTGTGGCCCATGTCCGGCTTGACGATGCCCTCTTCGGTGAGCATCACGATCGAGGCTTTGTTGATGCGGTTCAGCCAGGCGAACTGGGTTTGGGTCGGGTCGCCCTTGGCTTTGTGGGCCGTTTGCGAGGAACCCGGCGTGGCGCCGACTTTGGCTGCTTGGGCCGCGCACTCTTCGGTGGTCTTGCAGGGCAGCGCACCGGTGTCGGCGGCATAGGCGCCGTAACTGCTGAACAGGGCAAAGGCGACGGCCAGGTGGATCAGGCTTTTTCTGGTATTCATGTGCAACGCTCCGGGAAAAATCACAACAAGGGCAGGGTGTAGCTGACGATAAAGCGGTTCTGGTCGATATCGCTGCCGCTGCCATTGCTGCGATACGTGCCATTGCGCCATTTCACTTCAAGGTTCTTCAGGGCTCCGCTCTGGAAGACGTAGCCGATATCGGTGTTGCGCTCCCACTCGGTGCCTTCCAGGGTTCCAGTGCGCACGAAGTTGTCACCTTTGAGGTAGCGGGTCATGAAGGTCAGGCCGGGGATGCCTATGGCGGCGAAGTCGTAGTCGTAGCGGGCCTGCCAGGACTTTTCCTCGGGGTTGGCGAAGTCCGGCGAGATCATCACGTAGTTCACGAGGTAGGAGTCGGTACCGTCCAGGTGGGGGAAGCCGGTGGTGCCTTTCATGCGCTGGTAGGCGGCGCCGAACGAGTGGCCGTGGAGGCTGTAGGTGAACTTGGCGCCGAAGGCCTGGTTGTCGATGTTGCTGTTGCCTTCCTTGCTGGAGTCGGCGTAACGCAGGTCGGTCTTGAACGACTGGGCGTCACCCAATGGCAGCGTGTGGACCAGGTTGAAGATGTGTTGCTTGTAGTTGTTCTCGAGGTTGGCGTAGTGGTAGCCGGTGACGAAGGTTTTGGTCCAGCTGTAGCTGGCACTGGCGAAGTCGAATTTATCGCTGGGCACGGCACCTTTGATGCCTTTGCCGTCGACTTCGATGTCGGCATGGCCGCTGTCGTTGCGCAGGGTGTTGCTGGTCAGGCGCCCGGCGTCGAAGGTCAGGCCGGCGATGTCCTGGCTGGTCAACTGGGTGCCGCGAAAAGTCTGTGGCAGCAGCCTGCCGTCGTTGGGCAACACAGTCGGTAGCTTGGGGATCAGCGTGCCGAATTTCAGCACGCTTTTGGAGATGCGCGCCTTGGCGGTGGCGCCCATTCGGCTGTAGCTGTCCGGGGCACCATCTTCGCCCACCGGGAGCAGGCCGGTGTTTTGGCGGTCGGGGCTGGAGTCCAGTTTCAACCCCTGCAGGCCGATGGTATCGAGGCCAAAGCCCACCAGGCCTTCGGTGTAACCCGACTGGTAATTGAGGATCAGGCCTTGGGCCCACTCGTCGCGTTTGGACTGGGTGGCGTTGGGCTGGCGGTAATCGCTGTTGAAGTAGAAGTTGCGAAATTCGAGGTCGGCCTTGCTGTCTTTGAAAAAGTCAGCTTCGGCAAAGGTGGGGAAGGCGAGGGTCAAACCCAGGGTGGCCGAAGTCAGGCCCAGGGTAATGGGGGATGTGCTCATTGTTATTCCCGTTGTCTGCTGCTTGTTTTTAGAATTATTTGGCCGGACGTCGACAGGGAGACGCGTCCGGCTTGCGCAGGCTAACGAGTTGGTTTGCAGATTGAAAATATATAGAAAGTGTTGAAGCGAGATGTTTTCAGTATGGAGACTTGCCTGGCAGATGATGAGGGAGTTGCTCCCTCATCACAGGCGTTTGATCAATGCATCTTGCTGTGATCCATCGGCTCCATCGCATTCAACGCCCGGGCCTCGGCCTTGACCTCGATCGACTGCTTTTCACCCTTGGCATTTTCCACGGTGACGGTCAGCGGCACCTGGTCGCCTTCCTTGATCTGCGCAGTGAGGTCGATCAGCATCACGTGATAACCATCCGGGTCGAGCTTGACGGGCTTGCCGGCCGGCAACGCAACCGAATCCACCGGGCCCATGCGCATCACGTCGTCTTTCATGGTCATCTCATGGATCTGCACGGTCTTGGCGACCGGCGACGCCACACTGAGCAGCTTGCTGTCGCTGTCGGCCGTCACGGTCATGAAGGCGCCGCTGGACGGCTGGCCCGGTACCGAGGCGCGTACCCAGGCGTCGGTGACCACCGCTTGTGCACTGGCGTGTGCCGCGAGGCCCAGCAGGGAGAGACCGAGGGCGATGCGCTTGAAGTGTTGAACGGCAGTCATTAGCAGACCTCCATGACGGTGAGCAGGTCTTCTGCGCACTCTTTGGCGTTAAGCGAGGCGGACAGGCCCAGGCGCAGGGTGCCCCGGGTGTCGAACACAAAGCTGGTGGCGGTGTGGGAGAGGGTGTAGCTGTCA
Source organism: Pseudomonas sp. Z18(2022) (assembly GCF_036346535.1). Lineage (NCBI taxonomy): Bacteria > Pseudomonadati > Pseudomonadota > Gammaproteobacteria > Pseudomonadales > Pseudomonadaceae > Pseudomonas > Pseudomonas sp. Z18(2022). The sequence goes on from NZ_JAOTOA010000008.1 coordinate 133,880, forward strand.
CCGGCGGGAATCTTTTCATAAAAGATCCCGAACTCTTTAGCGGCCACGGCGATTTCTTCCGGGGTACCGTACAGCGCTTTGAAGCTCGGGTCGAAGGCCTTGACGTAGGCGTCGAGAATCTCGGGGGTGTCGCGTTCCGGGTCGAGGGTGATAAACACCACCTGCATGATCTTGCCGTCGCGGCCCATCAGTTTCTTCGCCTGGGCCATGCGCGCCAGGGTGGTCGGGCACACGGCCGGGCACTGGGTGAAGCCGAAGAACACCACCGGCATCAAGCCACGGAAGGAACTCAAGGTGACGGTTTCGCCGTCAGTGTTCTTGAGCTTGAAGGTGCGGCCCATGATCTTGTCGCTCAGATCCTTGCCGTACTTGAAGTTCAGTTTCGGGCTGTTGTCACAGCCGGCCAGCAGGCCCAGGCCCAGCAATCCCATGCCGGTGAGGACCTTGCGGCGGGTGAATAACGTACTCATCAACTGTGCATCCTGTGAAGCGCCTGGGTACCACGAAGCGTTAAATCAGGCGAGGAGAGCGTGGCATTCTAACAACCCCTGCCTGCGGGCGTAATCTGCGACGTTCTGTCACAGGCCCTGCCGGGCAAGACCAAACTCTGTAGGAGCTGTCGAGCTTCAGCGAGGCTGCGAAGGGATCGCCTCGGTGCCCCTGCAAGACCGCAGCGCCTGCATCGCGGGCAAGCCCGGCTCCCACAGTTGACCGCAACCCCCTGTAGGAGCTGTCGAGCTTTGGCGAGGCTGCGATGGGATCGCCTCGGTGTTGCTGCAAGGCCATGGCGCCCGCATCGCAGCCTCGCTAAAGCTCGACAGCTCCTACAGGGGGAGTGGTAAAGTCGCCGCCATGAAACTCTCCCGCCCGGACCGTTCACTCATTGCCTGGACCCTGTATTTTTGCGTCCTGTTCAATGTGTTCGTCTGCGGTTTGGGCCATGGGCAAATGATGGGCCTGGAGCTCAACGGCCTCGGTGGGCAATTCTGTTCAAGCCTGGGCACCAAGGCGCCAGCCTCGGACTCAGGCCTCGGCAATCCGACGGCCAGCAGTTGGTCGAATTTCTTCGCGTGCCCGGTGTGCTCCGCCGTGACCCTGGGCATCGTCTTCCTGTTTTGCCTGGCCTGGCTGCTGGGGCTCGGGCAAAAGCCGCGCCCGGCCCATGAGCGGCGCAACAAGGCCCCTCCGCGTTACTCCTGGCCCTCGGCCAACCCTCGCGCTTCCCCTGCATTCTGACGTGTGCCCCGGGCTTCCTGTTACCAGGAGGCGTTCTATCGTCACGAGTGTGAGTGCGTTCCATGAGCTCTATCCTGCCTTCCGGCGCTGCCCGTCTGGTCAGCAAGGCGTCGCGCCGTCCGTCCCGCGGCGAAGTATTGTTGCCGTCTGTCGAATACCCAAGTAACGCCCGTTGTTTCGTCCACCTGGATGCACGTTTGCTGCCGTATTGGCACACCTTGTTCGACATCTGCCCCGGTTTGCTCAAGCTCGACCCGCCAGAGGGCTTGAACCTGTTTCGCAGTTTCATGACCTGGGCGTATCGCAACCGTCCGTCGCTGAACTGGACCTATCACGTGAACGTGTGCCGTTGGTTGCTCGGTTCGGTGTATCGCACGCAGATCGATGAAGAGCCCATCGAAGCGTTCATGACGGCGGCGGCGGCCCGTTGGGTCAGCGATGACATCGGCCAGGCCCGGGGCGTGGTCCTGGCCTGGCAAGGTTCGCCCGTGCCGGTGCTGGACTGGAAGCCGGGCAGTGGCGGGCAACTGCCAATGTTGCCGCCACCGCCCGAGGATTTCGCCTGGTGCGCGCTGGATGGCCAGGGGCGGTTCAGCGGGTGGTTGCCGGTGCCTTGAGGTTCTGCTCAATCCACTGGGCAACACTGGTCACGGCGATTTGCTGTTGCGCATTGAAGGTCACGGCGGGGTCCCAGGCCACGCCGTTGCCCTGGGCGAACGCCACCCGGTACTTCATCAGGTTGTCCTCGGGCTCAGCAGCCAGTTCGGCTTCCAGGTACGGCACCGACCAGCGTTCGCGTTTCAGCGTACGCGCCAGTTGCGCATCCACGGTATCTGCCAGTTCGCCATAAGTCAGGGTATCGCTGGCGGTGTACACCACCTGATTGACGATCGGCGGTTCGCTGAACAGGATGCGTGCGGTCAGCAGGCCGATGTCTTCAGGGGTGGTGACGGTGACGGCGGTGTCCCAGTCCCCCAATGCATGCACGGTATTTTGTGCCAGGTCGACGACGCCGAAGGACGGTTCAAACAGGAAACTGGTGAACATCCCGGTGGATACGATCACCCATTGCGTGCCTTGCTGGGCGCGCAGCAAGTCGCGTACGTCGAGCTGTTCATCCCACAGGTCCTGGGCCGAGCCACGGCCGATCACGTCGTAATCCACACCGAACTGCCACGGCACATACCGCTTCACGCCGCCGGCGATGGCGGCGCGGGTCAGTTTGCGCTGGGTGCCAACGCCTGCGGCGAAGCCGATGCAACTGATCACGGTGTGGTAGTCAGCGAATATCGCCGCCAGTTCGGCCTCGGAGTCGTTGGCCAAATCACCCGCCAGCAGCTCAATGCCGAGGGCGCGCAGTTCAGTGATTTCCCGTTGTTTGGCCGGGTCTTTCGAGTTCAGTGTGGCGGGGCGCAGCAACACGGTCACCGGCACATTTTTCGGGGCGGCCAGGCGTGACAATTGGCGCAGTACCGCCAGGCCCAGTTCGCCGGCGCCCAGTACAAGGATCGAAGCAGTCATAGGGTTCTCGGTTCAGGTGAAAGTCGTGCCATGCTTGCAGAATTGCCGACCGCGCATAAGAAGGCACACCAGTGATACCGGGAGTAGAAGGTGGATAACGACGAGATCATCAGGCGCTCACAGGCCGCCTGCGAAGCCCTCAGCGCCGATGAAGACGGGCTCAAGCGCCAGGTGCTGACCCACGCGGGAAACCGCTGGTCGTTGGGCATCGTGCACCTGCTGGGAGTTAACGGGCGGCTGCGTCACGCCGAGATTGGCCGGCGCATGGAAGGCGTCACCCAGCGCATGCTCACGCGCACCTTGCGCCAGCTGGAACGCGACGGCCTAGTGTTGCGCCATGACTTTCAGGAGGTGCCGCCCAAGGTCGAATACCAGTTGTCCGAGCTGGGCAAACAGCTGTTGGTGCACATGATTCCGCTGTGGACCTGGGTGGTGGAAAACGCCGACGGATTCAGGTGTTCCCGGGAACGGTTTGATGCTGATCAGGTGCTGAGTTCAGAGCTTGGGCCGCCAGTGCCGAATGTGCATGAGGCTGCCAATTAAGAAAGTATTTGCTTGTGTAATTAAGCGGGCTCTACGTATTATCCAAATGTGTTCTTGGGTATAGGCCCAAGAGCGGGTTTTCGCTTTTAGTGAGCAAGGAGCTTTGGATGAGCGTGGAGGCGTTTTTGCCGGGCGGTTCAGCGGGTCTGTTCCTGGGGACGCAAGCCCTGGGCTTGAGTGTCTGGCTGACCCTCGCCGTGGTTAACAACGGGCAGGCTTTTCGCAGCTCGGTGGGGGCGGTGGGCGCGACCATGGCCATGGCGCCGCTGCACCAAAGTCCGCCTATCGACACGCCTTTGCTGAGGCGTGCGGTGCGCTCGCCGCGCCTGCATCAGTTCGCCCTGCTGGTGGTGCTGGTCCTGCAAATCGTCGCGGCCGTCGCGGCATGGGTTGGCAGCTACCAGCTTGTCCTGGGCGATGGCCTGGCGGTGGCCCGGCCATGGCTCAACCTGGCACTCAGCGGCTTTTCTGCGTTCGTTTTCGCGATGCTGCTGGGTGGCTTGTGGTTTGGCTACTGGATTCGTCAGGAAGGCCTGCAACTGACGCACCTGGTGCTGTCGGCCTGGGCGCTGTTGGCGTTTGCGCTGTTCAACCTGCAATGGGCCTGATGTCGGCCTGAGGCTAAGGCTGCGATGGACTGCGCAGCAGGTGTGACACCTGAACCGTTGGTGTATCCGGGACACTGCGGTGATGGGGTTACGGTTGTTGCGCAGCCCATCGCAGCCTTTTTCTTACTTGCGGGGCTGAATGCTGTAGGCGCAGCGTCGGTCCCCGGAAATCAGGTGTTCGCACCGTTCTACGACGTTCTCATCCCCCAGCGCCGCCTGGAAAATCTGCAGCTCCGAGCGGCAGAACCCCTGGCATTTGCGCGCGGCCACGCAGATGGGGCAGTGGTTTTCCACCAATAGCCAGCCTTCGTCCAGTGGCTCCATCTGCGCCATGTAGCCGGCGCGCTCGCGAATCTGTACCAGGATCTCGACTTTCTCCTGCAGGGTCGACGCGGCGGAGCAGGCCTGGATGTATTCGTGCTTGGCGGTTGCCTCCATGCTGGCGATGACCTTTTCCACGCCTTCGCTGCCAAAAATGCCTTCGATGGAGTCGATCAGGTGCAGCGTCAGCACGCTGTGGGAATCCGGGAATTTGCCCTGGGCGGTTTCGGTCAGCGCCCACTTCAGCGAGGGCCGGCCGGCACCCGAGATGGGGGCCGATACGCCGACGATCAATTCCGCGACCTGTAGCTTCTGGATTTGCTGGCGAGCGGCTTCGGAGGTGATGTCCAACAGCGCAGCCAGGTCCGTGGTTTTCAGTGGGCCACGGGTCTTGAGCAGGAACAGGATGCGGTCCCCGGTGGATGCCTGGCTGTCGTCGGTGGGTGTGGCGTTCATAGATCGGGAATAACCATGGAAGTGACCGGTCCATTTGACCACAGCGGGCACGCCGGGGCACCTCTTGATCTGCATTAAGGCGCGCTGATGGCGGGTTCCAGCTGATTTGTATCGAAAGCATTCTGCTGGCCCATTCTGCATTTTCCCCTCGCTACCATCGGCCGCCTGCCAAACCCATGAGGGAAAAGGAATGAGTGAGACCTGCGAAAGCCTGACCACACCACCCGAGGGGTACAGCGACTGGCTGACCGACCTCAAGGGTCGGATCCACTGCGCCCAGCAACGCGCCACGTTGGCGGTAAACCGCGAGCTGGTGCTGCTGTACTGGCAAATCGGCCGGGATATCTTGACCCGGCAAGCACAGCAGGGCTGGGGGAGCAAGGTGATTGGGCGACTGGCGCAGGATCTGCGTTCAGCCTTTCCGGAGATGAAGGGGTTTTCGCCGCGCAACCTGAAGTACATGCGTGCATTTGCCGAGGCGTGGCCGGACAGGGAATTTGTGCAAGGGGTGCTTGCACAATTGCCGTGGTATCACCAGCTGGCGCTGCTGGATAAGCTGCCCGGGCCCGAAACCCGCCGTTGGTACGCTGCCCAGGCCATCGAACACAACTGGTCGCGCAACGTCCTGGTGATGCAAATCGAAGGTCGCCTGCTGGAGCGCAGCGGCAATGCCGTCAGCAACTTCGAGGGCCTGCTGCCCAAAGCCCAGTCCGACCTGGCGCGCGAATCGCTCAAGGATCCCTACCGTTTCGACTTTCTTGGGCTGACGCTCGATGCGCAGGAGCGTGAAATCGAAAATGCCCTGGTCAAACATGTCACCGATTTTTTGCTGGAACTGGGCGCAGGGTTTGCCTTCGTAGGCCGGCAGGTGCTGCTGGATGTGGGCGGCGAGGAGTTTTTCGTCGACCTGCTGTTTTATCACCTCAAGCTGAGGTGCTATGTGGTGATCGAACTCAAGGCCGGCAAGTTCAAACCCGACCATCTGGGGCAGTTGGGTTTTTACCTCGCGGCCGTAGACGCCCAACTGAAGCACCCGCAGGACAGCCCCACCATCGGCCTGCTGCTGTGCAAGAGCAAGAATGAGGTGGTGGCCGAATACGCCCTGCGTGACAGCTCGCGACCCATTGGGGTTGCCGAGTATCAACTGGTTGAGTCTCTGCCGGCAGAGTTGCAAACCAGCCTGCCCAGCATCGAACAGATTGAGCGTGAACTGGCGAGCAATTCGTAGCGCTGCGCCGCCAGGCTGGACATTGGCAATGGCCTCGGCACAATGGGCGCCTTGAAAGGAACTCATCCAAGGAATGCCATGGCCCGCCGTGTAAATACCGCCTGCTCACTGTTGTTGCTCACTGGACTGCTGATGGGTGCAGGCATGCCTGCCAGTGGCGCGTCCTTCGAGTGTAAAAAGGCCTCCACATCGGTGGAAAAGGCCATTTGCACCAGCCCCGAGTTGAGTGAACTCGACAGTACGCTGGGCGTTTACTACAGCCAGGCAATGGCCAAACTGGCACCCGACCAGCGGGACGAATTACGTCGCGGCCAGCGCGCCTGGCTGCAGACTCGCAACGCATGTGCGAGTGAGCCGCAAACACTGGCCGGCTGCCTGCAATCCCGACTGAGCCAGCGAGTGGTCGAGGTGGGGTCGATCAGCCACAAGGATACGGCGGCCCTCGACGCAATCATTGCCAGTATTCCTTATCACCCGGCACACGCAGCAGAAGGGCTCAGGCGCTTCCCGATGAACGACCTGGCGGCCGCCTGGCTGGTCTACCTGCAGCGCTTTGAACCCGACAGTGGTGTGACGGAGAGCGAGGCCGAGGAGAATCGCAAGCAGATCCTCGTAGCGCTCAAGGAAGACAACTTTCCCTGGTCGATCTGGCAGGACCTGCAAAACGATCCCGCCGTCAGCCGTGATCGGGTGACGTTGACCTTGCTGCGCATGATGATTGAGCGCGAGCAATACGAGCTGTTTGCCGACCAGCGCCCCTATGTGCACTGCTTTGTTTTCAGCCGTCAGGGCGAGGTTGCGTATGAGTCGTTCGGGTCGCTGTACGGCTCCACCCGGGACAGCTTTGCGCCGATTTGCGCGCCGCAGGGTGACCTGTTTGCGCAGCCGGCGTGGAAGCGGCTGGACGATAGCCTGAGCGAGCCTTTGTCCACGGCAGGGCAGAACGAGGGCACCATCCGCTTTGCCAGCTATGCCGATTGGAGCGCTCTTTCGCTCAAGGCCACCGCATCGCCTCGGCTGTTTCTCCAACCGGCCACTGCTGGGCAGAACCAGGATCCTGAACTAACCCTGCGCGACTGGGGTGTTGATAAGCAGTGGCCCGCCAGGCAACGCCAGCAGACGCTGGCGGCTGTTGAGCCGGCGCGGCAAGTGACCAGTGAGTGGTTGCAGCGCGAGCGCGGCTTTTCTGCCGCTGATGCCCGTCAAGCGGCCCGGGAAATCGTCAGGCAGTGGTTGAATCTGCGCCTGGACTTTATCGGTGGCCCAAGCGAACTCTGAACACTCAACTTCCCGATTGGGGAACGGCTTTTTTACCGGTCTTGCTGGCGGGATGCTGGGTCGAGGAACCTTTGTGGCGCGTTCCTTTCACGGTTTTTGACGGAGCTGGCGCTTTTGTTTCGGCGGCCTTGCTGCCACTGCTGTCGCCACCGGACGGGCTGCTGGGGTAGGTGCCTGGCGGCAGAGCCGAACCCGGGGCGGTGTTGTCGCCGAAGGCTGCATAGGCGGGGGCATACAGTACGAGCGTCAGGCTGGCGGCAAGTACAATCCTTTGGGAAATGCTGGTCTTCATGACTCAATCCCTCTTGTTGCGGTGAGGACCGAAGCCCGGACCACATCCAGGCTTCGGTAACGCCTCAATCAAGACTTCCTGGAGCCTGGCGCGTGGCTTTGGGCCCCGCCTTTTTTGCCGGCTTCAGATGCCTTTGCGCGGTCATTGGCGACGTTGCCGCCGGAACCCTGGCCGCCGCTTTTACGGGGAGTGTCTTGCTGGTCTTTGTGACCAGCCCCTGGGGTGGTTTTTCCGCTGTTAGCCATTTTCAAAACCCTCAATGATGAGTGAATCAATGGTGTCGCCTAATTGGGAAGCCGCCAGCCAAATCAAAGTTTGAAAAAGTTTGGCCGCAGGCGACGAATGGGCATCAAGCAGCCATTGGCTTGGCGCCGAGCGCCTTCTTGTGCGCGGCTTTCATCGCTTCCATCTCTGCACCCAATTCTTCCAGCAAGGCCTTGCCCAGCAGCTTTTTCGCCTGCGGGAACATCTCGCTTTCTTCTTCCTCGATATGGTGCTCCAACAGTTCCTTGACCACTTTGACGCGCCCGGAAAACTCGGTGGTGGACGGGGAGGTCTGCTTCAGGTCCGGCAATACCAGGGAGTCGACCGTGCGATGTTCTTCCTTGGCTTCGTGGTACATGATTTCCTGGTCCTTGCCCCCCGCCTTGCGGAAAGCCGGGTAGAGGATTTCTTCCTCAAGCCGGGTGTGAAGGCTGATTTCCATCTCCAGTTTGGCCAGTAGCTCAGTGCGCTTCTTGACGCCGCGCTCAGTGGACTCACTCAGTTGGCTCAAGATGGCTTTGACGCGTTCGTGGTCGGCCTTGAGAAGATCAATGGCATTCATGGGTGACACCTCACGGGTAGCAGAAGGGCGGGTCGGAGTGCCCGCCTGTCCAGAGCTCTGCAGCATGAGTTGTACCAAGTTGAACTGAATATTTATTTGTTTAAAAATCAATAGGTTGGTGATCGTAAGTGTCGGCTTTGGTCGTGCAGGTTGCACGGTCCCGTGGCCTCTGGCATGCATTAAACAATGCCTATCCTCCGCTGACTTTCCAGTGCTTGATGTCTTCTGCAAACACAATCTGCTCAACCTCATGGGCAATCCCGTAGGCCAGTGACTCGTGAGCGGCAATCACTTTTTCCTCGGCCGACAGGCACTTGAAAATATCCAGGTGCGTCTCTGCGGTGGCGGTTTCCAGTTCGTAGATTTTCACGTAGCGCGCCAGGTCGTTGTCCAGGCTCGACAGGTATTCGCGCAGGCGCTGGTGGTCGACGGAGTTCTGGTTGAAATACCAGTTCATGGGATGAATCAAAAATCGCGAGTGGGGCGTAGTGATCCGGCGATTGGCCGCCAGGAACATGATGATGCCCATGGACTCGATATTGCCCGCATTGATCGCACACAGCGGCACCGGCAGGGACTTGAGGAAGGTGTAGAGGGTAAAGCCGAAATTGGTGCTGCCGCCGGTGGTGGAGAGGTTAAGCAGCAACGAGCTGGCGCCTTGCTCGATCGCATCTAGACAACAATCACGAAAGCGCTCGGTGGTGCCCTGATCGATCTGGCAGTGAAAGTGGATGATGTGCTCGGTCATCCTGGGCCTCCAAGGGGTAAGAAGTGACGTTGCGTTGAGTCTAGAAGGTTCCGCCAGGCCTGCCGCAACCGTTGGGCGAGAGCCATCCGCTGCAATTTTAATGAACCCTCGGGCGTGTAGCTTGACCTAATGGATACGACCTCAGGAGGATGAATCATGCAAATCGAATATGTCTGGATTGGCTTGGCAGTGATTCTGGTACTGCTGGAACTGTGGGCGATCAACAGCGTGCTGCGCAGTGGCAGTGGCTGGGAAACCAAGGGGTTATGGCTGGTGGTGCTGATCTTCATGCCGCTGCTGGGGCTGATCCTCTGGGCGCTGTTTGGACCCAAGGGTGTGAACCGGGCGACCCATGCCACGGAGCATGGCAAAGGCTGATACGGAATTTACAAAAAACAGGCGCCCGAGGGCGCCTGTTTGCATTGGCTCGCGTCAAGCCGCCAGTGCTTTGGCAATCGCCTGGTTGAACGCCGGCAAGTCATCGGGCGTGCGGGAGGTGATCAATGTCCAGCCATTGGCCGGGCATTCCTTTACCTCTGTATCCACCCAGTTTTCCGCCCCGGCATTCACCAGGTCGGTGCGCACGCTTTTGTAGGAGGTGAGGGTCTTGCCGCCGATCACCCCGGCATCGATCAGCGCCCAGGGGCCATGGCAGATGGCAGCTACGGTTTTCCCGGCCTTGACGAAATCGTTGATCAGCCGCAAGGCGTCGCTGTCCTGGCGCAGAGTGTCGGCATTGACGGTACCGCCGGGGATGACCAGTGCATCGAAGTCGCTGCCCTTCAGCTCCGAGAGCTTGGCATCGGACTCCACGGTCCGGTCTTTCTCGGTGTCCTTGAGGAAGGTCTGGGTACTGCCACCCTTGCTGGAACCGTGGGTCACCGTGGCGCCGAAACCGCGCAGGGTTTCCAGGGGCTTGAGCAATTCGTCGCGCTCGATACCGGTGTTGGAGGTGATGATCAGAATCTTCTTGCCGTGCAGTTGCGAACTCATGGTCGAGTGTCTCCTGAGTAGGGTGTACGAATGCTGCTACCGGACTGTTGAGCGGGCGCCTGAGCAAAAGGTTTAAATTAATTTGCGCTTATTTCCCGGGGCTGCGCCCGGTTCAATTTCCTTGAACTATCGAAAAACCATGGGCTCTGCTGCATAACGGCTCCGCGCTGGAGCGTTAGCTTTTCAACAGGAGGAACACCCCATGGGCACCGCAAAAAACGCCGACAAAACTCCCGATGCAATCAGCTCCGAACAGGCACAGAAAGGGCGCCAGGTTGATGACCAGGACAGTGCCTTGCAGCGGCCCAACCCCAAGACCGAAACCGTCGATAAGGTGATCACGCCGACGTCCATCAAGGACACACAGCGGCAAACCGACCGCATCAATGAGCAGGCCGCCAAGGCCGAGCGCAAGCTGGGCGAGTGAGAGGCGGAGGCAGTCATGGGCCGATCCATCAGCGCCAGTGAATTGGGGATTGAACTGCGCCCCGGTGACGACAGCGCGCTGTTCAAGTGGTTTGTCGCCAGCTTCCTGATGGGCAAGCGCATCCAGGCGCAGATCGCCGCCCAGGCTTATCAGGTGATTGTGGTGAAGCATGGCCGGGACACGCCGCGCAAGCTGCAGCACTGCACTTCCCGCGAGTTGGTGGCGATGCTCGGCGAGGCGCATTACGTGCGTTACGACGAAACCACCGCGCAGCGGCTACTGGACCTCAGCAGCAAGTTGAACGCGGAGTACGCGGGCAAGATCAGCCATATCCACGACGCCAGCACCGACCGCCAGGCGTTCGAGAAGCGCTTGAACGAATTCGAGGGTGTCGGACCGAAGACCGTGGAGATTTTCATGAGGGATGCGGCGTCAGTGTTGTTCTGATGCCGATGCCCTTAACCTTCAAGCATTGTCTGTCGAAAGGCATGAATCTGGTCAACGATCTGCGTTGACGCCTGGATGATTGCCGTGCGTGTGTTGCCGGCAATATGCGGGGTGAGTATCGCGTTGGCAACGCCAGTCAACGGCGAGTCGAACTGATCTTTTTCCTTGGCAAAGGTATCGATGGCGACGCCCTTGATATGGCCGGGAAAGCGCTTCATGAACAGTGCCAACTGGCCCTCGTCGACGATGCCGCCACGAGCCGTATTGATCAGGATCGCCCCCGGTTTCATCCGGCTGAACGCGGTGCTGTCGAACAAGCCTTTGGTCAGCGCCGTGAGGGGTGTGTGAATGGACACCACGTCGGCTTCGTCCAGCAACTCGCCAAGGGTGGCGCGCCATTGCAGGCCCAGGCTCGCAGCGACGGATGGGGTGAAGCGCTCGGAGCCGGTGACTATCACCTTCATGCCCAGGGCCTGGGCCTTATGGGCCACCGCCTGGGCAATTCTGCCCGAGCCCACCAGCCCCAGCGTCAACTCGGCGATTTGCAAAGCAGGTGCGAGCAGGCCTTTTGACCATTGGCCTTGCTGAGTCTTGGCGTTGTAGAGATTAAGGTCTCGGGACAGGAACAGTGTTTGTGCCAGCACATATTCGGCCACAGCCGTCGCGTTGGAGCCTGGGGTATTGAGGACGGTCACGCCACGCTCGGCGGCGGCGTGCAAATCGATATGGTTGACCCCAACTCCCGCCTGGGCGATGGCCTGCAAAGGGCTGCCCAAATCAGGCGAGGCAGCGGCGTTGATCAGCGCGGCACCCAGGGGAATGTTCAAGCGGGTCTTGATGACGCTGTAGCCTCCGGCCTTTACCACGGCACTGATCAAGGCCGGTGTGTCGTGGCCGTTGATGTCCACGAACCGAATGCGCCCGGCGTAGTGGATTTTGATGCTGCCTGGGTCGGCGAAGTAGTGCAGGTTGAGGGTGATGTCCAGCCCGTATGCCAGGCACTGCTCGATTTCTGTATGGAGCAAGGGCGGGTTCGGGGCATCCAGGATCAGCACGGGAAACGCCATGGGTCTATTCCTCTGCAAAGGGCTACCGGGCTGACTGGTTACGCATCCACCTGCATCACCTCAAGCCCCAGGCACTCATAAGCCTCGACACTGCCCGGCGGCACATGCCATTCGGTAATCAACGTGTGAATGCGACTGCACGGCGCCACCACAAATGGCTCCACCGCGCCCAGCTTGTCGGCCAGGGTGACGGCCACCACGTGGGAGGCGCTGTCGAGCATAGCCTGTTTCACCGCCACCTCTTCGAAGTGCAGCGAGCTGATGCCCACCTGTGGATGCAGTGCACACACGCCGGTAAACAGCAGGTCCGCCTTGATGCCCTGGATCAGCCGCAGCGCCTCATGCCCGCTGGCGGCCATGGTCACCGGGTTGAGCTGCCCGCCGGCAAGGATCACCGTCACATTGGGATGCTCGGACAACGCGATGGCAATCATCGGTGAATGGGTGACGGCGGTCAGCTTGATGGCATGCGGCAAGGACTGGGCGATTTGCAGGGTGGTGGTGCCCGAGTCGAACAGCACGATCTGGCCGTCTTCCACGCGGTCGGCGGCGAGTTGCGCCAGGTGGCGTTTGGTCGCGGTGGTTTCGCCAAACCGGGTGAAGAAATCTTTGCCGGTGTCTTTGGGCCTCGGCAGTGCACCGCCATGCACCCGTTGCAGCAGACCGGCGGAGGCGAGCTCGCCAAGGTCGCGGCGGATGGTGTCCTGGGAGACGGCGAAATGCTCCACCAATTCCGAGGCGGTGACTTTGCCATCGCGCTCCAGCAGCAACAGGATTTTCTGTTTGCGCAACGAAGGCAGGTCGATGGCGGCATGGGTGTTTTGCATGTTTATGCTCGTTATTGCGTGTTTATGCGAGATTAATCAGGCTGTGGACTAAACGCAATGGGTGGCCGCATTTTGACGGCATGGGTGCGTTTGGAGATGCAGGAGATTTTGCCGCCCGGGACCGTTCCAGCAGGAAGTTATTGAGCAAAAAAATCGTAAAAAATTAAAAAGAGTTGTCCACGAAAACCGTGGGTATCTCTGTGGATAACTTCCCTTGAGCCCGGCGGGTATGGCGATTTAACCCGCGGTTAATATTTGATCAGTCGCGGTTTATAGCCAGTATGGGCAGGCTTTGCGCCTTGACAGGCACCGGAGAAACCGGTGCCGGAATGCAGATTTACGAGTTGTCCGGGTGCAGGTTGGAGGGCCCGGCGACCTGTGCTGGCCGCTTCGTTTGCATCAGGCTGTCCAGTGCCTGGCGATAGCGGCTGCCGGCCAGGCGCATGCTGTCGTTGTGAGTCGCCCCCGGCACCAGCAACAAGCGTTTGGGTTCTTGTGCGGCATCAAACAATTGCTGGCTGAAACGCGGTGGCACAAAGGCATCGGCAAGCCCGTGGACCACCAGCAACGGCATGTGGATGTCGGCGATCTTGTCGATGGAATCGAACTTCTGCGACAGCAGCCAGCGCACCGGCAGCGAGGTGTTAGCCACGGCAGTAGCCACATCCGCCAATGAAGTAAACGTGGATTCGATCACCAGCCCGCGCACCGGCGGCGGCTCATGGTTATCCGCCGCCTGCTTGCCCAGTTCGGCCGCCAGGTCGATGGCCACCGCGCCACCCAGGGAGTGCCCGTAGATCAGGCGCTTGGCGGGGTCGGGTTGCAGCACCTGGAAGCGTTCCCAGGCTATGCGTGCGTCTTCGTACACGCTGGTTTCGGAAGGCAGGTCGCCCTGGCTTTGGCCGAAGCCGCGGTAGTCGATGGCCAGTACCGAGAAGCCCAGGGCCCGCAGCTGTTCAATGCGAAACAACTGGCCGGTGAGATTCCAGCGTACGCCGTGCAAATAGAGAATGGCGGGCGCATCTTTCCGGGCTGCCGGCCACCACCAGCCGTGAATGTTTTGCCCGGATTTGAAACTCGACGGTTTCAGGTCGAATTCCTGTACGTCACGGGGCAAGCCGCTGTACCAACTGGCAGTGCCCGGTTCGACACGAAACAGCAATTCGCGCTCCTTGTGCTGCAGCACGGCGCAACCCACCGGCAGGCTAATGATCACGGCGGCCATGCACAACAAGGGAAACCAGCGCAGGCCGAGGCGGGACAGAAAACGTGAAAACATGGAGGTTCCAGGACAGAGGCGAAGCACGGGTTTTAACAGATGCCCCGGCCGCGCAGGAAATATTTAGACCGCCGTCACCGGGCATTGCTTGCAAAGTATTACAGCGTGCTTTCCAGCAGTGAGAAGAACTGCCTGGCTAACGGCGAAGGATTGTCGGTGTTCCAGCTCAGGTAGAGCCCGATGCTGGAAGATTCGGCGGCAAGGGGACGAAACACTACCTTGTCGCTGTTCATCGAACGGGCAATCGACGCCGGCACCAGCGCCACGCCAAACCCGCAAGCCACCAGGCCGATCAGCGTGTGCAATTGATCGGCTTCCTGCACCACGCACGGATAGAAACCCGCTGCCTCACACAAGCCGATCAACTGATGGTGATAGCCGCTGCCCAGTACTTGTGGGGTGAACACAAAGTCGGCATCGGCAAAATCCTTCAGCTCGATAACGGCATCACCGGCGTTGGGGTGGTCCATCGGCAGCGCCATCAGGATCGGCTCATCCAGTAACAGCCGGGATTCGATGTTATCCGCCTGGCCCGGCAGGTAGCGCAAAAAGGCGATATCGGCCTCTCCACTTGCCAGGGCCTTGGCCTGACTGGCCGAAGGCATTTCCTTGATCACCAACCGGACCTTGGGAAACGTCAGGCGAAACCGCCTGAGGGTATCGAGCAGCCACGGATAACCGACAATCGACACCGAGGTGAGGGTGAGTGTGCCGGCGACGCCCTCGGACACTTGCCGGGTGTGTTCAACGCCTTGCTGCAATTGACCGAGGACGGTGTACGCCGTCTCAAGAAATGCCGCCCCGGCGGGCAGCAGCTTCACCCCGCGCCGGTCACGCTCCAGCAGGGCAAACCCCAGCTTCTCCTCCAGGCGATTGATCGCCTGGCTCAACGCGGGCTGCGCCATGTGCAGGCGCAGCGCGGCCTTGTGAAAGTGCAGTTCTTCGGCCACTGCAATGAATTGGCGCAGCAGGCGGGTTTCGATCATCTGGTCTGTTCCTTCAGATAGAGGAGCTGATACGGCGCAGGTATCAACATCGCTGTTTTTCAGTATTAAACAGGACGGTCAGCGGTTGTTAGGGTGGAGTGCCTATCAGGAGAACGCAACGATGGACTTTACAGGTAAAACCGCAATCGTGACCGGCGCCGCCCGGGGCCTGGGCTTCAGCTATGCGCGGGAGTTGGCGCGTCTGGGGGCGCAAGTGGTGATCAGTGATATCGGCGCCGACACGCTGGGCGAGGGGGCCGACCCACAGGTGGTGCAGGCCGCCGCGCTGGCGCTTCAGGGCGAAGGGCTGCAGGTGGTCGGCCACGCAACCGACCTGTCGGGTGAAGCGGGTTGTCGAGCATTGATCGAGTGCGCCATCAGCCATTTCGGGCAGCTCGACATCCTGATCCACAATGCCGGCTGGGTCGGTTATCAACCCATCGAGGCCGCCGACGCGGCATTTATCCGTAGGGCCATGGACATCAATGTCTACGCGCCGATCTGGCTTGGCAAACACGCATGGCCCTACCTCAAGCAATCCGCCGCACCGCGCATCGTGCTCACCACCTCGGACCGCGCGATGTACACGCAATATGCCCAGCCGGGCCTGGTGGCCTACAGCGCCGGCAAGATGGCGCAACTGGGGATCATGAATGCGTTGAGCGGGGAAGGGGCCGAGGCGGGGATCCTGGTGAATGCCATCTCGCCCGTGGCCAAGACCCGCATGTGGGGCGTGACCGGCGAGCCGGGCAACCTCAAGCCGGAATCGGTAACCCCCGGCGTACTCTTCCTGGCCTCGGCGCAGTGCCAGGACAGCGGCTACATCCTGCGGGCCAGTAACGGGCAGTTCACTGCCACGCGTTTTGTTGAAAACCCGGGTGTCAGTTACCCGGTTGATCTGGCGCGGCCCAAGGCCTCGACCGCCGAGCAAGTAGCAGCATCCTGGACCCGGATAAAGGCGCATCCCGATCCCGGCGCACAATGATTTGCGGGTGCCCTCACACTGGCTTGAACTTGACGATGCGCAAGGCAGGAGGACATGCTCGACACCCTTCCGATTAAAGGCTCGACCATGGACAACAGCCCCGTTCGCATCCACACCGAAGAACTGCTCTCGGACAACTGGTACGTGCTGAAAAAGTACACCTTCGACCTGCGCCGCCGCGACGGCAGTTGGCAGTCCCAGACCCGCGAGATCTATGACCGGGGCAATGGCGCGACCATCCTGCTGTACAACCGCGAGCAGCGCACGGTGTTGCTGATTCGCCAGTTCCGCATGCCCACTTTCGTCAATGGCTACCACGGCTACCTGATCGAGTCCGCCGCCGGCCTGCTGGACAACGCCAGCCCCGAGGAGCGCATTCGCCTGGAGGCCGAGGAAGAGACGGGCTACCGCGTGGGCCACGTGGAAAAAATCTACTCGGCCTTCATGAGCCCGGGCTCCGTCACTGAGCGCATTCACTTTTTCATCGGCGAATATCAGCCGGGCGACCGGGTCAGTGATGGCGGCGGGCTGGAAGAAGAAGGCGAGGACATCGAGGTGCTGGAGCTGGGGTTTGAGGCCGCGTTGTCCATGGTGCAACGTGGCGAGATCGTCGACGGCAAGACCATCATGCTGTTGCAGTATCTTGAATTGCGGATGTTGAAAGAGGGCTGGTGATGTCGCGTCGGTTGTCGGTGGTGCTGGCGGTGTTGTTGGCCGGATGCGGTGGTGCGAGTGCTGCGCAAACGCCGGTCGGTGACGGTGGTGTTCCCGCGTTCTATACCTGGGCCGACAAGATGCCCGCATCGCCCGGGCAGATGCTGCGCAGCGAGCCGTTGACGGCCGTGCAAAGCCTGGCCGAGGCGGGGCAGAATATCCGGATCCTGTACACGTCCACCGATGGCATCGACCCCCGCAAACACGTGGTTGTTTCCGGTGCGCTGTTCCTGCCCAAGGGCACGCCGCCGTCGGGTGGCTGGCCGCTGATGGCGTGGGCCCATGGCACGGTGGGCAGCGCTGATGTTTGCGCGCCCTCGTTCACCCGCCGCAGCCCGCGGGACACGCGTTATCTCAACTATTGGCTGGGACAAGGCTACGCCGTCGTTGCCACCGATTACCAAGGGCTCGGGACGCCCGGCCTGCATCCATATGGGCTGACCAGCCCGCTGGCGTATGGCGTGCTCGACAGCATCCGTGCGGTGATCGCCGGTGGTTTTGATCTCTCCAAACGTGTCGTGGTGTTCGGCCAGTCCCAGGGTGGGCGTGCCGCCTTCGCCACGGCGGTCTATGCCAAGGACTATGCGCCGGAGTTGGACATCGTCGGCGTTGTCGCCACCGGTACGCCTTACGCTGCGACCCATAAAACCGGAGACAGTGCCGAGCTGGAAAAAGCCCGCAGCTCGGTGGTACCGACCTTCGCCTACAACCTGCTGCGCCTCGGCACGGTCACGTTGTTTGATCCTTCGTTCAATCCCGCCGACTATTTGAGCGCGCGCGCAATGCCGGCGTTCGGGATCAGCCAGCGCGGTTGCTTGCATGCCATCGAGCAGCGGGTGGTCGCCGACGGGCTGACCTTCAATGACAGCTTCAAGCGCTCGCCGAAAGCGGCTCTCGACAAGGTCTACCGCGAGTCGGCGTATCCGACGCTGAAGACCGATATTCCGGTTTTCATCGGCACCGGGGGCAAGGACCAGGACGTGTTTGTGCCCGGGCAGAAGGCCCTGGTCAGGGACGCGTGCAAGGCGGGGGACCGGATCGAATGGCATTTCTACCCCGAGCTTGATCACTCGGCCACGGTCAATGGTTCGCTGGCGGACTCGACGCCGTTTGTGCGCAAGGCGTTTGCCGCAGAGCGGATTCCCGGCAACTGCGGGTTGTAAAAGCAGGAGCCGCCCGGCTCCTGCGACGGCCTTCAGGCCAGCTTTACGTCCATGGTGATTCGCGCGGTAAATACCAACTTCCCCTCCGCATCGAGCATGTCCACCGGCACTATCTTGTCGCCCGCCGTCTGCCAATCAATCCCCTCGTCATTGGCCGTTGCCGTAACGCTGCTTTTGGCCTTGGCCAGGTATTGCACCGTCATCCCCTTGGGAATCCAGCGCGCGCCAGTTGGCACGGACACATCCGTCATTGTCCCTGCCGCCAGTTCCGCAGCGTTGCACATGGCGATCGCATGCACCGTCCCCAGGTGGTTGGTGACGGCCTTGCTGAACGGTACTTCAACCACCGCCAACCCCGGGCGCAACTGGGTGATCAGTGGGTTGATGGTGCTGAAGTAGGGCGCCATCTGGCACGCCAGTTTGCTGAACGCTTCGGCGCCGACGCTGTTGAACATACTCAGGTACTGACTCATGGTGCTGCCTCGCTGATGATTCGGATTTACGGAATGTTGTTCCGTTACAGAATAATATTCTGTAACGGAACAGTATTCTGCCTATGGGAAATCTGTCAAGCTGCCCCGACGTATCCCTTTCAACGATTGAGTTCGTGTTCAGCATGCAAACCCCAGATCTGCTCCAGCGCTGCTTCCCTGGCCGACGGGCCGAATTGAAGCGCGACATCTTCACGGCCGCCCTCGACCTGTTCAACGAACAAGGCCTTGAAGCCACCACCATCGAGATGATTCGCGCCCGATGCGACACCAGCGTCGGCGCCATCTACCACCACTTCGGCAACAAGGAAGGATTGGTCGCCGCGCTGTTCTTTACCGCGCTGGATGATCAGGCCGAATTGCGTGCGCGCTACCTGGAATCAGCGAGCACGGCGAAGGAGGGGGTTTACGCGCTGGTGCACAGCTATGTGGATTGGGTGGACAGCGAGCCGCAGTGGGCGCGTTTCCAATACCACGCGCGTTTCGCCGTGACCAAGGGCCCGTTCGCTGCCGAGCTGGAAAGCCGCAACCAGTCGCGCAATGGGTTGCTCAAGGAGTGGTTGGCGCTGCCCGGGCGTGGTGATCAGCTCAACCAACTGCCTGCAGAACTGTGGCCGTCACTGATCATCGGCCAGGCCGACAGCTATTGCCGCGCCTGGTTGGCCGGACGGGCGACCAGCAGCCCGCGGATTTACCGCGAGGTGCTGGCCGAGGCGGCGTGGCGTTCGGTGGGTGGCCGTTAGGCGAACCGGCGCAGCGAAAACGCCGACAAGTCGATGGCGCTTTTGCCGTCCACGCATTGCTGCGCCAATGCTTCGCCGATCGCGGCCGAGTGCTTGAAACCGTGCCCGGAGCAGGCGCTGACCACCGTCACGTTTTCCAGGTGCGGATGCTGGTCGATGATGAAACCGTAGTCCGGTGTCAGGGTGTAAGTGCAGACAGCCGTTTTCAGTACCTGAGAAGTCACACCGCCAACCTTGCCCGCGAGATGGGCGCTGAACATGGCATCAGATTCGGCAGGGCTGACCTGGCGATTGACCGCCTCGGGCGTGGTCGCGACGGCACGTTGTTCGCAGGCAACCTTCATGCTGTGTTCCCCGGCAATCGGCGGGAAGCCGTAGCAGTTGTCGTCCTCGCCCGGCCCGTGGGCAAGAATGAAGGTGGGTGAGTTCGGGGGGAATACCGATGGCTCGGCCAGCTTGAACCAGTACAGGTTCTGGCGGCACACCGTCAGCAGCGTATCGAAGGGGGCGCCGAGCAACTCGGCGCTCCACATGCCGGCGCAGACGATCACCTTGCCGGCGCGCACTGTGTGCGTCTCTGTGCTGATGGTCACCTCGCCGTTGTCCGATTGCAGCTGGCTGACCACGGCGCCGGTCAGTGTCTCAGCCCCCAGTTGGCGGGCAAGGGTCAGTTGGGCCTCAATGCAGCGCTCAGGCTTGACGTAGCCGCCACCCGGTTCGAAATAGCCCACGGCATTGTCTTCAAGCCCGGCAAATTGCGCAAAGCGCCCGCGAATCTGTTCGGCGTTCAGCACCTCATGGGGAATGCCGTAGGCCTTGCCCAGCGCGATGGTCTGGCGGGTGAAGTCCGCGATACCGTGCTGTGGCGCGGCAGGTTCGCCACTGCTCATGACCAGCACGCCGCATTGCTCGAACAGGCTCACATCAAGCTCGGCTTCCAGCTCGCGCCAGATCTGTTGCGAGCGGATCACCAGCGGCACATAGGCCGCCCCTTCGCCGACGGCTTGGCGGGTGATGCGCGTGTCGCCATGGCTGGAACCCTGGTCATGGGGTGGCGCAAAGCGGTCGATGCCAATGGCGTGAACCCCGCGCCGGGCCAGTTGATAGAGCGTGGCAGCGCCCATGGCGCCGAGTCCGATCACGGCTACGTCGTAGTGCAGCGCTGGCATATCCTGACTCCTTCAGAAGGGGGAGCCGACCGTATCACGCACACGGCACCGGCGTCGTCGCCACTTGATAGCGTTGATCAAAATCATCCGCCAACTGCTCCAGCGTCACCTCGCCCAAACGCTGCAGCAATAACGCCTGGGCGTCATCGAAGGCCTGGTTCAGCGCGGCATTCACGGCCTGTTCCACCAGGCACTGCGGGTGATCGGTAGACAGGCCGACCGCAAAGATCGACGAGGTGCCCAGGGCGTTGTGGATGTCCAGCAAGGTGATTTCGTTCAGCGGCTTGCCCAGCATCCAGCCGCCCTGGTGGCCTTTCTCCGAGCGCACATAACCCTTTTCCTTGAGCAGGCCCAAAGTGCGGCGTACCACCACCGCGTTGGTACCGAGCATCTGCGCGATGGTCTGCGAGGTGGCGCGTTCTTCGTGGCGGCCCATGTGGATCAGCACGTGGAGCATGCGTGATAGCCGGGTGTCGTTTCTCATCTGCAGGCCTCTGGATTTCCTGCCCGAAAGTATCGTTCGTAACGATTGGAGTTGCGAGACTCTTGACGAAGTATTTTTATGTAACTTATGGTGTGTCGTGATTGCCCGGCAATCGATGCAAGGGCCACCAGAGAGGTCATCTTCATGGTTTACGACGTGATTATCGTGGGCGGCAGCTACGCCGGAATGTCGGCCGGCCTGCAACTGGCACGGGCCCGGCGCAAGGTGCTGGTGATTGATGCCGGGCAGCGGCGCAACCGTTTTGCGGCCACCTCCCATGGTTTCCTCAGCCAGGATGGGCAGCCGCCGGAGCTGATCGCGGCTGAAGGGCGAGGGCAGTTGATGGAGTACCCGACGGTGACCTGGGTGCAAGACACGGCCGTCGAGGCGACTCGCAGCCAGGACGGTTTTTGGGTGCAAACCCGCTGTAATGGTGGGTTCAACGCTCGGCGCTTGATTCTCGCCACCGGCGTGGTGGATGAATTGCCCGAGATCGACGGCCTGCAAGAGCGTTGGGGCAAACATGTATTCCACTGCCCCTATTGCCACGGTTATGAGCTGGATCAGGGCCGCATCGGCGTATTGGCGACTTCACCGTTGGCGATGCATCACGCGATGCTGCTGCCGGACTGGGGCACCACCACGCTGTTCACCAACGGCGTATTTGTGCCGGATGCCGAGCAGCAGGCGCAGCTGGATCGGCGCGCAGTTCGTGTTGAAAGCCAGTGGGTGCGGCGGATTGTCGGTGAGCGGGCGGATGTCGAATTGGCAGACGGCCGGGTGATCGCCCTGGACGGCATCTTCACGATGTCCCGTACCCGCATGGCCAGCCCGTTGGCCGAGCAGTTGGGGTGTGAATGTGTCGAAGGACCGACCGGGCCTTATCTCCTCACCAACGACACGCGCCAGACCACAGTGCCCGGCGTGTATGCCTGTGGAGATGCCAACCTGGCCGGCGGCTCGGTAGCGCTGGCGGTCGGCGAGGGTGTGCGCGCCGGGGTAGGCGCGCACTTTTCGATGATTTTCAGCTGAGGTTTCAGTGCTGGGTTGAATCGGTGATATTGAATTTCCCATCGCCGATTTCTGCAGTTTGCTCATCGCCAAAACGATCAATCCATTCGAATTTGCAGTGGTTGAAGGTTCCTTCAATGTGTGGCGTGTAGGGTTTGAGTGTAAATTCGACGGTGCCTTGATGGGCTTTGACGATTACACCGCTGGTTTGGCGGATATAACGCAGTTCAACGTCGGTATTGCCTGGGCCCAAATGATGTACGCCGTTCGGGGTGCCCTCGAGAATCCTGACAGCAATGATGACCTTGGGATCATTGATGGGAGGGTCGTATTCGTCTTGTATGCCATTGAAGACCCAATACGCAGGGAACTCGGGTGATGGGGATTCTTTCCAGAGGTTGACAATCTCTGCATCGAATTTTTTGTATGACGGAACTGAGGCGTTCACCTTGGCCGTGAGTGTTCCGCGCGCAGCAGGCGTGGCGGTGTTGATCCAAGGTTGGCTGAGCTTTTCAATCTCGGCCGTGGGCGTGGGGCGATTGGTTTTCTGAGTCATGGTTGTCGCTCCTGAGGGCGGGCTCACCCTTGATGGGGGGAGATCGCCCTGATCTTAGGCGCGACAGGTGTCGTCAGATACTGTCAACGTTGACAGGTATCAAAGGCGAGAAATGCATAGAAGCAGGCTATTCAGCGCACCAGGCACGGACGCTTGTTATCGAACGTCCAGCCCGGAATCATGAACTGCATCGCCACGCTGTCATTGCGTGCACCCAGGCCCATGCCTTTGTACAGCTCATGGGCGTGGGCCACGGCATCCATGTCGATATCCACCCCCAGGCCCGGCTTGGCCGGAACCTTGATATGCCCGTCGACAATCTTCAGCGGCGCCTTGGTCAGGCGCTGGCCGTCCTGCCAGATCCAGTGGGTGTCGATGGCGGTGATTTCCCCCGGTGCGGCGGCGGCCACCTGGGTGAACATCGCCAGGGAAATGTCGAAGTGATTGTTGGAGTGCGAGCCCCAGGTCAGGCCCCATTCATGGCACATCTGCGCCACTCGCACCGAGCCCTGCATGGTCCAGAAGTGTGGGTCGGCGAGGGGAATGTCCACCGACTGCAACTGGATCGCGTGGCCCATTTCCCGCCAGTCGGTGGCGATCATGTTGGTGGCGGTGGGCAGCCCGGTGGCACGGCGGAACTCGGCCATGACTTCGCGCCCGGAGTAACCGTTTTCTGCACCGCAAGGGTCTTCGGCGTAGGCCAGCACGTGATGCTGGTCGCGGCACAGGGCGATGGCTTCTTTCAGCGACCAGGCGCCGTTGGGGTCCAGGGTGATGCGCGCATCGGGGAAGCGTTCGGCCAGTGCGGTGACCGCCTCGATTTCCTCGGCGCCGCGCAGTACGCCGCCCTTGAGTTTGAAATCGTTGAAGCCGTATTGCGCCTTGGCCGCCTCTGCCAGGCGCACGATTGCGTCGGGGGTCATGGCTTGCTCATGTCGCAGGCGGAACCAGTCTTCGGCATTGTCTTCGCTGCGATACGCCAGGTCGGTTTGCTGGCGATCACCGATGTAGAACAGGTAGCCGAGCATCTTCACCGCGTCGCGCTGCTGGCCTTCACCGAGCAATGCCGCTACCGGCACTTCAAGGAACTGGCCGAGCAAATCCAGAAGTGCTGCTTCCATCGCCGTGACGGCATGGATGGTGATGCGCAGGTCAAAGGTCTGCAAACCCCGGCCCGCCGAATCCCGTGCGGCGAAGGTCTGGCGCATGGCATTGAGAATGCTCTGGTACTGGCCGATGGGCTTGCCGATCACCAGGCTGCGGGCGTCTTCCAGGGTCTCGCGGATGCGTTCGCCGCCGGGCACTTCACCGACGCCGGTACGGCCGGCGCTGTCGGTGAGGATCACGATATTGCGCGTAAAAAATGGCCCGTGGGCGCCGCTGAGGTTGAGCAGCATGCTGTCGTGGCCGGCCACCGGGATGACTTGCAGGCCGGTAACCACCGGGGCGCCGTTGGCGTGGTGCTGGTGTTCTGTGTTCATCGTGTAGTCCTTATTTGCTCAAGACGGGGGCGGGTTGCAGCACGCTGCTGGTGGTCGGGCCGGGCAGGGTCCTGGCGAAGAACACCAGGATCGCCGCAAGGATTGACGTGCCCGCCAGGCCATACAAACCGCCCTGGATCGAACCGGTGGTCTGTTCCAGAAAGCCGAAGGTGGTGGGCGCGACAAACCCGCCGAGGTTGCCGATGGAGTTGATCAGCGCGATCACTGCGGCGGCGATCCGTGCATCCAGGTAACCCTGGGGAATCGGCCAGAACAGCGAGGACGCCGACTTGAAGCCAATCGCTGCAAAGCAGATGGCGATAAACGCAAAGATCGGCCCGCCGGTGGTGGACAGGAACATGCCGATCGCAGCGATCACCAGTGCGGCAGCGACCCACGCCTGCTGGAACTTGAACTTGCCCGCCAGTGCGGCGAAGGCGTACATCGCGATGATCGAAATCAGC
The DNA here is from genome assembly GCF_036346535.1 of Pseudomonas sp. Z18(2022). NCBI lineage: Bacteria > Pseudomonadati > Pseudomonadota > Gammaproteobacteria > Pseudomonadales > Pseudomonadaceae > Pseudomonas > Pseudomonas sp. Z18(2022). Next base: position 158,224 of record NZ_JAOTOA010000008.1, read on the forward strand.
CACGGGATGGAGTTGTAGAAACCCACCTGGATGTCGCTCAGGTCGCCCATCTTCTTGATGATGCTCGGCAGCCAGAAGGTGGCGGCGTAGATCGTCAGCTGGATGCAGAAGTACAGGGCGCAGAACAGCATGATCTGGCGGTCCTTGAGCAGCTTGCCCAGGGTCGGCTTGACCGTGGTGGCGGCGTCTCGCTCACGCTGTTCGCGGTCGATCTCGCCCACCAGTGCGTCCTTCTCTTCAAGGCTCAGCCACTTGGCGTCGTGGGGCTTGGAGTCGAGCCAGAACCACACGAAAAAGCACAGCAGCACCGAGGCCATGCCTTCGATGATGTACATCCATTGCCAGCCATGCAGGCCCAGCCCGGTGATTTGCAGCAGCACGCCAGACAGGGGGCCGGAGATCAGCGAGGCGAGGGCCGAGCCGCTGAGGAAGATCGCAATCGCCTTGCCGCGTTCGACGCCAGGCAGCCAGCGGGTGAAGTAGTAGATCACTCCGGGGAAGAAGCCGGCCTCGGCCACGCCCAGCAGGAAGCGCAGGATGTAGAAGTGGGTTTCGTTCTGGATGAAGGCCATCAGCGTGGCGGTGATGCCCCAGGTGAACATGATGCGGGTCAGCCAGATGCGCGCGCCGACTTTTTGCAGGAGCATGTTGGAGGGTACTTCGAACAGCGCGTAGCCGATGAAGAACAACCCGGCGCCGAAGCCGTAGGCGGCTGCACCAATGCCCAGGTCGTGTTCCATGTGGGTACGCACAAAGCCGATGTTGACGCGGTCGATGTAGTTGACGATGAACATGATCACGAACAGCGGGAGCACGTGGCTCTTCACTTTCTTGATCGCGCGGGCCAGGACCGGGTCGGTGGCAGGCGCAGCTGTCGCAGGGCTGGAAGGGGTCACGAGGTAAAACTCCCACTGATTATTGTTGTGCGGGGGATAGGCTCGGGTTGCCGGAGATGTCTGACAACTTGATAGACATCATACAACTGCAATTTCAGAGATGGCAACACTTTGTAGGAGCAAGCTTGCTCGCGATAAACGCCAACGATTACGCGGATATTTTGGGGAATTACGGGGTGGCGGGTTTTTCCGCGAGCAAACTCGCTCCTACAGGTATTTGTTTGTTGTCATACAAGTAGGTGCGCATAAAAATGCTAGTATCGCCAGGCGCCCCTGAACGGAATTCCTGATGCAAACCCCAACCTCGGCACCTCAGCGCAAGCGCTCTCCGGGCCTTGCCCATGACATCGTCACCGCCTTGACCCAGCAGATTCTCCTGGGGCAAATGGCACCGGGCGAGAAGCTGCCGTCCGAGTCGGCCATCGTTGGCGAGTACGGCGTCAGTCGCACGGTGGTACGCGAAGCACTCTCCAAACTGCAGGCTGCCGGGCTGGTGGAAACCCGCCACGGTGTCGGCACCTTCGTATTGGAACGCGATGAGCGCCACGGCCTGCACCTGACCCACGACACCGCCGCCAGCGTGCGCGGTATTCTGGAGTTGCGCATGGGCCTGGAAACCCAGGCGGCTGCGCTGGCGGCCTTGCGTCGTACCGATGAACAACTGCAGCAGATGCGCCAGGCGCTGGATGATTACCAGGACTCACTGGCCAACAACGACAGCGCCGTTGAGCCCGACGTGCGCTTCCATCGGCTGATCGCCCAGGCCACCGGCAATACCTATTTCACCGATGTGATTTATCACCTGGGCAACTCGGTGATCCCGCGCACCCGGATCAACGCCGAAGAGCGCGGCGACGCGGATTTGATGGAGCTGGGGCGGCTGGCGAACCTGGAGCACGAAGCGATCCTGAAAGCCATCCGCCGCCAGGACCCGGACGCGGCCAGAGCCGCCATGCTGCTGCATTTGAGCAACAGCCTGGAGCGGATGACCGGGGAGTAGGCGAGCTTATTTGCTGTCCAGGAAGTCCAGCAATGCGGCGTTGAACAGGGCCGGGTCCTGCAGGAATGCGAAGTGGCTGGTGTTCGGCAGAATCAGCAGGCCCGCACCCGGAATGGTCGAGGCGATGTACTCGGTGTGTTCACGCTTGATCGCCTCATCGTGGTCGCCGTCGACAATCAGGATCGGGGTCTTGATGGCCGCCAGTTGCGCGTCTGTCCAGTTAGGCTGGCTGGCCCACATATGGCTGATCTGCTCGACGAAGGCGTCGTACTCTTTCGGCGTCGGCGAGAGTTTGGCGTACTCTTTGCCGGCGCGTTCGATGAAGGCAGCGAAGGTCGGATTCTTCTCTACGCCATCCTTGACCCCGGACGTCTGGGTGTTGGCGGCAAAGGCAAACACCTTGCCGATTCGGTCCGGGTGGCGCAGGGCAAGATCGATGCCGATGATGGCGCCGTCGCTCCAGCCGACGATATCGGCACGGGGGATTTTCAGGCTGTCGAGCACAGCGACCACATCATCGGCCATCAGGTCGTAACCGTAGGGTTTTTCGTCCCGGGAGCTGCGCCCGTGGCCACGACTGTCGAGGCTGATGACCGTGTGTTTGGCGGCCAGCGCCTTGACCTGGTTGCCCCAGTAGTCGGAATTGGACAGGCCGCCGTGCAGCAGGATTACCGGCGAGCCATGCCCGGTTTTGGTGTAGTAGACCTTGATGCCGTTGACGGCTGCATAGCCGGTCTTGGCGCCCGCAATCGGTGCCGGGGTCGGCGGAAGGGCCTCCCACCGTTCTGCGGCATTAACCGCAGAGAAAGACAGCAAAAGGCAGGCGGTTGCCAATAAGCGAAGTGACATGGCGATTCCTTTTTCAGTGTGCAGCGAGAAGTCATCCCGACGGATGTGGGCTCGACTCTAGCACCCTGCGAGCTGTCGAAAACACGCATTTTTTCCTATCAAAATCCGCCGTTGAAAAGAAAAAAATAGCGTTATATCAATGGAATAAAATCGTCTTTTGCATTAGCGGAGCAAAGGTTTCAACTGGTGGTTTTGCGTCGTTTCTCTCCAGGGGCATTTTCTTCAATACCTGGATTCATCCGCCCCTTAAGGTTCAGCTCATACCGCACAACAAAAAGGAACTGCAATGAGCTTGATCATTTCCATGGCCGCCTTCGCCCTGGCCACGTCCATCACCCCGGGACCCGTGAACGTGGTGGCCATCAGCTCTGGGGCGCGCTTCGGGTTTGCCGCCAGCCAAAAGCATGTGGCCGGCGCCGCGCTGGGATTTACCTTGCTGCTGGTATTGATTGGCCTGGGACTGCATGAGGTGCTGGTGCGCTGGCCGCTGCTGACCCAATTGATTCAATGGGGCGGGGTGGCGTTCCTGTTGTACATGGCCTGGAAGCTGGCGGTGGACGATGGGCGACTGGAGGCAGACGGCACGGCCACGGCACCGTCGATGCTCTATGGCGCGATTATGCAGTGGCTCAATCCCAAGGCCTGGCTGGCGTGTGTGGCGGGGATGGGCTTGTTCGTGGCCGATGGCGATGCGCAACAGGTCTGGCTGTTTGCGACGATCTATCTGGTGATTTGCTACCTGTCGGTGGCGTGCTGGGCTTACGCCGGGACGTTCCTGCGACGCTACCTGAGCAACCCTCGGGGCATGCGCCTGTTCAATCGCTCGATGGCGGGGTTGCTGGTGGCCAGCGTGGGGTATCTGTTACTGGCCTGAGTCAGCCGCGATATTGACCCGGTGTTGCCGCCAGGTGCTGCTTGAACGTGCGCTGGAAGTGCGCCTGATCGGCAAACCCGGCGGCCAGTGCCACGTCGGCGATCAGCCCGCCATTGCGTAGCTGGGTGCGCGCAAACTGGATGCGCCGGTTGACCAGGAACGCATGGGGCGTCATGCCGTAATACTGTTTGAATGCGCGGATCAGGTACGACGGTGACAACTCGGCCGCCTGGCAAATGTCCTCAAGCTTCAAGGCCTCGGTGCAATGCTCGCGTATGTAGTCGGCGGCCCGTTCCAGCTTGTGATTGACCTCGCGCACCGGTGTTGCCGACGGGTTGAGGCGTTGTTGCACCTCAGTGAAAAAACTCACCACCGCGCTCTGCTTGTGCAGGTGCTCGGCCTGCTCGTCCAGCAGCACTTCATACAACTCGATCAGGCCGTCATACAGCACGACGTCACGGGTATGGGTGGCGGTAAAGGCGCGAAAGCCTTCGTCGGTGCTGAACCCGAGTTGGTGCTGCAGGTCCGTCAGCCAGGCCGTGTCGATGTACAGCATGTGATACGACCAGGGCTGGTCGTAAATCGGATTGCAGGCGTGGACATCGCCAGGGTTCATCAGCACCACGGTGCCGGCGCTGATCTGGAAGGTGCACGCCCCGTGGATATACAGGCTCTGCCCGGCGGTGATCGCGCCGATCGAGAAATGCTCGTGGGAGTGGCGGGTGTAGCAGACCTTGCGCCCGTCGGCGATGGTCCGTGCCTCGATAAACGGCAGGTGTTCATCGCGCCAGAAAGAGGGGGCAGGGTGGTGAGGATTCAGTGACATGATCGACCGTTCACAAGGGGATGCGCGGGGCACGACAATGATTTTTGCATAAAAATCGCCATTGGGCTGCACCGATCGATGCAGCGTGAGCCAGCCTTCATGGTGGGCACGATGGCGCTGCAGCGTTAGAACCCGCGCTTCTCGGCAATCCAGGCGGTAGCCAGGTCGATAAAGGCCCGCAGTTTCGGCTGGCTCTGGGTTCTGGCGGGAAAATACAGGTACAGCCCGCTGCTGGGCGGCACGAAGGGTTGCAGCACTTGCACCAGTGCGCCCGAGGCCAGGTCCTCCATCACTTCAAAATCACTCACATAGGCCAGGCCTTGGCCGGCCCGCGCCGCGGCGATCATCAGGTTGCGGTCATTGACGATCAGCCCGCCCTGGACGCCGACCGTGAACTCCCGGCCCGCGCGTTCGAATTCCCAGCGGTGCGCCACGCCCGAGGTCAGGAAGCGATAGCCGATGGTTTGATGGGCGGTCAGTTCTTCCGGTGTTTGCGGCTGGCCAGCCTTGGCGAAGTAGCCGGGGGAGCCCACCACCGACCAGTTCAAGTCCGGTGTGAGGCGCACGGCGACCATGTCCTTGTCGATGGATTCTCCCAGCCGAATCCCGGCGTCGAAGCCTTCTGTCACCAGGTCGACGGTGGCATCGTCGAGGGAAATATCCAGCACCACCTCTGGAAACGCCTCGCGAAAGCGCGGGATCAACGGCTCGATCAGCAACTTGCCCGACAGGCGCGGCACGGTCAGGCGCAGGGTGCCCATGGGCCGGTCGCGGTAGCCACTGAGGGCCGCCAGGGCTTCGTCGATTTCCCCGGCGGCGGGGCGCAAACGGCTATACAGCGTCATGCCGGCCTCGGTCAGTGCCACTCGCCGTGTGGTGCGCTGGAACAACACCACGCCCGTGCGCTTCTCCAGGGTTTTCACCGCGTGGCTGACGGCCGTCGGCGTGACGCCAAGGCGTGCGGCGGCCTGGGTGAAACTCTTCAGTTCGGCCACGGCGAGAAATTCGGTCAGGCCATTGAACGGATCAGGGTTCATCGGTGTTCCATTATGAAATTCAGTTTCATAGTGCTTGTAGCACGAGCGGGTTTTTCAGGCTAATGCGGCGGCGTACCTTTACCTCACTTTCACTCCAACAGGTACGGATCATGACAACGGCACATTCCTTCAAGCGTGTTTGGCTGGTAACCGGGGCTTCCCGGGGTATCGGCGCGAAAATCGTCGCGGCGGCGCTGGCCCATGGCGATGCGGTAGTGGCCACGGCCCGCAATGCTCAAACGGTCGTTGAGCGATTTGGCGAGCAGCCCGGCCTGCTGGCGGTGCAACTGGATGTGACCAACGAATCCCAGGCCGCTGACGTGGCCCGCGCCGCAGTCGAACACTTCGGGCGTATCGATGTGCTGGTCAATAACGCCGGTTTTGGCGTGTTGGGCGCGGTCGAGGAAGCGTCTGCCGACGAGGTTCGGCGCTTGTATGAAACCAACGTCTTTGGCCTGCTCAACGTCACGCGGGGTGTATTGCCGTTCATGCGCCAGGCGCGCCGTGGGCATGTGATCAATATCTCGTCGGTGGGGGGCTTCCGTTCCGGTGCGGGATTTGGCGCCTATTGCTCGACCAAGTTTGCCGTCGAGGGCTTGAGTGAGGCGCTGCATGCAGAGCTTGCACCCTTGGGCGTCAAGGTCACCGTGGTGGAGCCGGGCTACTTCCGTACCGACTTCCTGGACAGCAACTCCCTGGTGGAGTCGCCGCGGGTCATTGACGATTACGCGGCCACCTCCGGCGAGGTGCGCAAGCTGGCCAAGGTCTACAACCAGCAGCAACCGGGTAACCCGGAGCTACTCGCGGTGGCCATGATCAAGCTGGTAGAGGCGCCGAATCCGCCGATGCGCCTGGCACTGGGCACCGACACTTTGCAGGCGATTGAAGCCAAGCTGGCTTACGTCAAGGAAGAGACCGACGCCTGGCGCGAGTTGTCGGCCTCAACCGATTTCTGACACCCAATGGCGTAGCAGCTGTCGAGCGCCAGCGAGGCTGCGTCAGGCGCACCTCGTTGCAATGCCTGGCTCGATCACAGCGGTGCGGCCAACGCAGCCTCGCTGGCGCTCGACAGCTGCTACGGTGAATCGGCTGAAGGCACCAGGAACGCCGCCTCCAGCAATTGCCGCGTGTAGGCATGCTGGGGGTTGGCGAAGATCGCCGGGGCATCGCCCTGTTCCACCACCTGCCCATGCTTGACCACCATCAACTGGTGACTCAGGGCCTTGACCACTGCCAGGTCATGGCTGATGAACAGGTAGGTAAGGTTGTACTTGGCCTGCAGGTTACGCAGCAATTCCACCACCTGGCGCTGCACCGTGCGGTCGAGGGCCGAGGTGGGTTCATCCAGCAAAATCAGGCGCGGCTTGAGCACCAGGGCTCGGGCAATGGCGATGCGCTGGCGCTGGCCGCCGGAGAATTCGTGGGGGTAGCGGTTGCGGCTTTCCGGGTCCAGCCCCACTTCCTTGAGCGCGGCAATGATCGCCGCTTCCTGTTCGGCCGCAGTGCCCATCTTGTGGATGCGCAGGCCTTCGCCGACGATTTCGCTCACGCACATGCGCGGGCTCAGGCTGCCGAACGGGTCCTGGAACACCACCTGCATTTCCCGGCGCAGCGGGCGCACCTGTTGCTGGCTCAGTTTGTCCATCTGGTGGCCTTCGAAGCGGATGCCGCCCTTGCTGGCGATCAGTCGCAAAATCGCCAGGCCCAGGGTGGATTTGCCCGAGCCGCTTTCGCCGACGATGCCCAGGGTCTGGCCCTGTGGAAGGCTGAAGTTGATGCCATCCACCGCCTTGACGTAGTCGATGGTATTGCGCAGGAAGCCTTTCTTGATCGGAAACCAGACGCGCAGGTCCTCGACTTCCAGCAATGGCGGGCCGATTTCATTGGTGGCCGGCTGGCCGCTGGGTTCTGCAGCCAGCAGCTCCTGGGTGTAAGGGTGCTGCGGTGACTGGAACAGGGTTTCGCATTCTGCCTGCTCGACGATGCAGCCTTGTTGCATCACGCATACCCGGTGGGCGATGCGCCGCACCAGGTTCAAGTCGTGGCTGATCAACAGCAAGGCCATACCCAGGCGCGCCTGCAATTCCTTGAGCAGCTCCAGGATCTTTAACTGTACGGTGACGTCGAGTGCCGTGGTCGGCTCGTCAGCAATCAACAGCTCCGGCTCGTTGGCCAGAGCCATGGCGATCATCACCCGCTGGCGCTGGCCGCCGGAGAGTTCGTGGGGCAGGGCCTTGAGGCGCTTGTGGGGTTCGGGGATGCCTACCAGCTCCAGCAATTCCAGGGTGCGCTGGGTGGCGACCTTGCCGGTCAAACCTTTGTGCAGGCCGAGCACTTCGTTGATCTGCTTCTCGATGGAGTGCAACGGGTTCAACGAGGTCATTGGCTCCTGGAAAATCATCGCAATGCGGTTGCCGCGAATATGCCGGATGGTTTTTTCTTTCAGGGTCAGCAAGTCGTGGTTGGCGTACTGGATCGTCCCGGACGGGTGACGCGCCAGCGGGTAGGGCAGCAGGCGCAGAATCGAGTGCGCAGTCACCGATTTGCCCGAGCCGCTTTCGCCCACCAGCGCGAGGGTTTCGCCGCGCTTGATATCGAAGCTGACGTTGTTCACCACTCGCTGGTGGCTGTTGCCTACGACGAACTCGACGGAGAGGTCGCGGACTTCGATCAGATTGTCCTGATTCATCTCATTTCCTCGGGTCGAAGGCATCGCGAGCGGACTCGCCGATAAACACCAGCAAACTCAACATGATCGCCAGCACGGCAAAGGCACTCATGCCCAGCCACGGCGCTTGCAGGTTGGATTTGCCCTGGGCCACCAGTTCACCCAGGGACGGCGAGCCTGCAGGCAGGCCAAAGCCCAGGAAGTCCAGGGCGGTGAGGGTGCCGATGGCACCGGTGAGGATGAACGGCATGAAGGTCATGGTGGAGACCATGGCGTTGGGCAGGATATGGCGGAACATGATCGCGCCGTTCTGCATCCCCAGCGCCCGGGCCGCCCGCACGTATTCCAGGTTGCGCCCGCGCAGGAACTCGGCGCGCACCACATCCACCAGGCTCATCCAGGAAAACAGCAGCATGATTCCCAGCAGCCACCAGAAATTGGGCTGCACGAAACTGGCGAGGATGATCAGCAGGTACAGCACCGGCAAACCGGACCAGATTTCCAGGAACCGCTGGCCGGCGAGGTCGACCCAGCCGCCGTAGAAGCCCTGCAGGGCGCCGGCGATCACGCCGATGATCGAGCTGAGTACGGTGAGCGTCAGGGCAAACAGTACGGAAACCCTGAAGCCGTAGATCACCCGCGCCAGCACATCGCGGCCCTGGTCATCGGTGCCCAGCAGGTTGTCTCGCGACGGCGGGGCCGGTGCCGGAACCTTCAGGTCGTAGTTGATGCTCTGGTAGCTGAACGGGATCGGCGCCCACAACGTCCAGGCATCCTTGGCCTTGAGCAGCTCCTGGATATACGGACTCTTGTAGTTGGCCTCCAGCGGGAATTCGCCGCCGAAGGTGGTCTCGGGGTAGCGCTTGAGGGCCGGGAAATACCAGTCGCCGTCGTAGTGCACCGCCAGCGGCTTGTCGTTGGCGATCAACTCGGCGCCCAGGCTCAGGCCGAACAGGATCAGGAACAGCCACAGCGACCACCAGCCACGCTTGTTGGCCTTGAAGCGCTCGAACCGGCGACGATTGAGGGGGGATAGATTCATCTCAATGCTCCCGGCTGGCGAAGTCGATACGCGGATCGACCAGGGTGTAGGTGAGGTCGCCGATCAGCTTCACCACCAGCCCCAGCAGGGTGAAGATAAACAGCGTGCCGAACACCACCGGGTAGTCGCGGTTGATCGCCGCTTCAAAGCTCATCAGGCCCAGGCCGTCGAGGGAGAAGATCACTTCCACCAGCAACGAGCCGGTAAAGAAGATGCCGATAAAGGCCGATGGGAAACCGGCAATCACCAGCAGCATCGCGTTGCGAAACACATGGCCGTACAGCACGCGGTGGTTGGTCAGGCCCTTGGCCTTGGCGGTGACCACGTATTGTTTGTTGATCTCGTCGAGGAAGCTGTTTTTGGTGAGCAGGGTCATGGTCGCGAAGTTGCCGATCACCAATGCCGTCACCGGCAATGCCAGGTGCCAGAAGTAATCGAGGATCTTGCCGCTCCAGCTCAGCTCGTCAAAGTTGTTGGAGGTGAGCCCCCGTAGCGGAAACCAGTCTAGATAACTGCCGCCGGCAAACACCACGATCAACAGGATCGCAAACAGGAACGCCGGGATCGCGTAGCCGACGATGATTGCCGAGCTGGTCCACACGTCGAAGTGGCTGCCGTGGCGCGTGGCCTTGGCGATCCCCAACGGGATCGACACCAGGTACATGATCAGGGTGCTCCATAACCCGAGGGAGATGGACACCGGCATCTTTTCCTTGATCAGGTCGATGACCTTGGCGTCGCGGAAGAAGCTGTCGCCAAAATCCAGCCGGGCGTAGTTCTTGACCATGATCCACAAGCGTTCCGGCGCCGACTTGTCGAAGCCGTACATTTTCTCGATTTCCTTCACCAGCGCCGGGTCCAGGCCCTGGGCGCCGCGGTAGCTGGAGCCGGCCACCGAGACTTCGGCACCGCCGCCGGCGATCCGGCTGGTGGCGCCTTCAAAACCTTCCAGCTTGGCGATCATCTGCTCCACCGGGCCACCGGGGGCGGCCTGGATGATCACAAAGTTGATCAGCAAGATGCCGAACAGGGTCGGAATGATCAGCAGCAGTCGGCGAACAATATAGGCCAGCATCTCAGTCGCCCCCGCTCGCCGGATCGGCGCTCTGGTTGGTGTCCACGGTTATCGCCGGCTTGGCGTCGGGTTTGCTCCACCAGGTGGCGGTGCCCACGTCATACCGTGGCGAGACCTTCGGATGGCCGAGGTGGTCCCAATACGCCACGCGGAAGGTCTTGATGTGCCAGTTGGGGATCACGTAGTAGCCGAACTGCAGCACGCGGTCCAGGGCCTTGGCGTGGGCCACCAGGCTCTTGCGCGAATCGGAGTCGATGAGTTCTTCCACCAGTTGGTCGATGGCCGGGTCTTTCAGGCCGATGTAGTTGCGGCTGCCGGGCTTGTCGGCGCTGGATGACTTCCAGTACTCACGCTGCTCGTTACCCGGCGAGGAGGACTGCGGGAAGCTGCCCACCACCATGTCGAAATCCCGGGAGCGGATGCGGTTGATGTACTGCGAGATGTCGACCCGGCGAATCACCAGGTCGATCCCCAGGTCTGCCAGGTTGCGCTTGAACGGCAGCAGGATGCGTTCGAACTCGGTCTGGGCCAGCAGGAACTCGATGGTCACCGGCTTGCCGGTGGTGTCGACCATCTTGTCGTCGACAATCTTCCAGCCGGCCTCTTGCAGCAACTGATAGGCCTCGCGCTGCTGGGTGCGGATCATGCCGCTGGCGTCGGTCTTCGAGGGCTCGAAGGCTTCGGTAAAGACCTGGGGCGCGATCTTGTCTCGCAGCGGCTCAAGAATCGCCAGCTCGGCCGGGCCGGGCAGCCCGGTGGCGGCCATCTCGGAGTTTTCGAAATAGCTGCGGCTGCGGGTGTAGGCGCCGTTGAACAGTTGCTTGTTGCTCCATTCGAAGTCCAGCAGCAGGCTGATGGCCTTGCGCACCCGAACGTCCTGGAACATCGGTTTACGGATGTTGAACACGAAACCCTGCATGCCGGTAGGGTTGCCGTTGGGAATTTCTTCCTTGATCAGGCGGCCCTGGGCAACGGCGGGGGTGTTGTAGGCATTGGCCCAGTTCTTCGCGCTGATTTCCAGCCAGTAATCGAACTGCCCGGCCTTGAGCGCCTCCAGGGCCACGGTGTTGTCGCGGTAGTAATCGGTGACCCGGTAATCGAAGTTGTAGAAGCCCTTGTTGATCGGCAGGTCCTTGGCCCAGTAGTCCTTGACCCGCTCATAGCGGATCGAACGCCCGGCCTTGACCTCGGTCACCTTGTACGGGCCGCTGCCTAACGGGATTTCCAGGTTGCCCTTGGAAAAGTCGCGAGTCTCCCAGTAATGCTTGGGCAATACCGTCAGTTGCCCGAGGATCAGCGGCAGTTCGCGGTTGTTGGTGCGCTTGAACTTGAACAGCACCCGCAGCGGGTCTTCTGCGACCACTTCATCGACGTCGGCGTAGTAGGTTTTGTAGATCGGTGAGCCGTCCTTCATCAGCGTCTGGAAGCTGAATACCACGTCTTCGGCGCGGATCGGGTGGCCGTCGTGGAAGCGCGCTTCGGGGCGGATGTAGAAGCGCACCCAACTGTTGTCCGGGGCCTTTTCGATCTTGCCGGCCACCAGGCCGTATTCGGTGATGGGTTCGTCCAGGCTTTGCTGGGCGAGGGTGTCGTAGATCAGGCCGATATTGTCTGCCGGCACGCCCTTGCTGATAAACGGGTTGAGGCTGTCGAAGCCGCCCATGCTGGACTCGCGAAAGGTGCCGCCCTTGGGGGCGTCCGGGTTGACGTAGTCGACGTGTTTGAAATCGGCGGGGTACTTGGGCGGTTCGTTGTAGAGGGTCAGGGCATGTTGCGGGGCCGCATTGGCCGCAGCGCAAAACAGCAGGCTGCCAAGGATCGCAGTACGCAAAGGTATCATTGGGCTTTCTCCGAAGCTTTCAGCCACCATGCGCTCAGGCCCAGGCTGTAGGGCGGCGTGGTGACGAAGGCGAACCGGTTGCGGTACGCCAGGCGATGATAGTTGAGGTACCAGTTGGGAATACTGTAGTGCTGCCACAGCAGGACGCGGTCGAGCGCCCGGCCGGCGGCCAATTGTTGTTCACGGGTTTGCGCCGCCAATAGCTGGTCCAGCAGGTGGTCGACCACCGGGTTGGCGATGCCTGCGTAATTCTTGCTGCCCTTGATCCCCGCCTGGCTGGAGTGGAAGTACTGCCACTGCTCAAGGCCGGGGCTGAGGGTTTGGTTGAGGGTCATCAGAATCATGTCGAAGTCGAATTGATCGAGGCGTTGTTTGTACTGTGCGCGGTCTACCGTGCGCAAGCGGGCGTCGACGCCGATACTTGTCAGATTCTCGACATAGGGCTGCAGGATGCGCTCCAGGTTCGGGTTCACCAGCAGGATTTCCAGCCTTAGTGGCTGCCCGTCACTGTTAAGCAAGCGCTGCCCGGACAGTTTCCAGCCGGCTTCGGCCAGCAGCGCGAGGGCGCGGCGCAGGGTGTCCCGGGGGATGCCGCGACCGTCGGTCTGGGGTAGGCTGAACGGCTGGGTAAACAGGTTGGCCGGCAACTGGTCGCGATAGGGCGAGAGCATCAGCCACTCATGGCCGGTGGGCACGCCGGTGGCGGAGAATTCGCTGTTGGGGTAGTAGCTGAGGGTGCGTTTATAGGCACCGCTGAACAGGGTGCGGTTGGTCCACTCGAAATCGAACATCAACCCCAGGGCTTCGCGGACCTTGGCCTGGCTGAAGGCCGGGCGCCGGCTGTTCATGAACAGGCCCTGGCTTTGGGTCGGGATCTGGTGGGCGATCTGCGCCTTGATCACTTCGCCACGGTTGACCGCCGGGAAGTTGTAGCCATTGGCCCAGTTCTTCGCCTGGTGTTCGATATAGATATCGAACTCGCCGGCCTTGAATGCTTCGAAAGCCACGTCGCTGTCGCGGTAGAACTCCACCTCGACCTTGTCGTAGTTATAGAAACCACGGTTGACCGCCAGGTCCTTGCCCCAGTAATCCTTGACCCGTTCGAACACCAGCTGGCGTCCCGGCGAGACCTTTGTGATGCGGTAAGGCCCACTGCCCAGCGGCGGCTCGAAGGTGGTGGCCTTGAAATCACGGTTTTTCCAGTAGTGCTGGGGCAATACCGGCAGCTCGCCAAGGCGCAGGATCAGCAGCGGATTGCCGGCGCGCTTGAACACAAAACGAATGCGATGACGGTTAAGAATATCGACCCGGGCCACTTCCTGCAGGTTGGTGCGGTACTGCGGGTGGCCTTCGGTGAGCAGCGTGCGATAGGAAAACGCCACGTCGTAGGCGGTAATCGGCTTGCCATCATGGAAGCGTGCTTCGGGGCGCAGGTTGAACACCACCCAGCTGCGGTCCTCGCTGTATTCCACCGATTGGGCAATCAGGCCGTAGCTGGACGTCGGTTCATCGCCGGAAGGGGCGTACTGGCCGGTGCCGACCATCAACGGCTCATTGAGCTCATTGACCCCGTATTGCAGGAAGTTGGCGGTGGAAACCGGGCTGGAACCCTTGAAGGTATAAGGGTTGAGGGTGTCGAACGTGCCAAATGCCATGACCCGCAGTGTGCCGCCTTTTGGCGCTGCGGGGTTTACCCAGTCGAAGTGGGTGAATCTGGCCGGATACTTGAGCAGGCCGAACTGCGCATAACCGTGGCTCTCGGTAATGGTCGCGTTCGCGGAAAAGCTCAAGGCCAGACTTATTAGTAGAAGGAGGGGACGCTTCAAGTCAGAGATCCGATCCAGGCGGCTTGGGCTTTATAAGCCGTACAGTAACAGCTTGTTCCGATTGGAAAAAGGCTGGCGCCGTGGGATGGGCTGAGGATCGATTAAACCTGTAGGAGCGAGCTTGCTCGCGAAGGACGCCAACGATAACGCTGGCATTCTGAATTAACGCGGTGCCCTTGCGTTTTTCGCGAGCAAGCTCGCTCCTACAGGGTTTGCGGTGTTATCTAGGCCCGGAAACCACCAGCATCTGCCCCGGCTTCAGCGCCTGGCCAGTGCGTGGGTTCCAGCGCTTGAGATGTTGCATCTCGACGTTGAAGCGCTTGGCGACGATGTACAGCGAATCGCCTTTCTTGACCTTGTATTGCACCGGCTTCTTGCTGTCGGCCTTGGCCACCAGCTTGCGGGTGTCCTGCATCACCAGGGTCTGGCCGACCTTGAGCGCCTGGCCATTGAGCTTGTTCCAGCGCTGCAAGTCATGCACATCGACCTTGTTGGCCTTGGCGATGAGGGTCAGGTTGTCACCGCTACGCACCTTGTAGTTGCGGGTGCGACCGGCAATGGCCTTGTGCTCAACGTCGTCGAACACCGGCTTTTTCGGGCGCATGCTCAGCAATTCTTCCGGCTTCATCGCCGAAAGGCTGCTGGCCAGCAACTGCGCCTTGGAGGTGGGCACCAGTAAATGCTGCGGGCCGTCCAGGGTGGTGCGCTGCTTCAAGGCCGGGTTGAGCTGGAACAGTTCGTCTTCGTCAATTTCGGCCAGCGCGGCGACCCGTGACAGGTCCATGCTCGTTTTGATTTCTACCACTTCAAAGTACGGCGTGTTGGCAATCGGGTTCAGGTTGACGCCGTATGCCTCGGGGGCCAGCACCACCTGCGACAGCGCCAGGAACTTGGGCACGTAGTCCTTGGTTTCCTGGGGCAGTGGCAGGTTCCAGTAGTCCGTCGGCAAGCCGAGCTTCTCGTTACGCTCGATGGCCCGGCTGACCGTGCCTTCACCGGCGTTGTAAGCCGCCAGGGCCAGCAACCAGTCGCCGTTGAACATGTCATGCAGGCGTGTCAGATAGTCCAGGGCCGCGGTGGTGGAGGCGGTGATGTCACGGCGGCCGTCGTAGGCGCGGGTCTGGCGCAGGTTGAAGTAGCGTCCGGTGGCGGGAACGAACTGCCACAGGCCGACCGCATCGCTGCGGGAATAGGCCATTGGGTTGTAGGCGCTTTCAATCACTGGCAGCAGCGCCAGCTCCAGAGGCATGT
The DNA here is from genome assembly GCF_036346535.1 of Pseudomonas sp. Z18(2022). Classification (NCBI taxonomy): domain Bacteria; kingdom Pseudomonadati; phylum Pseudomonadota; class Gammaproteobacteria; order Pseudomonadales; family Pseudomonadaceae; genus Pseudomonas; species Pseudomonas sp. Z18(2022). Next base: position 173,408 of record NZ_JAOTOA010000008.1, read on the forward strand.
TGCGTTCTTCAAGGCGTTCGACGATGTAATGAATGTAGAGGCTGCCGCGTTCGCCGGCGTTCTCGAGAAAGGAAGGGTTACTGGCAAACCACAATCGTTGCTGTTCAATGCGCGGGTTGACGCCTAACCCGTCCTGCAATTGAAAGCCCCGGCGCATGCGTTCCCAGACATCCTGGGGCACTTCCGGGCTTGGCTTCTCTGATAGCCAAAGGGGTTTTTGCTTGATCTTGGCGGTAAGGTTTGGCTTGGGTTGCACGGTGGATTGTGCGGCAAAATTGGTCGATTGGCAGCCCGCCAGAGTAGCGGACACAGCCACCGCCACGGCTTGAGCCAGGCGGGTCAATGCGTCTGAATGGTTGGTTTTACGAATAGATGACGACATTGGCTGGAAGTAAGTTCCGGGCAAAAATGTCGGGCGATTCTAGAAAGCGCTTGGGTTGCGGTCAACCATTCAGAAATTACGTACTAAATTTCGCGCCCTTAGAACGTATCTTTCCAAGACCTCAAGCTAGCAAACACCTCGCTCCCGGCCCGGTTATCCCGGCCATTCCGTTCGTCCGCTTTTTCTTTAACGGATGTTTCAGAGGTCCGTAAAAAAGGGTTAGTGAGTTTTTCCAGCGCCAGGGTCGAAGGCAGCGTGATCTCGCCATTGGCCCGCAGTTGCCGCACGTTCTCCACTCGTTCGGCGATATCCGCGTTATGCGGTTCCACGGCCTGGGCGAATTTCAGGTTGCTTTGTGTGTATTCATGGGTGCAGTACACCAGCGTGTTCGCCGGCAATGCTGCCAGGCGTTCCAGGGAGGTGTGCATTTGTTGTGGAGTGCCTTCGAACAGGCGGCCACAACCGGCGGCGAACAGGGTGTCGCCACAAAACAGCACGCCCTGGTGATAAAAGGCGATATGGCCGAGGGTGTGACCGGGGACGGCAAACACCTCGAAGTCCCAGCCCAGCACGGTGATGCGGTCGTTATCCTGGAGCGCGACATCCCGCGCCGGGATCTTTTCATTCGCCGGGCCGTAGACCGTGGCGCCGGAAACACTTTTAAGTTGCTCGACGCCGCCGACATGATCATGGTGATGGTGAGTCACCAGGATGTCGCTGAGGGTCCAGTCGGGGTGCTGCTGGAGCCAGGCCAGCACGGGCGCGGCGTCACCAGGGTCGACCACGGCACAGCGCTTGTTCGGCTGATCCTGTAACAACCAGATGTAGTTATCGGTGAAGGCGGGCAGGGCACTGATCTGTATCATTCTTTGATTCGCCAAGCTGAACACATTGGTGCATCTTAGAACTTCTTGGCGAGTTGGAGAATGCAATGACTGATAAAGCGTTCGCCCAGGCCGATCCCGAGTGGCTGGCACTGATCGGTGCCGCCCGTGAATGGCTGTCCGGGCCTATCGGGCAATTTTTGCTGGATGAAGAGCGGCGCATGCTCGAAGACGAGCTGGGTCGGTTCTTTGGTGGTTACCTGGTGCATTACGGCCCGTCGGCACAAACCCCGCCGTCGGCGCCCCAGGTGCAACGCAATGTGCGCCTGGGGGCGCCGTTGCCGGGGGTTGAAATCGTCTGCGAGGAACAGGCCTGGCCGTTGAGCGAGCATGCCGCCGACGTGGTGGTGTTGCAGCATGGCCTGGATTTCTGCCTGTCGCCCCATGGTTTGCTGCGTGAAGCGGCCAGCAGCGTGCGCCCTGGTGGCCATTTGCTGATCATCGGCATCAACCCCTGGAGCAGTTGGGGCTTGCGCCATGTGTTCGCCCATGACGGGTTGCGCCAGGCGCGCTGCATCTCGCCGTCGCGGGTGGGCGACTGGTTGAACCTGCTGGGCTTTGCGCTGGAGAAACGCCGCTTCGGGTGCTATCGTCCGCCGCTTGCGTCTGCCAAGTGGCAGGGGCGATTGGCCGGTTGGGAGCGCAGGGCCGGTGCCTGGCAATTGTCCGGCGGTGGCTTCTACCTGTTGGTGGCGCGCAAGATCGTCGTTGGCTTGCGCCCGGTGCGCCAGGTACGCCGCGAACCGATGGGCAAGCTGGTGCCGATGCCGATGGCCAAGGTCAATCGCAAGCAGAGCGAGCAGTAAACAACCCTTTTTTGATTTCAGGTCGAGCTTCTCGACCTCGGGCCTTTGTCGGTCGATTATCGGCAACCCGCTTTGATGGATCCCGCTTTAATGGACAGTGAAATGACCGATACCGTAGAACTCTTCACCGATGGCGCCTGCAAGGGCAACCCCGGTCCCGGCGGATGGGGCGCGTTGCTGGTATGCAAGGGCGTGGAGAAGGAGCTGTGGGGCGGCGAAGCCAATACCACCAACAACCGTATGGAACTGATGGGCGCGATCCGCGGCCTTGAAGAGCTCAAGCGCCGTTGCGATGTGTTGCTGGTGACCGACTCCCAGTATGTGATGAAGGGCATCAACGAGTGGATGGTCAACTGGAAGAAGCGTGGCTGGAAGACCGCCGCCAAGGAACCGGTAAAAAACGCCGACCTGTGGCAATTGCTCGATGAACAATGCAACCGCCACAACATCACCTGGAAATGGGTGCGCGGCCACATCGGCCATCCCGGCAACGAGCGGGCCGATCAGTTGGCCAACCGTGGCGTGGATGACGTGCGCGGCTACAAGCAGAGCTGATGCCGGTTGACGTGTTAAGATCCCGCCCCTTGAAATGTCCCAAACCGTTGAGAGCTGAACCCTGATGGCCATCCGATCTGTTGTACTCGATACCGAAACCACCGGCATGCCGGTGACCGATGGCCACCGGATCATTGAAATCGGCTGTGTCGAGCTGATGGGCCGTCGCCTCACCGGCCGGCACTTCCACGTCTACCTGCAACCGGATCGGGAAAGTGACGAAGGCGCCATCGGCGTCCACGGCATCACCAACGAATTCCTGGTGGGCAAGCCGCGGTTCGCCGAAGTGGCCGATGAGTTCTTCGAGTTCATCAACGGCGCACAGCTGATCATCCATAACGCGGCGTTCGACGTTGGCTTCATCAACAACGAATTCGCGCTGATGGGTCAGACCGACCGGGCTGACATTACCCAGCACTGCTCGATCCTCGACACCCTGATGATGGCCCGTGAGCGTCACCCGGGCCAGCGCAACAGCCTCGATGCCTTGTGCAAACGCTATGGCGTCGACAACTCCGGCCGTGAACTCCACGGCGCCTTGCTCGACTCCGAGATTCTCGCCGACGTCTACCTGACCATGACCGGCGGCCAGACCAGCCTCTCCCTGGCCGGCAACGCTTCGGATGGCAACGGTTCGGCAGAAGGCTCGGGCAATCGCCCTTCGGAAATCCGCCGCTTGCCAGCGGATCGCCAGCCTACCACGATCATTCGCGCCAGCGAACAGGACATGGCCGAGCACGCGGCGCGCCTGGAGGCGATCGCCAAATCCGCCGGCGCACCGGCGTTGTGGACCCAATTGACCCAGCAATAATCGTCACCCCAGCGCCAGCCCCTGGCTGGCCCTGATCAAGTCATACGCCTTGCGCGCAATCGGGTTCGCCGTGTTCGGGCGGATCCACAGGTAGTACGTCACCTCCGGCATCCTCGGCAGCCCATCGTTCTCCCCCAATACCCGCATGTCCGGCCCGAGCATTTCCATGCTCCGTGGGGTCACGCCCAACCCTGCGCGCGTCGCCGCCTTGATCCCGATCAGGTTCGACGCCAGGTACGCCTGGCGCCAAGGGATGTTTGCGCGTTCCAGTGCCTCCAGGGCATAGCGCCGATAAATGCTCGGCTCATCCACCAGAATCAACGGCAACGGCTCGCTCGGTGAATGAATGTACTGCGCCGAACAGATCCACCACACCGGCGAAGTACGCAACGCAAAGCCTTCCAGGTTGGCATCGGCGCGGGTGGAAATCACCATGTCGACCTTGCCGCGGTGCAAGTCATCCATCAGGAACGGGCTGCGGCCCACATCGATTTCCAGGCGCAGGCGCGGCGCCGAGCGGGCGATATGGCTGAGGATCGGCGGCAGGATGGTGTCGGCGATGTCGTGGGGCGAGCCGATGCGCAGCACGCCGCTGAGACTGCTTTCCCGCAGGGAATTAAGCGCATCGTCATTCAGCGACAGCATCTGCCGCGCATGCCGTAACAACTGCAAGCCGGGTTCCGTCAGCTGTTTTTGCCGGCCGCGTTTCTCAAACAGGCTGACCCCCACTTGCTGTTCCAGGCGCTGCATATGCTGGGTGACGGAGGATTGGGTGCGGGCCAGGTGAGTGCCGGCTTCGGCAAAGCTGTGGTGGTCGACCACGGCGATAAAGGTGCGGAGCAGTTCAAGATCGAGGGTCGACATGGCCATTCCAGGGCGTTTTTTATATCAAGGGTGCGAAGATAAACATTACAGATGTTTATGTGTTGTCGCGTCGAATTTTTACGATGGCTAATGATTTCGAGTATATGGCCAAAAATCAGCGCATCCATATACGGGAAGTTATAACGATATTAGATATTTGAATTTCCGTTACCCCGGCACTCTCCCTAGCATGCCCCCACATCAGGTCGGGGTACGCCGATCGCTAATGAGGGGAGTTCCATGGGTTTTGTGCGCGCGGCGGTAAAACGAAGGTTGCCTGTGGTCCTGGGCGCATTGATTGCCCTGGGCGGCAGCGCGGTGGCTCAGGCCGATGCGACCCTGGACAAGATCCAGCAGCGCCATGTGCTGGTGGTCGGCGTGCTGTTGTCCGGCGGGCCGTTTGGCGGCATCGACCCCACCACCCAGAAGCCCAAGGGCTTGAACGTCGACCTGGCCAACGAGCTGGGCCGCCAGTTGGGCGCCGAAGTGCAACTGGTGCCGGTATTGCCAGCCAACCGCGTGCAGTTCCTGCAACAGGGCAAGGTCGACCTGCTGATCGCCAACATGGAATGGACCGCCGAGCGCGGCGAGATCCTTGGCTTCGTACCGACGCCGTTCTACAAGATCGGCGGCACCGCTGCGGTGCTCAAGGACAGCAAGATCACCCGCTGGGCAGACCTCAAGGACCAGCCGGTATGCACCTCCCAAGGCAGCAGCTACGTCAAGCCGCTGACCGAACTCGGCGCACAGATCAAAGCCTTCAAAAGCTCCTCCGAATCCCTGCTGGCCCTGCGCGGCAACAACTGCGTCGCGGCGGTGCATGATTCGACGCTGGTCAACCCGCTGATCAACGACAGTGCCGAATGGAAGGATTACCGCTCCCTCAGCCCCGAGCTGAATCCGGCGCCGTCGGTGATCTGGACCCGCCGTGGCGAGAGCGACACCCAGGCCAGACTCGACCCGATCGTCAAGGAACTGCACCGCAGCGGCTGGCTGATCGAAGCCCAGACCCGCAACCACATCACCCCGGCATCCCCGGCCTTGGTGGAATTGCAGAAACAGTTCAAGGGCGCCTGAGCATGAATTTCAAATCCCTGACCGCCCTCGGCCTGGTTTTGTGTGCCGGCCTGGCCCACGCCGACGCCACCCTCGACAAAATCCAGCAACGCCACGCCATCAGCGTCGGCGTGATTCTCAGCGGCCCGCCGTTTGGCACCATCGACCCCAAGACCGGCGAACACCTGGGCTACAACGTCGAATTGGCCAAGGGCCTCGGCCAGGCGCTGGGCGTGGAGACCAAGACCGTCTCGGTACTGGCCCCCAACCGCGTGCAGTTCCTGCAGCAAGGCAAGGTCGATGTGCTGATTGCCAACATGCAGTACACCGACGAGCGCGCCGAGATTCTCGACTACGTGCCCACGCCTTATGAAGAAGTCGGCGGCGCGGCGTTGATCCGCAAAGGCGCCGGCGTCACCCAGTGGGCCGACCTCAAAGACAAGCCGGTGTGCGTGTCCCAGGGCAGCAACTTCATCAAGCCATTGCAGGAAACCTACGGCGCGCAGATCAAGGCGTTCCGCAGCCAGTCCGAATCCCTGCTGTCGTTGCGTGGCAATGGCTGTGTGGCGGCGGTGCACGTCAGCCCGACCATGCACGCGTTGCTGGACGATGCCGAATGGTCCGGCTACGAGATCCCGTTGCCGGGGGATTTGATCCCGTCCAAATCCGTGATCTGGATCCGCAAGGGCGAGCACGATACCCAGGCCAGGCTCGACGCCATCGTGCGTGACTGGCATCGCAGCGGCTGGCTGATCGCCCTGGGCGAGCGCACCGGTATGCCTCCGTCCCAGGCCCTGCGGGATTTGCATGAGCAGTACAGCCATGAGTGAACCGCTATTCGCCACCCTGCAACAGTTGCTCGGCGCCGCCCATGTGCAGCGCAGTGAAGACGCTGCCCAGTACCTCACCGACAAACAAGGCCGCTACACCGGCCAGGTGATCGCCGTGGTACACCCGGCCAACACCGAAGAAGTCGCCGCCGTGGTGCGTGCCTGTGTGGCCCTGGAGGCGCCCATTGTCGTCCAGGGCGGCAACACCGGCCTGATGGCAGGCGCTACGCCGGACGCCAGCGGCCGCGCGGTATTGCTGTTGCTCGACCGCATGAACCGGGTGCGCGTGATCGACACCGACAACGACACCCTGACCGTCGAAGCCGGCTGCATCCTGCAAAACATCCAGGACGTGGCCCGTGAAGCCGGTCGCCTGTTTCCGCTCAGCCTGGGCGCCGAAGGCAGTTGCACCATTGGCGGTAACCTCGGCACCAATGCCGGCGGTACCGCCGTGCTGCGGTATGGCAACACCCGCGAGCTGACCCTGGGGCTGGAAGTGGTGACCGCCGAAGGCGAAATCTGGAATGGACTGCGGGGTTTGCGCAAGGACAACACCGGCTACGACCTGCGGGATTTGTACGTCGGCAGCGAAGGCACCCTCGGCATTATCACCGCCGCCACCCTGAAGTTGTTCCCGCTGCCAAAGGCCCAGGCCACCGCGCTGCTGGCCTTTGATGAGTTGGCCCAGGCGGTGGCGTTCCTGTCCCACGCCCGCGCTGGTTTTGGCGCCAATCTCACCGCATTCGAACTGCTCAGCGCCGATTGCCTGGCGTTGTTGCGCGAGCAGTTTCCCGAAGGCCCGCAACCATTCCTGAAAGCCAGTCAGCCATGGTTCGCCTTGCTGGAACTGTCGGATAACCACGGCGAAAGCCACGCCCGCGAAGCCTTCGAAACGGTCCTGGGTGAAGCCTTCGAGCAGTCACTGCTGGCTGACGCCCTGATCGCCGAAAGCCTGGCGCAGAGCGAAGCGTTATGGCTGCTGCGCGAAAACATGAGCGAGGCGCAGAAGCGTGCCGGGCGCAACATGAAGCACGACATCTCGGTGCCCATCTCGCAAATCGTCGCCTTCGTGGCCCATACCGATGCGCTGTTGCAGGTGCATTTTCCCGGCGTGCGCAACTTCACGTTCGGGCACCTGGGGGACGGCAACCTGCATTACAACGTGGCCCATCCGCTGGGTTCAACGGTGGATGAACACATGGCCAACTACGCCGACCTGAGCCTGCTGGTGCACGACAGCGCCCATGCCCACGGCGGCTCGATCAGCGCCGAGCACGGGATTGGCCAGCGCAAGGTCGGCATGCTTAGCCGCTACAAAAGCCCGGTGGAGCTGGACCTGATGCGCCGCATCAAACGCGCCCTCGACCCGAAAAACCTGCTCAACCCCGGCAAAGTCCTGGAGGTGCAGCCATGACCGTTCGCTTGTCCAAGCGCGTGCAGCGCGTGTCGCTGTCGGCCAATGCAGCGGCCAAATCCCGCGCCACGGAACTGCGTGACGCCGGCCGCGACATTCTGGACCTGACCACCGGCGAGCCGGATTTCGATACCCCGGAGCACATCAAGCAAGCGGCCTATGCCGCCATTGCAGCAGGCGCCACCAAGTACACGCCGACACCCGGCGTAAAGGCCTTGCGGATCGCCGTGCAGCGAAAACTGGCCGAAGAAAACCACCTGGACTATGCGCTGCCGAACATCGTGATTGCCAACGGCGCGAAACAGATCATCTTCAACGCTTTTGCCGCCACCCTCGACGACGGTGATCAAGTACTGGTGCCGACGCCGTATTGGCCGTCATTCCCCGACAGCGTGCGCTTCAACGGTGGCGAGCCGGTGTTTATCGAGTGCGGGCTGGAGCAGGGCTGCAAGCTGCTGCCGGCGCAACTGGCGCAGCACATCAACGAGCGCACCCGCTGGCTGATCCTCAACGGCCCGGGCAACCCGAGCGGCGCGGTGTATAGCGAGGCTGAACTGCACGCGCTGGCCGAGGTGCTGCGCCTTCATCCCCAGGTGCTGGTGCTGCTGGATGAACTCTACGAGCACATCCGCTTCGACGGTCGCCCGGCCCAGAGCCTGCTGAACGTCGCGCCGGATTTGCAGGACCGTTGCCTGTTGGTGGGCGGCGTGTCCAAGACCTATGCCATGACAGGCTGGCGCATCGGTTTCGGCGCCGGGCCGCAGACCCTGACCAACGCGATGGCGGTGGTGCAATCCCAATCCACCTCCGGTGCGTCTTCCGTCGGGCAGGCCGCCGCGTTGGCCGCCTTCACCGGCGGGCTTGGCTTTCTGGCCGAGCAGGTAGCGGCCTATCAACTGCGCCGCGACTTGCTGATGATGGCCCTCGGCACCGTCGACGGCCTGGAAGTGCTTGAGCCTCAAGGCGGGTTCTTCGTGTTTGTGCGCTGCGCCGGTTTGCTCGGCCGCTATCGCCCGGACGGTCAGCAGTTGAAAGATGACGGCGATGTCGTCGCTTACCTGTTGGAGGAGGGCGTCGCCGGTGTGGCGGGCAGTGCCTATGGCCTGTCGCCGTGGTTTCGCCTGTCCATCGCCACGGCGACCGACAGCGTGGCCGAGGCGGGGCGCCGTATTGCTGTTGCCTGCGGCAAGTTGCGGGGCGACGAATGAGTCATTGGCTGGAGATTTTTGTGCACTGGGCGGCCGGTATCGGCCTCAACTACAACTTCCTGCTGGATGCCTATCAGCGCGGCACCCTGGAGCAGGGCGCGCTGACCACCGTGCTGTTGTGCCTGTTCACCATCGTCGGCAGCCTGCTGGCCGGGATCAGCCTGGCGGCGTTGCTGACCTCGGGCAACCCGTGGCTGGCCCGGCCTGCGCGGGTGTTTATCGAAGTCACCCGCAATACCCCGACCCTGGTGCAGTTGTACTGCGCGTTCCTGGTGTTGAACATGCTGCTGACCCAGGCCGTCGGCGCAGCCAACCCGCTGACGCCGTTTGCCTGGGTGGTGATCGTGATCTCCCTGCACAAGGGCGCGTTCCACGCCGAAGCCCTGCGCGCCGGCATCGAGGCAGTGCCGGCCGTGACCCTGGAAGCCGCCAGTTCCCTGGCCTTCAGCAGCCGGCAATTGCTGTGGAATGTGCAGTTGCCACTGGCCCTGCGCTTCGCACTGCCGTCGCTGATCAACAACCTGATCGACCTGGTGAAAATGACTGCCGTGGCCTCGGCCATTGCCGTGGGCGATATCACCTACGCGTCGATCATGATCTGGACCCAGAGCGACAACGTGCTGGAGCTGATGATTTTGATCCTGAGCTTTTTCGGCTTGCTGAGCTTTACCGTCAATTGTGTGGGGCGCTGGCTGGAAGCGCGCCTGAGGATGCCCGGCTATGGTCATTGATTCATTCCCGGTGCTGTCGGCGTTGCTGCAATGGTCGCCGGCGCTGGTCAGCGGTTTTGGCCAGAACATCCTGATCAGCGTGGTGGCGATTTCCATTGGTTCGGTGCTCGGCCTGTTGATCGGAGCGTTGGCGCTGTCACCCGCAGGTGTTGTCGCGCGTGTGTGGGTGCAGGTATTTCGCAACGCGCCGTGGCTGGTGCTGATCTATTTCACCACCTACGTGTTCCCGTTCGAGATCCACATCGGCAGCAGCTACGTGTCGTTCCCGGACTGGGTCAAGGTGACCATTGGCCTGGCGTTGCCCGCCAGCGCCAACGTGGCGGAGATCTTTCGCGGCGCCATCGGTTCGATCCCCAGCACCCAGTGGGAAGCCGCGCGTTCACTGGCGTTCACCCGTGGCCAGATCTTCCGTTCGATCATCCTGCCCCAGTGCTTCAAGCGCATGTTGCCGCCATGGATGAACCTCTATGCGGTGGTCACCATGGGCACCGCCCTGGCGTCGCTGGTGGGCGTGCATGACGTGATCGACACCGCACAGATCGCCAGCAACACCGTGAACATGACCGGCTTTACCGTGGTGATCTACCTGAGCCTGCTGGTGCTGTTCTTCGCCTATTGCTACCCGATTTCCCGTTTGACCCAACGCCTGGAGCGCCGTTATGCCTTCTATTGAACCCCTGGTCAGCCTGCGGGACTTGCAGCTGTCGTTCGGTGACAACCGGGTGCTCAAGGGCATCGACCTCGACGTGCACCGCGGCCAGGCGGTGTCGATCATCGGCCCGTCGGGCTCGGGCAAGTCGACCATCCTGCGCTGCATCACCGGCCTGTTGCAGCCTCAGCGCGGCACCATCCGCGTGGGTGAAACCCGGGTCGATACCCTGACCCAGGAAGCCCAGCGCATCGAGCTGCGCAAGCGCGTCGGGTTTGTGTTCCAGCAATACAACCTGTTCCCGCATTTGTCGGTGCTGGAAAACCTGGTGATCGCCCCGCGCAAGGTACTCGGCCGCAACCGCAGTGATGCCGAGAAAGATGCGCGAGCGCTGCTGGCCAAGGTACGCATGGAGCACAAGGCCGATGCCTATCCCGGCCAACTCTCCGGCGGGCAGCAGCAGCGGGTGGCGATTGCCCGGGCGTTGGCCATGCGCCCGGAACTGATCCTGTTCGATGAAGTGACCTCGGCCCTGGACCCGGAAACCGTCGGAGAAGTGCTGACGGTGATCCGCGAGCTGACCGAAGAGGGCATGACCTGCGTGCTGGTGACCCACGAAATGCGCTTCGCCGAAGAGATCAGCGACATCGTCTACTTCACTGAAAACGGCGTGATCGTCGAACACGGCAGCGCCGAGCAGATCTTCCAGCGCCCCACCAGTGAACGCACCCAGGAGTTCCTGCGCCATGCCTTGGGCGATCCGGGCCGCCGTCCGCCGATCGCCAATGATCCGTACCTGTTGACCAACCTGAGCCGCTACACCCTGTCTGTCTAACAAGAGGAACCTCGTCATGAGTACCGCTAACCGTGCCGCCGTTATTGAAGACTTCCTGCAGCAGATCCGCGTCATCAACCAGCGTGGCGTAGACCGCGCGGCCCTGGTGGAAATCGTCGGCCTGCTGGAAACCCTGGCCGAGCGCCGGGACCTGTTCAACTTCAGCGAATTCCCCGCGCCGGTACCGGGGCAGGGCAGCACCGCGTTCCGTTATCGCCTGAACGACGATGGCGACACGCCGACCCTGTACCTGAACTCGCTGCTGCCGGGCAAAAGCACCATCCCCCACAACCATGAAACCTGGGCGATCATCAGTGCCGTTGAAGGCCAGGAGATCAACTACGTGTATGGCCGCAACGATGAAGGGCGTGACGCTGGCTTCACCACCTTGACCCTCGAGAAAGAAGTCATCGTGCAGCCGGGTACTTCCATCTCGTTCCTTGGTGAAGACCTGCACGGGATTCGCGTCGAGGGTGAGCAGGCGACCTTGCACTTCCACCTGTACGGCTTGCCGCTGGAATCCCTGAATGGCCGTTATGGCGTTGAAGCAGACGGGCGGATTCTCAACTACAACGCCTCTCAGATGGCGCCTTCAATCCGGGCCTATGCCTGAAAGCGCTGCTCATGTGCGGCGAAAGTCGCTTTATGTGGGAGCTGGCTTGCCTGCGATTGCATCGACGCGGGTTACCTGATTCACCGCATCGCCTGCGTCGCAGGCAAGCCAGCTCCCACACCAGGGGTTTTTATGATTGATCTGTATTACTGGCCTACGGGCAACGGCCTGAAAGTCGGCATCCTGCTTGAAGAACTGGAGGCGGAGTACCGCCTGATTCCGGTGAACATCCGCGAAGGCGCGCAGAAGCAGGAAAGCTTCCAGCGCATCAGCGCGAATGGGCGGATTCCGGCGATTGTCGACCACAGCCTTGAAGCACCACTGAGCCTGTTCGAATCCGGGGCGATCCTGAATTACCTGGCCGACCAGGCCGGGCGTTTCCTGCCGCCCGCCGGCACCGCCGAGCGTCAGAAAGTCCAGGAATGGCTGTTCTGGCAGGTGGGGCATATCACCCCGTATCTGAGCCAGTTGCAGCTGTTCAAGGAGAAGGCCCCGGAACCTATTCCCTTCGCCCTGGACCTGCTGAACGCCGAAGCCACGCGCCTGTATCGGGTGCTGGAGCAGCGCTTGGCCGAGGTGCCGTACGTGGCGGGCGAGTACTCGGTGGCCGACATGGCGATCTTCCCGTGGATCCAGCCCCTGCGCCAGGGCCAGGACCTGGCGGACTACCCGAACATCCAGGCCTGGCGCCTGCGGATCAAGGCGCGCCCGGCGGTCCAGCGGGCGTATGCCAAGGGGCGTGAAGTCGCCGCCGGCGAGCGTTCGTTGGCCTTGCAGTAACTCATCTCTATTTTTGCGGGACTTTCATGAGCCAGACCATCACACCCGGGCAATTGCAACAATGGCTGTTCGACGGCCAGGAAATCGCCCTGTTCGACGTACGCGAGCACGGCCAATACGGCGAGGCCCATCTGTTCCACGGGGTGAACCTGCCCTATAGCCGCCTGGAGCTGGAAGTGCAGCGCCTGGCGCCGAATCCTCAGGTGCGCCTGGTGATCTACGACCAGGATGGCGGCGCTGTGGCTGCGCGCACGGCGTTGCGCTTGCAGGCGTTGGGCTACAGCCATGTGCATGTGCTGCAAGGCGGCGCGGACGGTTGGCAGGCAGCCGGCTTGCAACTGTTTGCCGGGGTGCATGTGCCGTCAAAAGCCTTTGGCGAGTTGGTGGAAGAGGCCAGCCATACGCCTCATGTCACCGCGCAGCAACTGGCGGACTGGCAGGCCACGGGCGAGCCGCTGGTGGTGCTGGACGGCAGGCCGTTCGATGAATACCGCAAGATGACCATCCCGGGTTCCATCTGCTGCCCCAACGGTGAGCTGGGCTACCGCGTGCACGACCTGGTGCCGGATGAAACCACGCCGATCGTGGTCAACTGCGCCGGTCGTACCCGCAGCATTATCGGCGCCCAGACGTTGATCAATCTGGGCGTGAAGAACCCGGTGTATGCGTTGGAAAACGGTACCCAGGGTTGGTACCTGGCGGACTTCAAGCTGGAACATGGCAGCACCCGGCGTTATGCCGATCAGGTCTCCACTGATCTGGCGCAGCAGCGCGAGGCCGCTCGGCAATTGGCGGAGCGCGCCGGGGTGGTCAGCGTCGCGGCGGAGCAGGTTCGTCAATGGGTGGCAGATTCGGCCCGTAGCCTGTTCCTGTGCGATGTGCGCACCGCCGAAGAGTTTGCCGCCGGCAGTCTGCCGGGGGCGCAACATACCCCGGGCGGGCAGTTGATTCAGTCCACCGACCTGTACATCGGCGTGCGTCAGGCGCGGGTGGTGCTGGTGGACAGCGACGGCGTGCGTGCGCCGATTGTCGCCAGTTGGCTGCGGCAGTTGGGGCATGAGGCGTATGTGCTGGAAGAGGGGGTCCAGAGTGGGCTGGCGCTGCCGGTCACGCGGGCGGTCCCGTTCAAGGCATTGCCATTGATCTCGGCACAGGCGCTGTCGGATGCCTTGAGCGATAACGCGGTAGACCTGGTGGACCTGCGCCCGAGCATGACCCATCGCAAGGGCCGGATTGCCGGTTCGCGCTGGTCGATTCGTTCGCTGTTGACCGCCGGTGTGCGCCCGTTGGTGCTGCTGGCTGATGACCCGGCACTGGCGGCTTTTGCCGTGCTGGAGTTGGGCGAGGACGTGCGTTTGCTCGACGGCGGCTATGCCGCGTGGGTCGCTGCCGGGTTGCCGGTGATTGAGGACGCACAAACCCCACCGGATCATCAGTGCATCGACTTCCTGTTCTTCACCCACGACCGCCACAGTGGCAACAAGGACGCTGCCCGCCAATACCTGGCCTGGGAAATCGGCCTGCTGGCGCAGATGAGCGAGGCGGAAATCGCCAGTCTCAAACCATTGGCCCCGGCGTCGCGGGTGCGGACCCGGCTGATTCATGCGGCGCGTACCGAAGGCGGCAATGGCGGTCGGGCGGTGAACGTCCCCATCACCCGACTGAGCACCGTGCTGTTCGACAACCTGGCCCAGATGCGCGATGCGCGTTCCCGACGTGACAGCGAGCGTGTCCTGAGCTACGGCGCGCGTGGCAATCCCACCGCGTTTGCCCTGGAAGACCTGGTCACCGAGCTCGAGGGCGGCTACCGCACACGGTTGTATGGCTCCGGCCTCGCTGCAGCGGCGCAGACGTTCCTGGCCTACTTGCGGCCCGGCGATCACGTGCTGATCACCGACGCGGTGTATTCGCCGGTGCGCAAGCTGGCTCGCGAGTTCCTCCGGCCGTTCGGTATCGAAGTCAGCTATTTCACCCCGGACGGCAGCGGCCTGGAAGCGCAGCTTCAGGCCAACACCAAAATGGTCTACGCCGAAACGCCCGGTTCACTGCTGTATGAACTGTGTGACCTGCCCGCGATTGCCGCCCTGTGCAAGCCGCGTGGGATTCTGCTGGCGGTGGACAACACCTGGGGCTCGGCCTACCTGTACCGCCCGCTGGCGTTGGGCGCCGACATCTCGATCATGGCCCTGACCAAATACCTCGGCGGCCACAGCGACGTGATGATGGGCAGCGTCTGCACCACGCAAGCGGCATGGCCGGCCCTGGCAAAAATGAGCGACACCTTTGGCAATGCGGTCAGCGCCGACGATGCTTACCTGATCCTGCGTGGCGCGCGCACCCTGGCTTCCCGGCTGGATGTGCACGAGCGTCAGGCGCTGGCGATTGCGCAATGGTTGCAGGTGCAGCCGCAGGTCAAGCGGGTATTTCATCCGGCCTTGCCCGAGCACCCAGGGCATGCGCTGTGGAAGCGTGATTTCAGCGGCAGTAATGGTTTGCTGTCGTTTGAACTCAACAGCGCGGACGGCGGTTATGTCGAACGGTTTATCGACGGCTTGCGGCTGTTTGGCCTGGGTGCGTCCTGGGGCGGCTTTGAGAGCCTGGTGACCCTGGCCGACACCCAGGATCGCCAGAGCGCTGCCGACCGTGGACTGAACCCGGTGGTGCGTCTGCATGTGGGGCTGGAGGATGTGGAAGCGTTGATCGAGGATTTGCAGCGGGGGTTCGTGGTGGCGGGGCGTTGAGCTGCGCTCCATGACAATTTGCGTCCGACCATAGGTGCCCATCGAACTTTGTGTTTAACTTCGGCACCTGAAATTCGTTTCACTACCACCACTAGAAGGATTCCGTTCATGGCTCAAGTTACCCTCCGAGGCAACCCTGTCCAGGTCGAAGGCGATTTGCCGAAAGTCGGCGCCAAGGCGCCAGACTTCACCCTGACTGCTGGCGATCTGTCTGACGCAACCCTGGCAACCTTTGCCGGCAAGCGCAAAGTGCTGAACATCTTCCCAAGCGTTGATACCCCGACCTGCGCCACTTCGGTTCGCAAGTTCAACGCTCAGGTCAACGACGTGAGCAACACCGTGGTGCTGTGCATCTCCACTGACCTGCCATTCGCCCAGGCGCGTTTCTGCGGTGCCGAAGGCCTGGAAAACGTGAAGAACCTGTCGGACTTCCGTGAGGCGGCATTTGCTGTCGACTACGGTGTTGCGCTTGCTGATGGCCCGCTGCGCGGCCTGACCGCCCGTGCCGTCGTGGTGCTGGACGAAAATGACAACGTGCTGCACAGCGAACTGGTCAGCGAAATCGGCCAAGAGCCGAACTACGAAGCAGCCCTGGCTGTTTTGAAGTAACTGTTGCTACGCATTACTGTCGTTTTGCAGTAACACGCGTGATGCAGTATTACGGCCTGGCCTAGTCCAGGCCGTTTTTATTTGTGCTTCAGACGCTTAGCCGGATAGCGAATGGACTAAGCAAAGAAGTTAAAAGTTGTAATCCAAGGTAAATAGCCGGTAAAGGCGCTTTTCTTAACGCGCCCCAGTGCTTATCTTTCAGCCTCCCAAAGAAGAAGCTCTCGCGCCCAATGGTTGATCACTCCATGCAATCCACCCCTCGTCACTCCCGTCGCTGGCTGTTCGGCCTGCTCGTGCTGCTGGTTATTGCCGGCCTGTGCTGGAAATTCTGGCCCGGCAGCCATAAAGACAGCGCCGAGAAAAAGCCCGCCGGGCATGCCGGCAAGTCGGGCATGATGCGCCCGGGCTTTGGTGGTGCTACCGGCCCGGTGCCGGTACGTGTGGCGCCTGCGGTGCTGGGTGAGTTCCCGGTTTACTACAAGGCGTTGGGCACGGTCACCGCATTGAACACCATCAATGTGCGCAGCCGGGTAGGGGGAGAGCTGGTCAAGATCGCCTTTGAAGAAGGGCAGATGGTCAAGGCCGGTGACCTGCTGGCGGAAATCGACCCGCGCAGTTACCAGAATGCCTTGCTCCAGGCCCAGGGCACGTTGTTGCAAAACCAGGCCCAGCTGAAAAACGCCCAGGTCGACGTGCAGCGTTATCGCGACCTGTATGCCCAGGACAGTATCGCCAAGCAAACCCTGGACACCGCCGAAGCGCTGGTGCTGCAGTACCAGGGCACGGTCAAGACCAACCAGGGCGCGGTGGATGACGCCAAGCTCAACCTCGAATTCACCAAGATCCGCGCCCCGATTACCGGGCGTGTCGGCCTGCGTCAGGTGGACGTGGGCAACCTCGTCGCCGCCAACGACACCACCTTCCTGGCCGTGATCACCCAGACCCAGCCCATCAGCGTGGTCTTCACGCTGCCGGAAAACACCCTGGAAACCGTACTGGCGCGTTATCACGCCGGCAACAAGCTGCCGGTGGAAGCCTGGGACCGTGGCGATGTGGCCCTCAAGGCCCGCGGCGTGTTGCAGAGCCTGGACAACCAGATCGACGTCACCACCGGCACCCTGAAATTCAAGGCACGCTTCGATAACAAGGACCAGGCGCTGTTCCCCAACCAGTTCGTGAATGTGCACCTGCTGGCCGACACCCTGCACAACGTGGTGCTGGCACCGTCGGCGGCGATCCAGTTCGGCAACACCGGCACCTTTGCCTACGTGCTCGATGGCGACAAGAAGGTCAAGGTGCGCCCGCTGGTGATCGGTGATTCCGACGGCGACAACACCGTGATCAAGGAAGGCCTGGCCGCCGGCGACCGCGTGGTACTCGAAGGCACCGACCGCTTGAAAGACGGCAGTGAAATCGAAGTGGTCAACGACAGCAACGAGGTGCCGACCACCCCGACCGAACACCTCCAGGGCCAACCGGCAGCCAAGACGCAGCAAGGCCCGGCTGATGCCGGCAAGGCGCAAAAGGGCGGCGCATGAACCTCTCGCGGCTGTTCATCCTTCGCCCGGTAGCCACTACCCTGAGCATGCTGGCCATTATTTTGGCCGGCGTGATCGCCTACCGCCTGTTGCCGGTGTCGGCCTTGCCCCAGGTGGATTACCCGACCATCCGGGTGATGACCCTGTACCCCGGCGCCAGCCCGGACGTGATGACCAGCGCGGTGACGGCGCCCCTGGAGCGCCAGTTCGGGCAAATGCCCGGCCTGACCCAAATGGCGTCCACCAGCTCCGGCGGCGCCTCGGTGCTGACCCTGCGCTTCAACCTCGACATCAATATGGATGTCGCCGAGCAACAGGTGCAGGCTGCGATCAACGCCGCCACCAACCTGTTGCCCAAGGACTTGCCGGCGCCGCCGGTGTACAACAAGGTCAACCCGGCGGACACCCCGGTGCTGACCCTGGCCATCACCTCCAAGACCATGCTGTTGCCCAAGCTCAATGACCTGGTCGACACCCGCATGGCGCAGAAGATCGCGCAGATCAGCGGCGTCGGCATGGTCAGCATCGCCGGCGGCCAGCGCCAGGCGGTGCGGATCAAGGTCAACCCCGAGGCCCTCGCGGCCAACGGCTTGAACCTCTCGGACGTGCGCACCCTGATCGCCGCCTCCAACGTCAACCAGCCCAAGGGTAACTTCGACGGCCCCACGCGGGTCTCGATGCTTGACGCCAACGACCAGTTGGTCTCGCCCAAGGAATACGCCGAGCTGATCCTGGCCTACAACAACGGCGCGCCGTTGCGGCTCAAGGATGTGGCACAGATCGTCGATGGCGCCGAGAACGAACGCCTCGCCGCCTGGGCCAACGAAAACCAGGCCGTGCTGCTGAACATTCAGCGCCAGCCCGGGGCCAACGTCATTGAGGTGGTGGACCGGATCAAGGCACTGTTGCCGAGCATCACCGACAACCTGCCGGCCGGCCTGGACGTAACGGTGCTCACCGACCGTACCCAGACCATCCGGGCGTCGGTCACGGACGTGCAACACGAATTGCTGATCGCCATCGCCCTGGTGGTGATGGTGACGTTCCTGTTCCTGCGCCGTTTCAGCGCGACCATCATTCCGTCCATCGCCGTGCCACTGTCCCTGGTGGGCACTTTTGGGGTGATGTACCTGGCCGGCTTCTCCATCAACAACCTGACGCTGATGGCCCTGACCATCGCCACCGGCTTTGTGGTGGATGACGCCATCGTGATGCTGGAGAACATCTCCCGCTATATCGAGGAGGGCGAGACCCCGCTCAATGCAGCGCTCAAGGGCGCCAAGCAGATCGGCTTCACCCTGATTTCCCTGACCCTGTCGCTGATCGCGGTATTGATCCCGTTGCTGTTCATGGCCGATGTGGTGGGGCGCCTGTTCCGTGAATTCGCCATCACCCTGGCGGTGGCGATCCTGATTTCCCTGGTGGTGTCCCTGACCCTCACGCCGATGATGTGCGCGCGGTTGCTCAAGCGTGAACCCAAGGAAGAGGAACAGGGCCGTTTCTACAAGGCCAGCGGCGCCTGGATCGACTGGCTGATCGAAGCCTACGGGCGCAAGTTGCAGTGGGTGCTCAAGCACCAGCCGCTGACCCTGCTGGTGGCCATCGCCACCCTGGGCCTGACGGTGGTGCTGTACCTGGCGGTGCCCAAGGGCTTCTTCCCGGTGCAGGACACCGGCGTGATCCAGGGCATTTCCGAAGCGCCACAGTCGATTTCCTTTGCGGCCATGAGCCAGCGCCAGCAGGAGTTGGCGAAGATCATCCTCGAAGACCCGGCGGTGGAGAGCCTGTCCTCCTATATCGGGGTGGACGGTGACAACGCCACCCTGAACAGTGGCCGCTTGCTGATCAACCTCAAGCCCCACGGCCAACGGGACCTCAGCGCAGCGCAGATCATCACGCGCCTGCAGCCGCAGCTGGACAAGCTGGTGGGTATCCGCCTGTTCATGCAGCCGGTGCAGGACCTGACCATTGAAGACCGTGTGAGCCGCACCCAATACCAGTTCAGCATGTCCTCGCCGGACGCCGAGTTGCTGGCCCTGTGGAGCGACAAGCTGGTACACGCCCTCAGCCAGTTGCCGGAACTTTCCGATGTTGCCAGCGACCTGCAGGACAAAGGCCTGCAGGTGTACCTGGTGATCGACCGCGACGCCGCTTCGCGCCTTGGCGTGACGGTGTCGACCATCACCGATGCGCTGTACGACGCCTTCGGCCAGCGGCAGATTTCCACGATCTATACGCAGGCCAGCCAGTACCGCGTGGTGTTGCAGGCCCAGTCGGGTGAAACCCTCGGCCCGGCCGCCCTGAACCAGATCCATGTGAAAACCACCGACGGCGGCCAGGTACGGCTGTCGAGCCTGGCCCATGTGGAACAGCGCCAGGCCCAGTTGGCGATCGCGCATATCGGGCAGTTCCCGGCGGTGATGATGTCGTTCAACCTGGCCCCCGGCGTGGCGCTGGGCAAGGGCGTGGAACTGATCAACCAGACCCAGAAAGACATCGGCATGCCGGTGGGCGTGCAGACCCAGTTCCAGGGCGCGGCCCAGGCGTTCGAGGCGTCGCTGTCGAGCACCTTGCTGCTGATTCTGGCGGCGGTGGTGACCATGTACATCGTGCTGGGTGTGCTCTACGAGAGCTACATCCACCCGATCACCATTCTCTCGACCCTGCCGTCGGCAGCGGTAGGGGCCTTGCTGGCCTTGCTGCTCAGTGGCAACGACCTGGGCATGATCGCGATCATCGGCATCATCCTGCTGATCGGTATCGTGAAGAAGAACGCGATCATGATGATCGACTTCGCCCTCGACGCCGAGCGCAACCAGGGCCTGGACCCGCAAACCGCGATCTACCAGGCGGCGCTGCTGCGCTTCCGGCCGATCCTGATGACCACCCTGGCCGCGCTGTTCGGTGCCGTGCCGTTGATGCTTGCCACCGGCTCCGGTGCGGAGCTGCGCCAGCCCCTGGGCCTGGTGATGGTCGGCGGGCTGCTGGTGAGCCAGGTATTGACCCTGTTCACCACCCCGGTGATCTATCTGTATTTCGACCGCCTGGGGCGTCGCTGGCGCAAAGAGCCGGTGCGTCTGGAGCCGGTTGAGTCATGAACCTGTCCGGACCTTTCATTCGCCGGCCCGTAGCGACCATGCTGTTGAGCCTGGCGATCATGTTGCTGGGCGGCGTGGCCTTCAACCTGTTGCCGGTGTCGCCGCTGCCGCAGATCAACTTCCCGGTGATCGTGGTATCCGCCAGCTTGCCCGGGGCCAGCCCCGAGGTCATGGCCTCCACGGTGGCGACGCCGCTGGAGCGCTCCTTTGGCGCCATTGCCGGCATCACCACCATGAGCAGTTCGTCGAGCCAGGGTTCGACCCGGGTGATCCTCGCGTTCGACTCCGACCGCGACATCAACGGCGCGGCCCGGGAAGTGCAGGCGGCCATCAACGCGTCGCGCAACCTGTTGCCCAGCGGCATGCGCAGCATGCCCACCTATAAGAAGGTCAACCCGTCCCAGGCGCCGATCATGGTGTTGTCCCTGACGTCGGACGTGTTGCCCAAGGGCCAGCTGTACGACCTGGCCTCGACCATCCTGTCCCAAAGCCTGTCCCAGGTGCCGGGCGTGGGTGAAGTGCAGATCGGCGGCAGCTCCTTGCCTGCCGTGCGGATCGAACTTGAACCCAAGGCCCTCGACCAGTATGGCGTGGCCCTGGACGATGTGCGCAACACCATTGCCAACGCCAACGTGCGCCGGCCCAAGGGCTCCCTGGAAGACAGCGAGCGCAACTGGCAGATCCAGGCCAACGACCAGTTGGAAAAGGCCAAGGACTACGAACCGCTGTTGATTCGCTACCAGAACGGCGCAGCCCTGCGCCTGGGCGACGTGGCCAAGATCAGCGACGGCGTGGAGGACCGCTACAACAGCGGCTTCTTCAACAACGATTCGGCGGTGCTGCTGGTGATCAACCGCCAGTCCGACGCCAACATCATCGAGACGGTCAAGCAGATCAAGGCCCAGTTGCCGGCGTTGCAGGCGGTATTGCCGTCCAGCGTCAAGCTGAACCTGGCCATGGACCGTTCGCCCGTGATCACCGCCACCCTGCATGAAGCCGAGATGACGCTGCTGATCGCCGTGGCGCTGGTGATCCTGGTGGTGTACCTGTTCCTCGGAAACTTCCGCGCCTCGTTGATTCCTACCCTGGCGGTGCCGGTGTCCCTGGTGGGCACCTTTGCCGTGATGTACCTGTTCGGCTTTTCCCTGAACAACCTGTCGCTGATGGCGTTGATCCTTGCCACCGGCCTGGTGGTGGACGATGCCATCGTGGTGCTGGAGAACATTTCCCGGCATATCGATGACGGCGTGCCACCGATGAAGGCGGCGTACCTGGGGGCCCAGGAAGTCGGGTTCACCCTGCTGTCGATGAACGTTTCGCTGGTGGCAGTATTCCTGTCGATCCTGTTCATGGGCGGGATCGTCACCAACCTGTTCCGCGAATTTTCCATCACCCTGGCGGCGGCGATCATGGTCTCGCTGGTGGTGTCGCTGACCCTGACCCCGATGCTCTGCGCCCGTTGGCTCAAGCCTCATGTCCCAGGGCAGGAAACCGGCTTGCAGCGCTGGAGCGAGAAGGCCCACACGCGCATGGTCGCCGGCTACGCCCGCAGCCTCGACTGGGTGCTGCGCCATCGGCGCCTGACCCTGCTCAGCCTGTTGATCACCATCGGGGTCAACGTGGCGCTGTACGTGGTGGTGCCGAAAACCTTCATGCCCCAGCAGGACACCGGCCAGTTGATCGGTTTTGTGCGCGGCGATGACGGGCTGTCGTTTGGCGTGATGCAGCCGAAGATGGAGATCTTCCGTCAGGCCGTGCTCAAGGATCCGGCGGTGCTCAGCGTGGCCGGTTTTATCGGCGGCAACAACGGCACCAATAATGCGGTGATGCTGGTGCGGCTCAAGCCCATCAGCGAGCGCAAGATTTCTGCCCAGGGTGTGATCGAGCGGCTGCGCAAGGATGTGCCGCTGGTACCGGGCGGGCGCTTGTTCCTGATGGCTGACCAGGACCTGCAGTTTGGCGGCAGCCGCGACCAGTCCAGTTCGCAATATTCCTACATCCTGCAAAGCGGTGACCTGGCGGCCTTGCGCCTGTGGTACCCGAAAGTGGTCGAGGCGTTACGCGGGTTGCCGGAACTGACTGCCATCGATGCCCGTGAAGGCCGTGGCGCCGCGCAGGTGACGCTGGTGGTCGACCGTGACCAGGCCAAGCGCCTGGGCATTGATATGAGCATGGTCACGGCGGTGTTGAACAACGCCTATAGCCAGCGGCAGATTTCCACCATCTATGACAGCCTCAACCAGTACCAGGTGGTGATGGAGGTCAATCCGAAATATGCCCAGGACCCGATCACCCTCAATCAGGTGCAGGTGATAACCGCCACGGGCGCCCGCGTCCCGTTGTCGACCATCGCGCATTACGAAAACAGCCTGGCCGATGACACGGTGCGACATGAAGGGCAGTTCGCTTCGCAGAACATCGCGTTCGACATGTCACCCGGTGTCACGGTGGAGCAGGGCACTGCGGCCATCGAGCGTGCCGTTGCCAAGGTCGGCTTGCCGGAGGAAGTGATTGCCAAGATGGCCGGCACCGCCGATGCCTTCGCCGCCACGCAAAAAGGCCAGCCGTTCATGATCCTCGGTGCGCTGGTGGCGGTGTACCTGGTGCTGGGGATCCTCTACGAGAGCTACATTCACCCGCTGACCATCCTCTCGACCTTGCCCTCGGCAGGTGTCGGCGCGCTGTTGTCGATCTACGTGCTGGGAGGCGAGTTCAGCCTGATTTCCCTGCTGGGGTTGTTCCTGTTGATCGGGGTGGTGAAGAAAAACGCGATCCTGATGATCGACCTGGCGCTGCAACTGGAACGCCACGACGGCATGAGCCCGCTGGAATCGATTCGCGCCGCCTGCCTTGTGCGGTTGCGGCCGATCCTGATGACCACCCTGGCGGCGATCCTTGGCGCCTTGCCGTTGCTGCTCAGCACTGCCGAAGGCGCGGAAATGCGCCAGCCGCTGGGCCTGACGATTATCGGCGGCCTGGTGGTCAGCCAGATCCTGACCCTTTACACCACGCCTGTGGTTTACCTTTATCTCGACCGCCTGCGCCACCGTTTCAACGGTTGGCGCGGAGTGCGTACCGATGCTGCCCTGGACACTGCGCTATGACCGATCCAACGTTTCCCTCCGTGCAACGTCTGGCCATGACTCGCGGCTCCAGGCTGCTGAGCCTGGCCCTGTGCGGCGCGATGCTCAGCGCCTGCGCCGTCGGCCCGGATTACAAGCGCCCCGAGCTGACCGAGCCTGCCCAGTACAAGGAGGCCGAGGGCTGGCGCCAGGCGGCGCCCAGCGACTCGTTGGCCCGGGGGGCCTGGTGGGAGCTGTATGGCGACAAACAACTCAATGAGCTGGTAGAGAAACTCAACAGCTCCAACCAGACCGTGGCCCAGGCCGAGGCGCGTTATCGCCAGGCTGCATCGCAGGTGCGCAGTGCCCGTGGGGCGTTCTTCCCGACCGTCGACCTGAGTGCCGGGAAAACCCGCGCCAGCCAGGGCACCGGCAGCAGTAACGCCAGCCTGAGCAGCTCCAGCAGCGGTATCCGCGACACCTTGAACACCCAATTGGGCGTGAGTTGGGAAGCCGATATCTGGGGCAAATTGCGCCGGGGCCTGGAAGCCAATGAAGCCAGCGCCGAAGCGAGCGCGGCAGACCTGGCGGCGATGCGCCTGAGCCAGCAATCGGAGCTGGTACAGGATTACCTGCAACTGCGGGTGATGGACGAACAGACCCGTTTGCTGCAAGCCACGGTGGACACCTACCAGCGCTCCCTGCAAATGACCCAGAACCAATACCGCGCCGGCGTTTCGGGCAAGGACGCCATCGCCCAGGCCCAGACCCAGCTGAAAAGCACCCAGGCCAGCATGATCGACCTGATCTGGCAGCGCGCGCAGCTGGAAAACGCGATCGCCGTGCTGATCGGTGTGCCGCCGGCCAACTTCAACCTGGCGGTGAGCAAGGACATCCCGGCCCTGCCGCAGATTCCGGTGAGCCTGCCGTCGCAACTGCTGGAACGCCGCCCGGATATCTCCCAGGCCGAGCGCTCGGTGATCGCCGCCAACGCCAACATCGGCGTGGCCAAGACCGCCTATTACCCGGACCTGACCCTGAGCCTGGCCGGTGGCTATTCCAGCAGCACCTACGCCGACTGGATCAGCCTGCCGAACCGCTTCTGGTCGGTGGGGCCGAAACTCGCCATGACCCTGTTTGACGGCGGCCAGCGTTCGGCGGAAGTCGACCGCGCCGAAGCGTCCTACGATGAAACCGTGGCCAAGTACCGCCAGACCGTACTCGACGGTTTCCGCGAGGTGGAAAACTACATGGTCCAGCTCAAGGTCCTGGAAGACGAGGCGGTGGTCAGCAACGAAGCCCTCGATGCCGCCCGGGAATCCCTGCGCCTGACCCAGAACCAGTACAAGGCCGGTTTGATCGCGTATCTCGATGTGGTCACCGTGCAAGCCACGGCCCTGAGCAACGAGCGCACGGTGCTGACCCTGCTGCAAACCCGGCTGGTGGCCAGTGTGCAGCTGATCGCCGCATTGGGCGGTGGTTGGGACGGGCAGATGCAGTTGAGCGACAAGAAATAAGCACGTCACAATCCCTGTGGGAGCTGGCTTGCCTGCGATGGCATCACCTCGGTGTAACTGAAAAACCGAGTTGTCTGCATCGCAGGCAAGCCAGCTCCCACAGTTGATCCTGGTGTTTAGTGAGTCAGGTGTTTGACGTCAAATTGCCAGTAATGGCTATACGACAATATTTCAGGTGTACAAGAATTATTCTCGCTACAATCCCTGACTTTTCAGCCCGGCACGGATGCCGTTCGGCCCATTGGTCACGAGAAGTCCCATGCTCACCGGTAGTTATTCCCCCGCCCTTGTCCTGATTTCCTTGTTTGTCGCGATCCTCGCGTCATATACCGCGCTGGACCTCACCGGGCGCATTGCCACGGCCAAGGGCCGCGCGGTGTACCTGTGGATGGGCGGCGGTGCGCTGGCGATGGGCGTGGGCATCTGGTCGATGCACTTTATCGGCATGCTCGCCTTTCGCCTGCCCATCAGCCTGGGCTATGACGTCGACATCACGGCGCTGTCATTGCTGATCGCAATCCTTTCCAGTGGTTTTGCCTTGTGGCTGGTGAGCCAGCCGCGCTTGCCGGCGTGGCAGCTGGCCTTTGGCGCGTTGATCATGGGCGCCGGCATCAGCGCCATGCACTACACCGGCATGGCCGCCATGCGCATGACCCCCGGCATCGACTACGACCCCACGCTGTTCACCGCCTCGTTGCTGATTGCCGTCGGGGCGTCGGCGGCGGCCTTGTGGATTGCCTTCAACCTGCGGCGCAACACGCCATACGTGCGCTTGGCCCGGGGCGGGGCGGCGATGGTGATGGGCGTGGCAATCGTTGGCATGCACTACACCGGCATGGCCGCCGCGCGGTTCGCCGATGGCAGTTTTTGCGGCGCGGCCCTGAACGGCCTGAGTGGAAAAGGCCTGGACAACCTGGTGCTGGTGACCACCCTGGCGGTGCTGAGCATTGCACTGCTGACGTCTCTGCTGGACGCCCGCCTGGAAGCCCGCACTGCGGTGTTGGCCGATTCCCTGACCCAGGCCAACCAGGAACTCACCCACCTGGCCCTGCATGACATGCTCACTGGTTTGCCCAACCGCACCTTGCTCGCTGACCGGATTCAGCAAGCCATACAGCGGGTGAACGAAGAGGCCGGCTGCTTCGCATTGATGTTTATCGACCTGGACGGCTTCAAACCGGTGAACGACGCGTTCGGTCACCACATGGGCGACCAGCTGTTGCAGCAAGTCGGCCTGCGCCTGCGGGAAGACTTGCGCAGCCATGACACCCTGGCCCGTATCGGCGGTGACGAGTTCGTGTTGCTGGTGCAATTGGGCCAGCCTGACGATGCGTTGCGCCTGGCCGAGCGCCAGGTGGGCCTGATCAACCAGGCTTTTCGCGTGGCCGAGCATGAGCTGAAAATCTCCGCGAGCATCGGCATCGCGCTGTTCCCCGGCAACGGCGGCACGCCCCAGGAATTGCTGATGAACGCCGACGCGGCGATGTATCACGCCAAGGGCATGGGCAAGAACGGCTACAGCTTTTTCGACATCTCCATGAACACCAACGCGCGCAAGCAACTGCAACTGCTGCAGGATTTGCGCAACGCCGTGGAGCACGAGCAGTTCCGGTTGTATTACCAGCCCAAGTTCGACGCCATCAGCGGTCGCCCGGTGGGCGCCGAGGCGTTGCTGCGCTGGGAGCACCCGCAACAGGGCCTGTTGTTGCCCGACAAGTTTATCGAGCTTGCGGAAAAAACCGGGTTGATCATTCCCATCGGCGACTGGGTGCTCAATGAAGCCTGCCGCCAGATGCAGGTGTGGTACGCCCAGGGCTATCGCGACTGGCGCATCGCGGTGAATCTTTCGGCGTTGCAGTTCTGCCATGCCGGCTTGGTGAAGAGCGTTGCCAATGCCCTGGAGCGCCACCGCTTGCCGGCCAACAGCCTGACCCTGGAAATCACCGAAACCACCGCTATGAGCGATGCCGATGCGAGCATGACGGTGTTGCAGAAGCTCTCGGACATGGGCGTCGACCTGTCCATCGACGACTTTGGCACCGGTTATTCGAGCCTGATGTACCTCAAGCGCCTGCCGGCCAACGAGCTGAAAATCGACCGGGGGTTTGTGCGCGACCTGGAGCATGACAGCGACGACGCCGCCATCGTCTCGGCCATCGTCGCCCTCGGCCAGGCCCTGGGCTTGCGTATTGTCGCCGAAGGGGTCGAGACCGACTCCCAGCAAAGCTTCCTCACGCGCCTGGGCTGTGATTCGTTGCAAGGTTATCTGCTGGGGCACCCGTTGCCGGCCGAGGGGTTCATGGCCGATATCCAGCGCGCCGAACACGTGGTGAGTGCACATTCGGCGACGTGAGCCCATGCAAAACCTGCAGGGCGCGGGTAGTATTGGATCCATCAGCTCACGTTGAATCAGGAGACCTTACACATGGACAAAGTCGTCGTCATCACCGGTGGCAGTCGTGGGATCGGCGCCGCCACGGCGTTGCTGGCCGCTGCCCAGGGCTATCGCATCTGCATCAACTACCAGGCCGATGAAGAAGCTGCCCATCGCGTACTTGAGCAAGTGCGCGCCCTTGGCGCCCAAGCAATTGCGGTGCGGGCCGATGTCAGTATCGAAGATGAAGTGATCGCCCTGTTCCACCGGGTCGATACCGAATTGGGCCGGGTGACGGCGCTGGTCAACAATGCCGGGACCGTGGGGCACAAGTCGCGGGTGGATGAGATGTCCGAATTCCGCATCCTGAAGACTCTGCGGACCAACGTGTTGGGCCCCATCCTGTGTGCCAAGCACGCGCTGCTGCGCATGTCGCCCAAGCATGGCGGGCAGGGCGGCAGCATCGTCAACGTTTCGTCGGCCGCTGCGCGCCTGGGTTCACCGGGGGAATATGTGGATTATGCCGCGTCCAAGGGTGCCCTCGACACCTTCACCCTCGGGCTTTCCAAGGAAGTGGCAGGTGAGGGGATCCGGGTCAATGGCGTGCGTCCCGGCTTTATCTTCACCGACTTCCACGCCCTGAGCGGCGACCCTGATCGGGTCAGCAAGCTGGAGCCGGGGATTCCCATGGCCCGTGGCGGGCGTGCGGAAGAAGTGGCGGAAGGGATTATCTGGCTGCTGTCGGACAAGGCGTCCTATGCCACCGGGACCTTTATTGACCTGGCGGGTGGTCGATAAAGTTGTAGCGTCTGTCCGGGCCTCATCGCGGGCAAGCCCGGCTCCCACATTTGATCTGCATTGTCAGAAAGAATGCATTCCAATGTGGGAGCCGGGCTTGCCCGCGATGACGTCAGTGGCCTTCACACAGCTCCTCAGAACGAACGCACAATCCGCCCCAGCGTCTCCATCGCCTTTTCACACGACTCATCCCACGGGCTGCCGTAGTTCAACCGAATGCAGTTCCTGAAGCGCTGCGTGGGCGAAAAGATCGGCCCCGGCGCAATGCTGATGCCCTGGGCCAGCGCCATCTGGAACAATTTCAACGAGTCGGTCTGCTCCGGCAACTCCAGCCACAGGAAGTAACCGCCAGCGGGCTGGCTGACACGGGTCTGCGCCGGGAAGTAGCGGGCGATGGCCGCAAGCATTGCGCTTTGTTGCTCCTCCAGCGCATACCGCAACTTGCGCAGGTGCCGGTCATAGCCACCGTGCTGCAGGTAATCGGCAATCGCCGCCTGGGCCGGCATCGAGGCGCACAGCGAGGTCATCAGCTTCAGCCGTTCGATCTTCTGCGCATATCGCCCGGCCGCAACCCAGCCAATGCGGTAGCCGGGGGCCAGGCTCTTGGCGAAAGAGCCGCAATGCATCACCAGGCCTTCAGTGTCGAACGCCTTGGCCGGTTTGGGCGCCTGTTGGCCGTAGTACAACTCGGCGTACACGTCGTCTTCGATCAGCGGCACCTGATGGCTGCGCAGCAACTCCACCAGTTCCTGTTTCCTGGCCTCGGGCATGGTTGCGCCCATGGGGTTCTGGAAGCTGGTCATGCACCAGCAGGCCTTGATCGGATAGCGTTCCAGGCTTTGTGCGAGCACCTTGAGGTCGATGCCGTCGCGCGGGTGTACGGGGATCTCCACGGCCTTGAGTTTCAGGCGCTCGAGGATTTGCAGGCTGGCGTAGAACGCGGGCGCTTCAATGGCCACCAGGTCGCCCGGTTCGGTCACCGCTTGCAGGCACAGGTTCAGCGCTTCAAGGGCGCCGTTGGTGATCAGCAGTTCTTCCATCGGCAGCATCAGCCCGCCCACCATGTAGCGCAGGGCGATCTGCCGGCGCAGCTGCGGGTTGCCCGGCGACATGTCGGTAACCACCATGCGCGGGTCCATTTCCCGGCTGGCACTGGCCAGGGAGCGGGCCAGGCGTTGCAGCGGGAACAGGGTGGGGCTGGGGAAGGCCGAGCCGAAAGGCACGGTTTGCGGGTCCTTGATGGAATCGAGCACCGAGAACACCAATTCGCTGACGTCCACTTCGGTGGACTCATGCACGTGGGCGCTCACCACCGGCTCGGAAAACGGGCTCGGCGCATGGGTGTTCACGAAGTAACCGGAACGCGGTCGGGCGCGGATCAGCCCGCGACGTTCCAGCAGGTAGTAAGCCTGGAACACCGTGGACGGGCTGACGCCGTAGGTCTGGCTGGCATAACGTACTGACGGCACACGCTGGCCGGGCCCGAGGACGCCGGAGCGGATCAGTTCTGCGATGTCGTCGGCGAATTTTTCGTAGCGTTTCATTGGGGCTCAGTGCGCTTGATACAGTTTTTGGAGTGAATACAGATCTAATGTGGGAGCTGGCTTGCCTGCGATAGCGGTCTTTCAGCTGGAAAAAGTGTGACTGATGCACCGCCATCGCAGGCAAGCCAGCTCCCACATAGAGTCCTCGTGATCTTCAATATCGGGTTTAACGATTCAACGGCGCCACAAACCGACTATCCGCCGCGCTATAAATCCATGGCTCATCCACATCCGACACCTTGAAGCGAATAGTCTGGGAACTGCTGGCCGGTTTGTCTGCGGTCATCGCCACCGACACCGGTACATCGGTAATCTCCCCCGGTGCCAGGCTGATGTCGGTCTTGCCCTGCAACTGGAAGCCGTCGCCATCCACCAGCTCCAGGCGATAATCCTGACGCTGCTGGGTCTTGTTGATGACCTTGAGGCTGTAGATGTTCTCGATCAGGCCTTCGCTGTTCTCGCGAAACATCCCACGGTCCTTGGTCACGTCCAGCGACACCATCGGCCGCTCCACCAGCGCCACCACCAGCGCACCGATCATGACCAGCAACACGGCACTGTAGCCGATCAGCCGTGGCCTGAGCAGGTGGGTCTTGCCACCTTGCAGCTGATGCTCCGAGGTATAGCTGACCAGTCCACGGGCATAGCCCATTTTGTCCATGATCGAATCACAGGCATCGATACACGCCGCGCAGCCGATGCATTCCATTTGCAGGCCGTCACGGATGTCGATGCCGGTAGGGCATACCTGGACGCACAGTTGGCAATCGATGCAGTCGCCCAGGCCGACATCCGCCGGTTGCACCTCACGTTTACGCGGGCCGCGATGCTCGCCGCGGGCCACGTCGTAGGAAATGGTCAGGGTGTCCTTGTCGAACATCACGCTCTGGAACCGCGCATACGGACACATGTGCATGCACACCGCTTCCCGCAACCAGCCCGCGTTGATGTAGGTGGCACCGGTAAAAAACAGCACCCAGAACAAGCTCACGCCGCCCATTTGCCAGGTCAGCATTTCTTCGGCCAACGGCCGGATTGGCGTGAAGTAGCCGACAAACGTCAGCCCGGTCATTACGCTGATGCCCAGCCACAGGGTGTGTTTGGCCGAGCGCCTGGCCAGCTTGTTCAAGCCCCAGGGCGCGGCTTGCAGCTTGATGCGCTGGTTTCGCTCGCCTTCGGTGACCTTTTCGCACCACATGAACAGCCAGGTAAACGAGCTTTGCGGGCAGGTATAACCGCACCACACGCGGCCCGCGAACACGGTGATCGCGAACAGGCCGAACGCACAGATGATCAACAACGCCGAGAGCAGGATGAAGTCCTGGGGCCAGAACGTTGCACCAAAGATATGGAATTTGCTTTCAGCCAGGTCCCATAACACCGCCTGCCGTCCGCCCCAGTTCAGCCACACGGTGCCGAAAAAGGCCAGGAACAGGAAGCC
Source organism: Pseudomonas sp. Z18(2022) (assembly GCF_036346535.1). Lineage (NCBI taxonomy): Bacteria > Pseudomonadati > Pseudomonadota > Gammaproteobacteria > Pseudomonadales > Pseudomonadaceae > Pseudomonas > Pseudomonas sp. Z18(2022). The sequence goes on from NZ_JAOTOA010000008.1 coordinate 204,548, forward strand.
CGCGCCTGCCACACGCAAGGTACGGAACAGCCCAGTGAAACTACGGGTGTGAATCAGGTTATCGCTGGATTTGGCCTTCATCTTCTTTGGATGCGCAGGCTCATACACTTCTACGGTTCGGACGGGGATTCTATCGCTCATGGTCTTTCGCTCATCAGCCTCCATCAGGCAGATGAACTATGACCGGCGCTCTGTTTGCATAACAGACTCAGGTATGGCGATAAAAAGCGGATCAGATGGGCCGCCAGTACGACCCTGCGACAATGTGCTGCACCCTGTGGCACACGGGGTGCAGCGCTTTTCAGGCGGGGATGATCCAGGTCAATCAAATCACCGAATCACCAAAAGTAGCCTTCAGATGCTTACGACCGTCGGTGGCGCCTGCTACGGTCAATGCGTCCGCTTCTGCTTCGGTGATGTACACGCGCTCGCCGTTCAACTCGACGGCCGACATGGACTTGGCGCTGTCGGTAATCACAGTGACATCGGTGGCAGGCAGGCTTTTTTCGTCGCCGTGCTCATCGACCTTGAAGTAACAGGTCTGGTTTTCGATACGTACGGGCATGGTGCTGTCCTTTTCCAGGGGTACTGGGGGTTAGGCGTTGCCCGTGGCTGAATGGTTCTGCGCAACTGACTGACGGTCGGCGTTGTCCATCCCGTATCGACCTCTTGAAAGGACACGACCATGGACGCCTGGTGGCATGAAGTCTGGCAAACCCTGCAAGCGGAATTTGCGGACATCGGTGATGCCCGGCAACTGACACAGATCACCGTGCGGTTGCTGATTGCGGCCATTCTGGGCGGCATTCTCGGTTTTGAACGTGAACAGAAGGGTAAGGCCGCCGGGGTGCGCACCCATATGCTGGTGGCCATGGGGGCAGCGCTGTTTGTATTGGTGCCGAATTTGTCCGGCTCCCAGGCCGACGCCATGAGCCGCGTGTTGCAAGGCGTGATTGCGGGCATTGGTTTTCTCGGCGCCGGCACTATCCTCAAGGGCAAGGAAGACGAGGAGGGCCAGCACGTCAAAGGCCTGACCACCGCCGCCGGCCTTTGGATGACCGCCGCCATTGGCGTGGCGGCCGGGATGGGACGTGAGTCGACGGCGGTCTTGAGTACGGTGCTGGCACTGATGGTGTTCAGTGTGATGCCAAGGATTGTCAGGTTGCTGGAGAAGGATTAGCTGGAGCCCATCCCGGCATCAATGTTGTGCTTGCTGAGGCGCGCGCCCAGGTCTGTCAAGGTGTTAGCCATGGTCCCGGAGTGTCGAGCGCTTTGACGTGCCTGAGCCGCGGATTGGCGCCAGTTTGCCAAGGATTCCAGTATCGCGCTGTCGTCATCGGGGTCGGTTGCCATTTGAATGAGCATCTCGGTTTTTCGTTTTTGAGTGTCCTCATCGATCGCTTTTTCCATGGCTTGCGTGGCGGCGCTCAGTCCAGGGTTGATAGCGTCTTTATTCAACAACTCGCCGATATCCGTTAGCGTCCGGGCATTCTCCTGGGCATCGGGACCACGCAGCAGGGCGCTGATGTTCGCCGGGGTCAATAGATCACGGAGCTTGTTCAGGGTGTTGACGCTTCGTTGAGCGTCAGGATTGCGCAACAGCTGACCAATGTTGTCCTTGGTCAGTAGCGCTTTCAGGTCGTTAAGGGGGTGCCCGGTCGGGGGGCAGTTCGGGGGCAGCGCATTATGCAGACAGAGATGGTAGGCACTCGGCTGGGTATTGATCGTCGACATGATGTTTTCTCGCAGGATGATGAAATAAACGCTACATCCCGAGGGTGCGCGTTTTCCCGAGACAAGTCTTATGGGGCGAATAGGCTCTGACTCTAAGAGCCATCTCTGTTTCCGGTAGGAAGTTTCGGTTTTGACGATCGGCCTGGATCGTCAAAACCTAAACTGTCACGCTCGCTTCAGACAATCACTGGCGGCATCGTCGTCGGTGGTTCCTCCACCGGTGGTGGCTGAGTGCCAGGCGGTTCTTGCTCGGGAATCGGGTCCGGCTCGGTGGGTGGCAGGGTGGGCTTGTCAATGTTCGGGTCTGGGGTTTCAGCCGGAATCGGGATATTCATCGGTGTGGCCTCCTTTGTGCTTTGCTCTATCGGTGGACAATCGCGCGGTGTATTTGATTCCCCGCCCGATGGCGGCATATCCACCTGAACTTTTCACCGGCCGGCATGCTCGGAACCTAGACGGCCCTGCTCAGGGAGAGCGGCGTCGTTTCAGAATTTGAATCAGGCACAAGAGCGTCCACTGGGCGTTAAGGGGAGATGCTCGATGACTGCTGAAACACTGACCCAAGACGATTCAACCTCCACATTACCGCTGTCCCAGGCGCTGTTGCTGCCCAGGATTGCGATTGAAGGCACCACCCCGGTGATCGATGGCGGCGAGTTTGCGGTCAAGGCTGTGGTGGGCCAACGCGTCCAGGTCGCCAGCAAGGTATTCGCCGACGGCCACGACAAGCTTGCGGTAATGATCCGCTGGCGCCCGCGCAGTGAAGAAAGCTGGCACAGCGTGGTGATGACCGATGTGGGCAACAATGGCTGGGAAGGTGCGTTCACCGTGGCCGCCCAGGGCCCCCATGAGTATTGCATCGAGGCCTGGATCGACACCTTCGCCAGCTTCCGCTACGAATTGAGCAAGAAGCACGAGGCGGGCGTGCCGGTCAGCCTGGAATTGCAGGAAGGCCGCAGCCAGGTGCTGCAAGCCGCCGAGCGCAGCGACAACGAACTGCGCGACCGCCTGATGCTGCTGCATCACGAACTTTCGGGCCTGCTGGAAACCGAGCAGGTGGCGCTGTTCCTGCACGAAGACAGTGCACACCTGATGACCCAGGCCGATCATCGCGCCTATTTGAGCATCAGCCCGGTATTCCCGATTGATGTCGAGCGCGAGGCTGCGCAGTTCGCCAGCTGGTACGAATTGTTTCCGCGCTCGATCACCGACGATCCAGCACGTCACGGCACTTTTAACGACGTGCACTCACGTCTGTCGATGATCCATGACATGGGCTTTGATGTGCTGTACTTCCCGCCGATCCATCCCATCGGCCGCAGCCATCGCAAGGGCAAGAACAATTCCCTGACCGCCGGGCCGGATGATCCGGGCAGCCCGTATGCCATCGGCAGCGAAGAGGGCGGCCACGAGGCGATCCACTCGCAACTGGGCACTCGCGAAGACTTCCGCAACCTGGTCAAGGCCGCCGCCGACCATGGCCTGGAAATCGCCCTGGACTTTGCCATTCAGTGTTCCCAGGACCACCCGTGGCTCAAGCAGCATCCGGGCTGGTTCAACTGGCGGCCCGACGGCACCATCAAATACGCCGAGAACCCGCCGAAGAAATACCAGGACATCGTCAACGTCGACTTTTACGCGGCAGACGCCATTCCCAGCCTGTGGGTGGAGTTGCGTGACATCGTGGTCGGCTGGGTGGAAGAGGGCGTCAAGACCTTTCGCGTCGACAACCCCCACACCAAACCGCTGCCGTTCTGGCAATGGCTGATCAGCGATGTGCGCGCCAAATACCCTGAGGTGATCTTCCTCGCCGAAGCCTTCACCACCCCGGCAATGATGGCGCGACTGGGCAAGGTCGGTTACTCCCAGAGCTACACCTACTTCACCTGGCGCAACACCAAGGCCGAGTTGAGCGAGTACCTGGGCGAGCTGAACGAGTCGCCGTGGCGCGAGTGTTTCCGGCCCAACTTCTTCGTCAATACGCCGGACATCAACCCGGGCTTCCTGCATGTATCCGGGCGCGCCGGGTTTTTGATCCGCGCTGCGCTGGCCACCATGGGCTCGGGCCTGTGGGGCATGTACTCCGGCTTTGAACTGTGCGAGGCGGCCCCGGTGCCGGGCAAGGAAGAATACCTGGACTCGGAGAAGTACGAGATCCGCCCGCGGGACTTCACGGCGCCGGGCAACATCATTGCCGAGATCGCCCAGCTCAACCGCATCCGCCGGCAAAACCCGGCCTTGCAGACGCACCTGGGCTTGAAGCTCTACAACGCGTGGAACGACAACATCCTGTACTTCGGCAAGCGTAGCGAGGACGGCAGCAACTTCATTCTGGTGGCCGTCAGCCTCGACCCGTTCAATGCCCAGGAGGCGAACTTCGAGTTGCCGCTGTGGGAGCTGGGCTTGCCGGATGACGCCCAGACCCAGGGCGAGGACCTGATGACCGGCCACCGCTGGACCTGGTACGGCAAGACCCAGTGGATGCGGATCGAACCCTGGCACCAGCCGTTCGGCATCTGGCGCATTACCGTTTCCTGAATCGAACACCGATCTCCAAGACACCGGAGATCAAATGTAGGAGCTGGCTTGCCTGCGATAGCGGTCTTTCAGCTGGAAAAAGTGTGATTGATGCACCGCCATCGCAGGCAAGCCAGCTCCTACATTGATCGAGTTCCTTCAGGCAGATTTCTTAGAATTCCCAGGAGTTTCCAATGGCGAAGAAACCCAAGGCTGCCACCTTTATCAAAGACCCGCTCTGGTACAAGGACGCGGTGATTTATCAGGTTCACGTCAAATCCTATTTCGACTCCAACAACGACGGCATCGGTGACTTTCCCGGGCTGATCGCCAAACTCGACTACATCGCCGACCTCGGCGTGAACACCATCTGGCTGCTGCCGTTCTACCCCTCGCCACGCCGTGACGACGGCTACGACATCGCCGAATACCGCGGTGTGCACAGCGACTACGGGACCATGGCCGACGCCAAGCGCTTTATCGCCGAGGCGCATAACCGTGGCCTGCGGGTCATCACCGAGCTGGTGATCAACCACACGTCCGATCAGCATCCGTGGTTCCAGCGTGCGCGCAAGGCCAAGCCAGGCTCGGCGGCACGGGACTTCTACGTGTGGTCCGATGACGACCAGAAATACGACGGCACCCGCATCATTTTCCTCGACACCGAAAAGTCCAACTGGACCTGGGACCCGGTCGCCGGCCAGTACTTCTGGCACCGCTTCTATTCCCACCAGCCGGACCTCAACTTCGACAACCCGCAGGTAATGAAGGCCGTGCTGTCGGTGATGCGCTACTGGCTCGACATGGGCATCGACGGCCTGCGCCTGGACGCGATCCCGTACCTGATCGAACGCGACGGCACCAACAACGAAAACCTCCCCGAAACCCACGACGTGCTCAAGCAGATCCGCGCCGAGATCGACGCCAACTACCCCGACCGCATGCTGCTGGCCGAAGCCAACCAGTGGCCGGAAGACACCCAGCTGTACTTCGGTGACAAGAAGGGCGATGACGGCGACGAATGCCACATGGCCTTCCACTTCCCGCTGATGCCGCGCATGTACATGGCGCTGGCCCAGGAAGACCGTTTCCCGATCACCGACATTTTGCGCCAGACCCCGGAAATCCCGGCCAATTGCCAATGGGCAATCTTCCTGCGCAACCACGATGAACTGACCCTGGAAATGGTCACTGATAAGGAACGTGACTACCTCTGGAACTACTACGCCGCCGACCGCCGCGCGCGGATCAACCTGGGGATTCGCCGCCGCCTGGCGCCGTTGATGGAACGTGACCGCCGCCGCATCGAGCTGCTCAACAGCCTGCTGCTGTCGATGCCCGGCACGCCGACCCTGTACTACGGCGATGAAATCGGCATGGGCGACAACATCTACCTCGGTGACCGCGACGGCGTGCGCACCCCAATGCAATGGTCCATCGACCGCAACGGCGGCTTCTCCCGTGCCGACCCGGCCAGCCTGGTGCTGCCGCCGATCATGGACCCGCAATACGGCTACCAGTCGGTGAACGTTGAAACCCAGACCCAGGATCCGCACTCGCTGCTGAACTGGACCCGGCGCATGTTGGCCGTGCGTAAACAGTCGAAGGCTTTTGGTCGCGGCAGCCTGAAAATGCTCTCGCCCACCAACCGCCGCATCCTGGCTTATACGCGTGAATACGTGGGTGCCGACGGCAAGAATGAAATCATCCTGTGCGTGGCCAACGTGTCCCGCAGTGCCCAGGCGGCCGAGCTGGACCTTTCGGCATTTGCCGGCATGGTCCCGGTGGAGATGCTCGGCGGCAATGCGTTCCCGCCCATTGGCCAGCTGAATTTCCTGCTGACCCTGGCACCGTACGGCTTCTATTGGTTCGTGCTGGCGGCGGAAAACCAGATGCCGAGCTGGCACGTGGAACCGGCGCAAAGCATTCCGGACTTCACCACCCTGGTGCTGAAAAAACGCATGGAAGAACTCCTCGAAGCGCCATGCCGTACCACCCTGGAACAGAATGCCTTGCCGGCGTGGCTGCCCAAGCGCCGCTGGTTTGCCAGCAAGGACACGGCGATCGACGGCGTGCACATCGCCTACGGCGTGCGCTTTGGCGACCCGCAGCATCCGGTGTTGCTCAGCGAAATCGAAGTCACCAGCGCCGGGCAGGTCAGCCGCTATCAACTGCCGTTCGGCTTCCTCGGCGAAGACCAGTTCACCAGCGCGTTGCCGCAACAGCTGGCACTTGCCCGTGTGCGGCGGGTGCGCCAGGTCGGCCTGGTGACGGACGCCTTCAGCCTCGACACCTATATTCGTGCGGTGATCCAGGGCCTGCAGGCCAACACCGTGCTCAGCTCCACCGATGGCGAGATTCGCTTCGAGCCCACGGCGCAGTTGGCCAAACTGGAGTTGAACGACGAATCGGAAGTGCGCTACCTCGCGGCCGAGCAATCCAACAGTTCGGTGGTAGTGGGCGGCAGCCTGGTGCTCAAACTGATCCGCAAAGTCAGCGCCGGGGTGCACCCCGAGCTGGAAATGGGTGCCTACCTGACCGAAGCCGGCTATGAACACATCTCGCCGCTGCTGGGCTCGGTGATTCGCCACGATGCCGAGGGCCAGGACAACCTGTTGATGATTGCCCAGGGTTACCTGAACAACCAGGGCGATGCCTGGAGCTGGACCCAGAACAACCTGGAACGGGCGATTCGCGACGAACTGGCCGAAGCCATCTCCGAGCAGGAGCAGCACTACAACGCGCTCGGCGAACTGGCGGACTTCGCCGGCTTGCTCGGCCAGCGCCTCGGTGAAATGCACCAGGTGCTGGCAGCGCCGACCACCGACAAAGCCTTCAAACCCGAGGTGACCTCGGTCAAGGACAGCCAGGCCTGGAGCAAGCAGGTGGGCGCGCAAATCGACCGCGCCTTGCAGTTGCTCAAACAGCATCAAACCCGGTTGAACCCTGCCGACCAGGCGTTGGTCAGTGCTTTACTGGATCAGAAAAAGGCCATCGCCAGTTACGTCCAGGACCTGGCGAAAGCCACGGTGGGCGGGTTGCGCATTCGCGTGCATGGCGACCTGCACCTGGGCCAGGTACTGGTGGTGAAGGGCGATGCCTACCTGATCGACTTCGAGGGCGAACCGGCGCGGCCACTGCATGAGCGTCGCGGCAAGCACAGCCCGTACAAGGATGTGAGCGGGGTGCTACGGTCGTTCGATTACGCGGCGGCCATGGCGGTGAATGTGCAGGGCGTGGACCAGTCACCCGAGGCCAATGCATCACGGCAGCGGGTCGCGGATCGCTACTTGCAGGAGGCCAGGCAGGCATTTATCCAGGCTTATCACGGGGCTACGGCTACACTGGCCCATGACTGGCAGGATGCCAAGGGCCAGGACGCTGCGCTGGCGTTGTTCAGCCTGGAGAAGGCCGCGTACGAAGTGGCCTACGAAGCAGAGAATCGCCCGAGCTGGTTGCCGGTGCCGTTGCAAGGTTTGCACGGGCTGCTCAGTGGGTTGAAACCATTATCGAAAACTGCACGCGGTGGGGAGACGTCATGAGTTTTACAAGCAAAGAACCGCTGCAGCCAAAGTTGAGTGTGATGCCTGCTGCCAAGGACATCGAGGCGCTGGTGCGCGCTGAGCATCACGACCCGTTCTCGATCCTCGGGCCCCATGATGACGAGCAGGGCGGCCAGTTCATTCGCGCCTTCCTGCCTGAGGCCTTGAGCGTCCAGGTGTTGGCCCGCGACAGTGGCGAGCACATCGGCAGCCTTGACGCGACTCACGTGCCGGGCCTGTTTGTCGGGCATTTCGGCAGCCGCCAGGCGTACTTGCTGAAGATCCAGTGGGCCGGTGGCGAACAGATCACTGAAGACCCTTACAGCTTCAGCCAGCTGCTGCTGGGGGAGATGGACCTGTACCTGTTCGCCGAAGGCAATCACCGCGACCTGAGCAGTTGCCTCGGTGCGCAGGTGACCAGCGTCGACGGCGTCCAGGGCGTGCGCTTTGCGGTATGGGCGCCGAATGCGCGCCGGGTATCGGTAGTGGGCGACTTCAATATCTGGGACGGCCGCCGTCACCCGATGCGCCTGCGGCACCCGTCCGGGGTCTGGGAAATCTTTATCCCGCGCCTGCAACCCGGCGCTGCCTACAAGTATGAAATTCTCGGGGCCCACGGGATTCTGCCGCTCAAGGCCGACCCGATGGCCCTGGCCACGCAGATGCCACCGGACACGGCCTCCAAAGTCGCTTCGCCGCTGCAGGTCGACTGGCAAGATGAAGCCTGGATGCAGTCGCGCAGTGAACGGCAAAAGCCCAGCGCACCGCTGTCGATCTACGAGCTGCATGCCGGCTCGTGGCAGTGTGAGCTGGACGAAGTCGGCGAAGTGGCCCGCCAGTACAGTTGGCGCGAGCTGACCGAGCGCTTGATTCCGTATGTGCAGCAACTGGGCTTCACCCATATCGAGCTGATGCCGATCATGGAGCACCCGTTCGGCGGCTCCTGGGGCTACCAGGCCCTGTCACAATTTGCCCCGACGGCGCGCTTCGGCTCGCCGGACGACTTCGCGTTTTTCGTCAATGCCTGCCACCAGGCGGATATCGGCGTGATCCTCGATTGGGTGCCGGCGCATTTCCCTACCGATACCCACGGCCTGGCGCAATTCGACGGCACCGCGCTGTACGAATACGCCAACCCGCTGGAAGGCTTCCATCAGGATTGGGACACCCTGATCTACAACCTCGGCCGCACCGAAGTCCATGGCTTCATGCTGGCGTCGGCGTTGCACTGGCTCAAGCACTTCCATATCGACGGCCTGCGGGTGGATGCCGTGGCCTCGATGCTGTATCGCGACTATTCGCGCAAGGCCGGTGAGTGGGTGCCGAACCGCCATGGCGGGCGTGAAAACCTTGAAGCCATCGACTTCCTGCGTCACCTCAACGACGTGGTGGCCCTTGAGGCCCCCGGTGCGCTGGTGATCGCCGAGGAGTCCACCGCCTGGCCGGGCGTGAGTCAGCCCACCCAACAAGGCGGGCTGGGGTTCAACTACAAGTGGAACATGGGCTGGATGCACGATTCGCTGCATTACATCCAGCAAGACCCGGTGTACCGCGCTCATCACCACAACGAGCTGAGTTTCGGCCTGGTGTATGCCTGGTCCGAGCGCTTTATCCTGCCGATTTCCCACGACGAAGTGGTGCACGGCAAACACTCGCTGATCGACAAGATGCCCGGTGACCGCTGGCAGAAATTTGCCAACCTGCGGGCCTACCTCAGCTTCATGTGGATGCACCCGGGCAAGAAGCTGTTGTTCATGGGCTGCGAGTTTGGCCAATGGCGCGAGTGGAACCACGACCAGCAACTGGACTGGTACCTGCTGCAATACCCGGAACACCGGGGCGTGCAGAAACTGGTAGGCGACCTCAACCGCCTGTACCGCGAAGAACCGGCGCTGCACGACCAGGACGACGCGCCTCAGGGCTTCCAATGGCTGATTGGGGATGACGCCATCAACAGCGTCTACGCCTGGCTGCGCTGGAGCAAGGACGGCCGGCCGGTACTGGTGGTGGCCAACTTCACGCCGGTGCCGAGGGAGGCCTACCAGGTAGGCGTACCGTTCGCCGGGCGCTGGAGCGAAGTGATCAACAGCGACGCCGATACCTATGCCGGTTCCAACTTCGGCAACGGTGGCGGGGCGTTTACGGTGGAAGAGCCCAAGCATGGGCAGCCGTTGTCGCTGTCGTTGAATTTGCCGCCGTTGGGCGTGCTGATCCTGCGCCCGGAAGGCTGATTTCCACAGCAGGGACGCGGGCTTGTCCGCGTCCTTGTCACTCCCTACAAAAACACAATCTCATAGGGCTCGCGCATGCGCTCGAGCAGCACTTGGGCCAAGATTGGCGCCAGGCCGATTTCCGGGTCACCGGCCAATTGGCTGGCATAGGCGTGGGCGGCATGCAGCTTGCGAGCGACGCTCCAGGTATCGAGCCGTACTTTGCGTGCACGTTGCCAAGGGATCGCAGCTGTATCCCGCAAGGGCCAGTGCCACGCCCAGATCGGCAACTCGTGCAGGTGTATGCCTTTGAGCGCACAGGCTTTGGCGGCAGCGCGGCCTACGGCCTCATGGTCGTCGTTACCGTCGTTGCGCCAGGTGGTGAACACCACGTCGCCGGGTTGCAGGTAGCGTGCGATGAACTGGCTCATCTGCTGCTCTCGCGCCGACAGGGCGTTGTCGGCAAACCCGCCGCGAATCCATTTCAGGCTGTGCAGGGGCACACCCAGGCGGCGCAGGGCCTCGACACTTTCCTGGGGCCGCACCACGCTCAGGCGTTTGGCCGGCCACACGCTGGAGCCCGGATGGCTGGCGCTGCCGTCGGTGATGGAGATCAGTTGCAGGGCATATTCACGGGTGCTGAGCAATTGCAGCAGGCCGCCACAGGCGATCACTTCATCGCCGGGATGCGGCGCGATGACCACCACGCGGGCGCCTTCGGGCACCAGGGTTGCGGGGTTGATGGCAGGGATTTGCGCGAGTTGCGGGGCGCTGTTCCAGATTTGCGCGGGGCCCCGGCGGCTGTCAATTAACGGTGCTGGTTTCATGGGTGTCACGTCCTTGTTCATCGGTGGTGCAGGCCGTACCCCGTTGACGGGACGACTCTTGTTGGTCCGCGAGCGTCATGCAGCTCATGCTCGCGGCGCGACGGCGTTCCAACCCTGGATTGCCGCGCAAGGAGTACTGATCATAGTTATGAATCGTCGCTTTTACACAGTCGGATGTCGCTATTTTTTCAAGAGGCCTGCATCAGGCTCTTCAGGTAATCGCCAAAGCCGCCCTGTGCCCGGCAATCCAGGCGGGCGCTGGTGATCACCTGGGGCGAATGGCTCCAGGCGATGGACGCACCGCAGCGTTCCAGCTGGCGCACCAGTTCCACATCTTCGTGGCACGGCAGGGGATCAAAACCGCCGGACCGCACGTAGGCACTGGCACTCACGCCCAGATTGGCGCCGTGGATATGCCGATGCCCGTCCCGGGCCGCATAGGCCTGGTGATAGCGGATCTGCGCCGCCGGGTCGAAGCCTTCGCTCCAGGCATCGACTGTCACCGTGCCGCACACCGCATCTGCGCCCAACGCCAACTGCGCCACCAGCCAGTCCGGGGCGACGCGGCTGTCGGCGTCGGTGCAGGAAATCCAGCGCGCGCCGTTGTTGAGCAAGTGCCGCGCACCCACGCCGCGCACGTGCCCCACGTTACGCGCCTGCACTTCCAGGCTCTGCACCCGGTATTGGCGGGTGATCTCGGCGCTGCGATCGCTGCAGCTGTCGAGCACCGCCAGAATCTGCACCTCTTCACCCAGCAACCCCGGATGGCTGGCCGCGATCATCGCGGCTTTCAGGCAGTCGGGCAGCAGTGTTTCTTCGTTATGCACGGGTATCAGGATGCCGATCATCGCAGTCCCTCCAAGGTTGCAACGGTGGTGCCGTCGTGGCTCCACAAGTCCAGTAGAAAATCGCTTTCGTGATGCTGCACCAGGTGCGACATGCCCAGGCGTTGGTCGAGGCGCGCGTGCACCTGGTCGGCCGTTTGCGGGCAGCCTTCGATGGGCGGTCGCCAATGGCAGGCGAGGAGTTGTCCGTCAGGCGTCAGTGACGCGAGCGCGCGATCAATCAGCCCATCGAAATCCTTCGGGTCGAGGTAGTAGCACAGCTCGCTGAGCACAATCAGTTCAAAGGTCTCAGTGGGCCATTGCTCCGGCAGGCGGCTCTGCTGCACCTGGGCATGGCTGAAACCCCGCAGCCGCGCCTGTGCCAGGCTGACGGCGGCCTGCGCCGTGTCACAGCACAGCAGGCGGTCACAGCGCGGGGCCAGCTCGAAGCTCAGTTCGCCGTTGGCGCAGCCGGGCTCGAAGATCGAGGCGTAGCGTGGTCGGGTCAGCAGCGCCAGGGTCAGCGCGCGCTTGCGCCGTTCGTACCAGCGTTGGCGGAAGGCCCAGGGGTCGTCGTTGCCGGCAAACAGCTCATCGAAGTAGGGTGTGGCGACGCTCATACAAACACCACTTCAAAGGGTTGCAGCAGGCGTTCCAGAACATATGGGGCGAGCACCGGCGGCAGGCCGATCTGCGGGTCGCCTTCCAGCTGGCTGGCGAACGCATGGATCGCATGGCGCTTGCGGGCCACGGCTTCAGGCGTGAGGAGGATTTTGCGCGCGCGGTGCCAGGGCACCTGGCTGTCTTCGGGGGTTGCCCAATGCCAGGTCCACACCGGCAGCTCCAGCAAGGTCGCGCCCACGGCCTGGGCCGCCCTGGCACTGGCGCGGCCTACGGCTTCGTGGTCGCAATGGCCGTCTTCGCGCCAGGTGGTGAAGACCACATCGCCGGGCTTGAGGTAGCGTTCAATAAATTGGCTGAGGTCTTCTTCGCCCGCTGCGACCTGGCTGTCGCTGAAGCCCGCTCGCAGCCATTTCAGGCTGTGCAACGGCAACCCCAGGCGATGCAGGGCCTGGGCCGACTCTTGCGGCCGGACCACGCTCAGGCGCTCCACCGGCCAGCGACGGGAGCCCGGATGGCTGGCGCTGCCGTCGGTGACGGAGATCAGCAGCATCGGCCGGTCCAGCGCCGCCAAGCCTTGGAGCAGGCCGCCGCAGCCCAGCACTTCATCGTCCGGGTGAGGGGCGATGATCACGGCGCGGCTGCCATCGGGCACCAGGTCGGCGATATCGACGCAGCCCAGCTCGGCCAGGCGCGAGGAGCTTTGCCACAAGTGCAACGGTGTGCCCTGGCCAACGATAGGGTTGGTTTTCATAATTCCCATCTCCCTGGGCGCTCATTGGCGACCTGTTGACCGAGGGCGGCCAGGTCGCGCTCGGCGTGGCTTTGCCGCAGGTACACCGGCAAGTCGGCCATCAACCGGGCAAAGTGCGGGTCTTTGCAATACGGGCCGGCACCCAGCGCGCGCCCGACGTGGTGGATCACCTGGTCGACTGTTTCTTCGATACAGGCCCGTGCCTGCTGCGCCAGTAATTGGGCATTGGCCTTGGGGTGCCGGTCGATGTGGGTGGCGCTTTCCCGCAGTACGCAGGCCGCGCTATGCAAGGCACTGTCCACACTGCCCAGGTGAGCGAGGGCGTGAGGCTCCGCACGCTTGGCGCACTGTTCGCGCAAGGCCTCAGACAGGCGCTGTGCCGCGCCATACCAGCACGCGGCGATACCGATGCCGCCTTGCCAGAAGCCTGGGCGAGCCAGGTAATCCCCAGGCTCGCCAATGGCCAGGCCGCTGGCCTCGCTGAACAGCACTTCAACACTGCCGGTGGCCGCCATGCCCACGGCCTGCCAGCCTTCATCGGTGACGGTTACCCCGGGCTGATGCATTTCCACCGCAACCAACTGTTGGCGGTCTTCTTCATCCCACGCCGTGAGCAAGCCGTGGCTCACCACCGCAGCCCCCGAGCACCAGGCCTTGCGGCCCTGCAGCCACACGCGATGGCCGTCGCGACGGATTTTCACCCTGGCGGTGGGCGGCTCGGCTGCCCACATGCCCCAGGTGCTGCCAACCGGTGGCAAGGGGCTGCCGAGCTCGGCAATGATCGCCAGGGCGTCGGTGTGGCCTTCATACAGCTTGCACAAGCGCAGGTCATGGCCGGCCACTTGTGCCAGCCGGCTGAAGCGTTCCAGGGTTTGCCCGCTGCCCGGCAAGGGCAACTGATCCAGGCCTTCCTCCACCAGTGCTCTCAGTGCCGCACCGAGGGCCTGGGTGTCCGGGTATTCCCGGTAGCCGCGAAGAAATCCATGCAGGGCCATCTCACACCTCATCCTCATGCTGCAGTTCGAACAGCAACAGCGAACGCCCGGTGACTGCATATTCGTGGTCGAAATCGAAGCGTTCCTGGCCGCGCACCGACGGTTGGTTGGTGTCGAGCATGCAGGTCCAGAAGCCACCATCCGGCACCGGTGGCAGGCGGAAATTGACCATGTCGTGGTGGGCGTTGACCACCAGCAGCAGGGTGGCATCGGCCCCCGGGCGGCGAATCCCGGTTTCCTGGGCGCGGCCATCCATCAACATGCCCAGGCAGCGACCGTGGCTGTCTTGCCACTGCTCGATGGTCATTTCATCACCGCTCGGCGCCAGCCACGTCACGTCCTTGACGCCGATATCCTCGTTGTAGTCGCCCACCAGGAAGCGTCCGCGACGCAGGATCGGGTACGCCAGGCGCAGCTTGATCAGGCGCTTGACGAACTTGAGCAGGGCCTTGCCGTCTTCATCCAGGTCCCAGTTGATCCAGCCAATCTCGCTGTCCTGGCAATAGGCGTTGTTGTTGCCGTGCTGGGTACGGGCGAACTCGTCACCGGCCACCAGCATCGGCGTGCCCTGGGCCAGCAGCAGGGTGGCGAAGAAATTGCGCATCTGGCGCAGGCGCAGTGCGTTGATTTCCGGGTCGTCGGTGGGGCCTTCGACACCGTGGTTCCACGACAGGTTGTTGTTGCTGCCGTCCTGGTTGTTCTCGTCGTTGGCTTCGTTGTGCTTGTCGTTGTAGGACACCAGGTCGTGCAGGGTGAACCCGTCGTGCGCGGTGATGAAGTTCACCGAGCTGTACGGGCGACGCCCGCGCTGGTTGAACATCTCGCCCGAGGCGGTCATGCGCCCGGCGAAGTCCGCCAATTGGCCGTCGTCGCCTTTCCAGAACGAGCGCACGGTGTCGCGGAAGCGGTCGTTCCATTCCACCCAGCCCGGCGGGAAGCCGCCGACCTGATAGCCGCCGGGGCCGCAGTCCCAGGGCTCGGCGATCATTTTCACCTGGCGCAGCACCGGGTCCTGGCGGCAGGCCACGAGGAAACTGTGGCGCTCGTCGAAACCGTCGCGGTAGCGGCCGAGAATGGTCGCCAGGTCGAAGCGGAAACCGTCGACGTGCATCTCGGTGGCCCAGTAGCGCAGCGAGTCAGTGACCATTTGCAGCACGCACGGGTGGCTTAGGTCGAGGGTGTTGCCGGTGCCGGAATCGTTGATGTAGAAACGCTTGTCATCGGGCATCAGGCGGTAGTACGAGGCGTTGTCGATGCCGCGCATGGACAGGGTCGGACCTTGCTCGTTGCCTTCGGCCGTGTGGTTGTAGACCACGTCCAGGATCACTTCCAGCTTGGCTTCATGCAGGTGCGCGACCATCTCCTTGAACTCGGCGATCTTGCCGCTGGCCAGGTAGCGCGGGTCCGGGGCGAAGAAGGCAATGCTGTTGTAGCCCCAATAGTTGGTCATGCCTTTTTGCAGCAGGTGCTGGTCGTTGACGAAGGCGTGTACCGGCAGCAGTTCCACCGAGGAGACGCCCAACTGGCGAATGTGCTTGAGTACATCGTCGACCATCAGCCCGGCGCAGGTGCCGCGCACTTCTTCAGGCACTGAAGGGTGGCGCATGGTGATGCCGCGCAGGTGGGTTTCGTAGATGATCGTGCGATCCCAGGGCGTGCGCACTGGCTGGTCGTTGCCCCAGGTGTGGGCCGGGTCGATGACTTTGCATTTAGGTACAAAGGGCGCGCTGTCGCGCTCGTCGAAACTCAGGTCGGCGTCGGGGTGGCCGATGGTGTAGCCAAACAGTGCTTCGGACCATTTGAGTTCGCCCACCAACTGTTTGGCGTAGGGGTCGATCAGCAATTTGTTGTGGTTGAAGCGATGACCGTTGGCTGGGTCATAAGGACCGTACACGCGATAGCCGTAGATCAGCCCTGGATGGGCGTCGGGCAGGTAGCCGTGGAAGGTCTCGTCGGTGTATTCCGGCAGCTCGATGCGTTCGAGTTCGACTTCGCCGCTGTCGTCGAAAATGCACAGCTCGACTTTGGTGGCGTTGGCCGAGAACAACGCAAAGTTGACGCCCAGGCCATCCCAGGTCGCGCCGAGGGGGAAGGGCAAACCTTCACGAATCCGCGACGGCTCGTTTTCCGGCGTCGAGTTGGGCTTGTTGGGTTTGCTCATTGAGGTGCTCCTGCAAAGGGTTTTTCCGGGCCGAACGGGGCCGTGCCGGCGTGAAGCCAGATGAAAATCTTGAATTGGATGCGGTTTCCCCTGTGGTTGCTGGCTTGCCTGCGATGGCGGAGTATCTGGCGACATCGATGCTGAATGTGCCGCCGCCATCGCGGGCAAGCCCGCTCCCACAAGGGGCCTTTGTCAGCTGGCGGGCTTGCGCGGCGCCTTGGGTTTTTTGTCGGCAACAGGCTTGGCCGGCGCTGCTGCGGCCTTGGGTTTCGGCGCGGCTTTGGGCTTGGCGACAGCCTTTGGCTTGGAAGGCGTCAGTGCTTCGGCTTCCGCCAGTTTGCGCGCCATCTCCCAGTGTCGCGCGTCCTCGCCGTGGGGTTTGCCTTCAGACTCCCAGATCTGATGCGCTAATTCGCGTATGCGTTTGTCTTCAGTACTCATCACAATGCTCCTCGCAGAAAATTTTCAGCTTTCTTGACCATCAGGATTGATAAAGACATTGACCGGGAAATCCCCCAGGGCAGCGCTGATCATGAGCTCCTTGTCTGGTGTGACTGCGCCTGTTCGGAAAAGTCCCTTCCAATTTCGGGTTGGAGCGGCGAACGGTAATCGGACCCGGGTATCGCCCCAAATCTGCGCGTTGATCAGGGGGTACACACCGTTTTCAAGCAGGCGGTGCGGCCAGCGTGGCACCACCACCAGCAGCTGTTTGCCTTGGTATTCGCGGTAGAAGGCGACCACCCGTTCAGCGTGTTCGCCGACCACTTCCAGCGGCTCGTAGCTGCCCTGGCGAAACAGTTGCGCATGCGCCTTGCGCAACGTCAGGACCTGGCTGATCACCGCCTGTTTTATACGCCCGTCATGCCAGTTGAACAGCAACTCGCCGATGTCCGGCGGTGTGTGCAGCCCCTGTTGCCGTGCGTGAAAATCCACCGGCCGGCGGTTATCCGGGTCTACCAGGGTGAAGTCCCAAAACTCATCGCCCTGATACAGATCCGGCACCCCCGGCACCGTGAGACGAAGCAAGGTTTGCGCCAGCCCGTTGAGCGCACCCGCCGGGGCGATGGCCTGAGCGGCTTCGCCGATGGCGTCGCGCAGGGCCTTGCCGGAGTCCTCCAGCAGCAACCGTGACAGGAACGCTTCGACACCTTGCTCATACAGCTCGTTGGGTGCGCTCCAACTGCTGTTCAACTTGGCTTCACGCAAGGCTTTCTGCTGCCACTGCCAGAGGCGCCGGTGATAGTCCGCCAGGCCCTCGGCATCGTCGCGGTGCAGGTCCAGGGGCCAACTGCCCAGCAGCACCTGGTAGAGGATCAGTTCGTCACCCGCCGAAGGCGTTTGCCCATCGCTGCGCAAGCGAGCGGCGAGGGTGCGCCATTGCTCGACCTGTTCGGCGTACCACTCGGCGCATTCGCTCAGTACCGCCAGGCGCGCACGGGTGTCTTCGCCGCGCTTGTGGTCATGGGTGGCGGTGGCCAGCAGGTTGTCGGGGAAGGTGCGCAGGCGCTGCTGGTTGACGGCGTGGAAGGCTTCCAGCGGTGCGCTGAATTGTTCCGTACTGAAGCCCACGTCATTGCGCGAGAGCAACACGCCCGAGCGATAGAACGCGGTGTCTTCAACCGCCTTGGCTGCTGCCGGCGAGGTCAGTTGCTGGAAGCGCACGCAGGCATGCTTGAGCATCTTGCGTTCGCGGCCCAGCGGGCGGTCGCGCCAGGGTTGGCCACCGAGCCATTTTTCCAGGTAGTCGAGCACCGGCCAGTCGCCTTCGCTCAAGGTGCTGCGAGCACCGGCCAGGGCTTGCAGGAAAAATACGTCATCCAGTTCGCTGCGGCCCCGGGCGCTGATGTAGGTGCGATACACCGGGAAGTGCACGATCAGTTCCTGCAACGCCCGGCGAATCGCGCCCAGCGTCAGGTCGCGGCTCATCACATCGTCCCGGGCCACTTGCAGCAGGGCCTGGGCCACGCTTTCGAAGTCGCCGGCCAGGGAGCCGTTGAGGATTTGCTGGCGGGCCAGCCAGGCTTCTTCGATAAACGAAAACGGGCGTTCGGTGTGACGGGTCCAAAGCTCGGCCAGGGGTTCGAAGCCTTTAGGGTCATGTTGCAGCAACGACAGCTGGTTCATGAATTCGTAGCCGGTGGTGCCGTCTACGCGCCAGTCTTCGCGCAGGGTTTCGCCTTCGCCGAGGATCTTCTCGACGAAGATCGGCAAGTGCCGCCCGCCCGCCAGGGAATCGACGCGGCGACGCAGTTTGCGGCAGTAACCGCGCGGGTCGGCAAGGCCGTCGATGTGGTCGATGCGCAGGCCGTCGATCAGGCCTTCGCCGATCAGTTGGAAGATCTTGCCGTGGGTGGCTTCGAACACCGCGCTGCGCTCGACCCGCAGGCCGCCCAGCTCGTTGACGTCGAAGAAGCGTCGCCAGTTGATATCGTCCGCCGCCGTGCGCCAGCTGGCCAGGCGGTAGCTTTGTTGTTCCAGCAGGTTGTGCAGGCGGGCAAAGCCTTCGGGCTGGCGGGCGTCGTAGAGGCCGAGGTTATCTTCGATGGCCTTGAGTGTTCCGGGATCCCGGGCGGCCTCGCTCAGTTCCTGTTTCAGCGCGGCGGCCAGCGGATAGGCGTCCGGCTGGTAGGCCAGGCCGCTGAACCGATCGGCCAGGGCCTTGATGGGCACCAGTTCGCCGTACTCCCGTGGGCAGATCGGAAAGCGATGTTCGTAATGCTCGACGTAGAACGCGCCTTGCTGCGGATCAAAACACAGGGGCAGGGCGCCGGACTGCAGGGCTTCGCCGTAGTCGCTGCCGAGGAATGGCATCAGCAACTGGCCCTTGAGCAATGGGTCTGGCGAGTGCCATTGAATGTCAAAGAACTCGCTGTAGGGACTCAGGCGGCCCCACTCCAGCAGGTCCAGCCACCAGGGGTTATCGGCACCGCCGACGGCCATGTGGTTGGACACGATGTCGAGGATCAGGCCCATCTCATGTTCACGCAGGGCCGCTACCAATCGGCGCAGTGCGGGTTCGCCACCGAGTTCGGGATTGACGGTGGTGGGATCGACCACGTCATAGCCGTGCATCGAGCCGGCGCGCGCGCTCAGCAGCGGCGAGGCGTAGAGGTGGCTGATGCCCAGTTCGGCGAAGTACGGCACCAGCGGCACGGCGTCGTCGAGGGTGAAGCCTTTATGAAATTGCAGGCGTTGGGTAGCCCGCAGGGTCAATGGCTTCATCGGTCACGCTCGTGGGCCTGGATGCGCGCCACGGCCAGCAGCTCAAGGCGGCGGGCGGCATTTTCATCGTCGAGCAGAGTGGCTGCATCGCCCGGCAGGCGGCGGCGCCAGTTCGGGTGGGTGTCGGTGGTGCCGGGCAGATTGGATTGTTCCTCAACGCCCAGGGCATCTTCCAGTGGCAGCAATACCAACGGCGCGCGGGTGTGGCCCAGGTAGCGCACGCTGGCATCGATGACGTGGTCGGTTTCGTTGCGTATTTCATCGGTGAAGTTCTGCGGGTCCTGGCTCAAGGCCTGGCGCAGTGCCTGGCGTTCCCGCAGGCGGTGTTCGCTCCATTGCTCCACGGTTGGGGCATCGATCAGGCCCAACTGGATATTCCAGTCGATATCGCGGCTGTGCCACCAGCCGTTGAGGGTCGGCAGGTCATGGGTGCTGGTGGTGGCCAGCGCGTTGTCCGGCCAATCCAGGATCGGTTTGAACTGGCCGCTGTGGTCTTGCTCGAACAGCAGCACACGCATGCCGAGGATCGAGCGGGCGATGAGCTTTTCCCGCAGGCCGTCGGGCACGGTGCCGAGGTCTTCGCCGAGGACGATCGCCTGGTGGCGGCTCGATTCCAGGGCCAATAGCCGCAGCAGGTCATCCACCGGGTAATACAGGTAAGCCCCGTCCCGTGGCGAGGCGTCCATCGGGATCACCCACAGGCGTTGCAGGCCCATCACGTGGTCGATGCGCAAGCCGCCGGCATGGGCGAAGTTGGCTCGCAGCATTTCGATGAAGGCGCGAAAGCCGTTGCGCTTGAGGCCTTCGGGAGAAAATGCGGAGATGCCCCAGCCCTGGCCGGAGCGGTTGAGAATGTCGGGCGGCGCACCCACGGTGAGGTCCGCCAGCAGTTCGTCCTGGCGGCTCCAGGCCTGGCTGCCGCCGCCGTCGGCGCCGACGGCCAGGTCGGCGATCAGGCCCACGCCCATGCCACTGCCCCGGGCGGCTTGTTGCGCGCGTTCCAGGCAGCGGGCGATCAGCCATTGATTGAAGGCGTAGAAGCCGATTTCATCCCGATTGTCTTCGGCGAACTGCGCCAGTGCCGGGCTTTGCGGGCTGTGCCAGTCCTCGGGCCAGTGGCGCCAGTCGAGGCTCTCGCCGTCGGCTGCACGCTGGGCCTGAATGGCTTCGAAGCGGCAGTGGTTTTCCAGGGCTTCGCCGCCGGCCTGGCGGAAGCTCAGGAAGTCGGCGTGCTGCGGGTGGTCGCCCCGGCGGAAGTCTTCATACAGGGTACGCAGCAGGCGCTGCTTGGCTTTGGCGGCGGCCGGCCAGTCGATCAGGCTTTGCTGCTCGAGGTCTTGCAGCTCATCGGCCAGGCCGCTGGCTTCGATGGCGATTTGCACCGCACGCTCGCCGAGGATGCAGCCGGGGGAGGCGTACAAACTGTTGAGGAACAGGCGGCTGGACGGGGAATACGGGCTGAAGCGCTCGGTGTCGGCGCTGAACATCGCGTGCATCGGGCTGATGGCCAGGGCATCGGCGCCGCGCTCGGCGGCGGCCCGGGCCAGTTGCTCCAGGGCCTGGGTGTCGCCAAAGCCGCCGTCGCCGCTGCGGCGCAGGGAATACAGTTGCGCACTCAGGCCCCAGGCACGGGCGGTTTGGGTGTCGACCGCTTCCGCGACGGTGTAGCAGTGGGTCGGGGCGACGGCCAGGGTGAAATGCTGGTCGGCGATATGCACCTGGTGGTAGCCCACTGCAATCGTTGCGGGCAACACGGCGTCATCGTCCAGGCTCAGGTTCAGCACGCTTTCGTCTTCGAGGTGAATCTGGCACGGCGTGCCCGGGGCGAAGTAGCGCGCCAGGTCCAGGCCGGCGCCGCTGTCGACGGTCATCAGCGGCGGCAGGTGCTTGTCTTGTTGCACGCGCTCCAGGTCCAGCAGGCTGGCTTCGATCTCGGCATCGTTGTCGGCCGGGTGGCCCAGGCCTTTCAGTACGGCGCGCAGGGCGTCGGCTTTCACATGTTGCGGGCGGCCGTTTGCGTCGATCCAATCGACGGCCAGGCCCGCTCGGCTGGCGAGTATTTCCAATTGCGCGTCGCTCAAGGGTGCTCTCCAACAGGGGAATGGGTAAGGCTGACGCGGGCGCTGAAGGGAGCCAGTTGTCGGGCTCCACTTTCCTGCGTCACAAATAGGAGGTGCGAGGCTGCCGGGTAGTTCAGAGATTCGGCGCTCAGGTTGAGGTCGATCTGCAACAGGCTGCCATTGCCCAGGCGCCAGCGTGCGGTGACGGCGTGGTCGGCCAGCACTTGGGCGCCCAAGGCCACGCTGCCTGGCAGGTGCGGCACGATGTGCTGGTGGCGCAGGCTCAGCAGGTGGCGGTAGAGCTGCGAGTCGCCGCAGTCGGCAAGGGCGGGTGCCGAGCGGCGGAAGGTTTGCAGGGAGTTGGGGTCGGGAATCCGCTCGCGGCGCTCGGGGTCGCTGAAGGCGGCAAAGTCGGCAAACTCGTTGCGCCGGCCTTCACGCACTGCCTCGGCCAGTTCGCCGTGGTGGTCGGTGAAGAACAGGAACGGTTCTTCGGCGCTGACTTCATCGCCCATGAACATCAAGGGGATCATCGGCGACATCAGCAGCAAGGTCGTCGCGGCGCTCAGGGCCTGGGGCGAACACAGCTGATGCAGACGCTCGCCCAAGGCACGGTTGCCGATCTGGTCGTGGTTCTGCAGGAACAGCACAAAGGCACTGGGCGGCAGGTGGCCGCTGGGCTCGCCGCGCGTGTGGCCGTGGCGGGTGGTGTGGCCCTGGTAGATAAAACCTTCGCTCAGGCAGCGGGCGAGCTTGCCGGTGGGGTCCTGGGCGAAGTCGGTGTAGTAGGCGTCGGTTTCGCCGGTAAGCAGCACGTGCAGGGCGTTGTGCCCGTCGTCATTCCACTGGGCGTCGAAACCGGCCTCCAGCAGGCTGGCCTGGTTGAATTCGTTTTCCAGCATCAGCCACACATGGCGCCCGGCATCGACTTGCTGGCGGACCTTTTGCGCCAGTTCCTCAAGAAACTCGGGGTCGTTGATGGCGTGCACGGCGTCCAGGCGCAAGCCGTCGAAGCGGTATTCCAGCAGCCACATCAGTGCGTTGTCGATGAAGAAGTCCCGGACCTCCCTGCGATCAAAGTCGATGCCGGCGCCCCAGGGCGTGTGCACGTCTTCGCGGAAGAAGCCTTTGGCGTAGGTGCCGAGGTAATTGCCGTCGGGGCCGAAGTGGTTGTAGACCACATCCAGGATCACCGCGAGGCCATGATGATGGGCGCTGTCGATCAGCTGTTTCAGCTGTTCGGGCGAACCGTAGGAAGATTGGGGGGCGTAGGGCAGGACACCGTCGTAGCCCCAGTTGCGTTCGCCGGGGAACTGCGCGATGGGCATCAGCTCAATGGCGGTGACGCCCAGCTCCGCGAGGCGCGGCAGTTGTTTCTCGACTTCGGCGTAGCCCCCCAGCACGCCCACGTGCAACTCGTAGATCACGGCTTCGTGCCAGGGCCGGCCTTGCCAGTGGCTGTGGCGCCACTGATAGGCCAGCGGGTCGACCACTACGCTGAAACCGTGAACGTCCGTGGCCTGGGCCCGGGAAGCCGGGTCGGGAACGTCCTGTTCGCCGTCGATGTTGTAGCGGTAGCGCGTGCCCGGTGGGCATTGCAGCTGCACCACAAACCAGCCATCGGCCTGGGGCAGCATTGCCACCGATTTACCTTCTTCAAATTCAACGCTGACATAAAACGCGTCTGGCGCCCACAAGGCGAAACGGGTGTGTTCCGCATCCAGCATGATCGCGCCGTGGGGCCAGGTTTCCAGAGTCCTTGACGGCATCTATGAAGACCTCTTTTTTACTGTTTCCCCGATCTTCCCAGCGCTTTCGCCACCAGTTTTTCATAAAGTTCGGCGTAGGGTTCCACTGCCTGGCTCCAGTTGAACGGAGCGGCCATGGCTCGGCAACGCATCGCATTGAGCAAGCCTGGGAAGGCGAACACCTTGAACGCGCGGCTCAGGGCCGCTTCATAGCTTTCGACAGTGGATTCGTTGAACAGGAAGCCGGTGACGCCATCCTCAATGGTGTCGGCCAGGCCACCGGTGTTGCGCGCCACCGGCAACGAGCCGAAGCGCTGGGCGTACATCTGGCTCAGGCCGCAGGGTTCATAACGGGACGGCATCAGCAGGAAGTCGCTACCGGCAAACATACGGCGGGCGTCGGTCTCGTTGAAGCCGATGCGCACGCCGATCTGGCCGGGAAAGCGCAGGGCCAGGGCGCGCATGGCTTGTTCTTCTTCAGGCTCGCCGCGACCGATGATCGCGATCTGGCCGCCGTTTTCGACGATGAAGCTTGCGACCGCTTCGGTCAGGTCCAGGCCTTTCTGGTAGACCAGGCGCGACACCACGGCGAACAGCGGGCCGGTGGAGTCATGCAGGCCGAACAGGTTGCGCACATGGGCGGCGTTCAGCGCCTTGCCTTCCCAGTCACCGATATTGAAGGGGTGAGTCAGGTGCGAGTCGGTGGACGCTTCCCAGCTTTCATCGATGCCGTTGGGAATGCCGCTGAGCAGGCCTTGCTGGGTCTTGCTGGCGAGGAAACCGTCCAGGCCACAGCCGAATTCGGGGGTGGTGATTTCCTGGGCGTAGGTCGCGCTGACCGTGGTGATATGGCTGGAGTACGCCATGCCGGCCTTCAGGAATGACAGCTTGCCGTAGAACTCCATGCCTTCCTGTTGCAAGGCGTGTTCGGGAATCCCCAGTTCCGGGCACGAGGCCAGGCTGACCACACCCTGGTAGGCCAGGTTATGAATGGTGAACAGCGTCGGGGTGCGTGACCCACGCCAGTGCATGTAGGCGGGTGCCAGGCCGGCGGGCCAGTCATGGGCGTGCACCAGGTCCGGACACCAGTGGATCTGCGCCAGGTTGGCGGCAATATCGGCGGCGGCCAGGCCCAGGCGGGCGAAGCGGATATGGTTGTCGGGCCAGTCACGGCCGTTGTTGGCGCCGTAGGGCGTGCCTTCACGCTCATACAGTTCGGGGCAGATCAGCACGTAGATGACCAGGCCATCCTTGAGGTCCATGCGCCCGATCTTGCACGGTGGCAATGCGGCGTGGCCGCCCAGCTCACCGATGATATGAATGGGGTTGTCGCTGTCCAGCACCTGCGGGTAGCCGGGGATCAGCACGCGCACATCGTGCAGGTGCGCCATGGCGCGGGGCAGGGCAGCGGACACGTCGCCCAGGCCGCCGGTTTTCACCAGGTCAGCCAGTTCGGAGGTGACAAACAGCACTTTCTTGCGATTGGGATTCTGACTCTGTACCGGCCGCAGCGCGTTCGGCAGGTCGGCCAGTGAGGTCGGCCCGCCAACCGGCTGACTAAAACGCTCTCCCTGAGTATCTACAGCGGCACTGATCATAGTTCTCTCCCATGTGTTGGTCGGCTGATGGCATATGGCAATCAGCGAAGGTTGACCGCATCCTGCGGCCAGGCGCACAAGCGCTACACAGACTGGCAAGCCTTATGCCAGTTGTGCTGGAGTCTTAAATAGAGTGGATGGACGGGCATTCGGCGTGAACCGTCAGCGCTCGCCTTACCTTAAACCTGACCTACGGCAGAGTTCGAAAGTTTCGATTTTTTGCGGGGTTTTTGTTTTGGAACGGACCCATCGGTCATGAGTCTAGGACAGATCCCAGAGCCCGTGGGGTCTGTGGGGGGATTTTGTAGGACAAATTTTTTTCATCCGCACCGTAGCGTCCCTAGCGCCGGTACCGCTTCCGTAGTAGCAGCTGTCGAGCGCCAGCGAGGCTGCGTCGGGCGCACTGCCGATTCTGAACCGGGTCGCGCCCTACGCAGCCTCGCTGGCGCTCGACAGCTGCTACGGGAGGTGGGAGGTGTGCACCGCTATAGTGCGCGGACAGGCACGCCTTTGGCCCACGCCTGAATGTCTTCGATCATCTGCTCGTAGAACTGGCGGTAATTCTGCTCGCTGACATAACCGACGTGTGGCGTGGCCAATACATTCGGCAACTGGCGGAACGGGTGCCCGGCAGGCAACGGCTCCTGGGCGTAGACATCCAGTGCCGCGCCTGCCAGCCGGCCATTGGCCAGTGCGTCAATCAAGGCCGCCTCATCGACAATCGGCCCGCGCGCCGTATTCACCAGGTGCGCCGCAGGCTTCATCCATCCCAGCGCCTCGGCGTCCACCAGCCCGCGGCTGCGGTCGCTGAGCACCAGGTGAATCGACAACACATCCGCCTGTTCAAACAGTTCACGCTTGCTGACCCAGGTCACGCCGGTCTCGGCGGCGCGTTCCGGGGTGAGGTTTTCGCTCCAGGCAATCACGCGCATGCCGAATGCCTGGCCATACTTGGCGATCTTCTGGCCAATGCTGCCCAGGCCGAGAATCCCCAGGGTCTTGCCGTACAGATCACCGCCCAGGCCCACTTGCCAGCCGTCGGCGCGCAGGGAATTGGCTTCGGCCAGCAGGTTGCGGGTGGAGGCCATGATCAGTGCCCAGGTCAGTTCCGGGGCGGCGTGTTTGTAGCTGTCGGTGCCGCACACCTGGATGCCCAGGGCCTTGGCGGCGGGAATGTCGATGGCGGCGTTGCGCATGCCGCCGGTCACCAGCAGCTTGAGCTTGGGCAAGCCTTGCAGCAGGGCCTGGTCAAACGTGGTGCGCTCGCGCATCACGCAGATCACTTCGAAACCCTGCAAGCGCTCGATCAGCGTGGCGGTATCTGCGGGGTACTCGTGGAGGAAATGCACCTGGCCGACCGACGCCAGGACTGACCAGTCCACCACGCCACTGGCCACATTCTGCCAATCATCAATCACTGCGATCTGTACCGACATTCACGCGTGCCTCGAAAAAGGTTGGATTAGAGGGCATTCAGCCCTTGCAACAGCGCCTTGTGAAACTGTGCCGGTTCTTCCATTTGCGGCGCATGGCCCAGGCCCGGGAATTCCACCAGGGTGGCGTGGGGGATCAACTTGGCCACCTGCTTGCCCAATACCGCGTAGTTGCCGATCTTCGCCTTGACCGCCGGTGGGGCGATGTCTTTGCCAATGGCGGTGTTGTCGGCTGTGCCGATCAGCAGCAGGGTGGGCATCTGCAGGTCCTTGAACTCGTAGTACACCGGCTGGGTGAAGATCATGTCGTAAATCAGCGCCGAGTTCCATGCCACCACGGTGTGGCCGGGGCCCTTGTTCATACCGGCGAGCATCTGCACCCAGCGCTCGTATTCTGGCTTCCAGTGGCCGGCGTAGTAGGTGTCGCGTTCGTAGTTGCGGATGCCGTCGGCGGTGAGCTTCAGCTCGCGCTCGTACCATTGGTCAACGCTGCGATAGGGCACGCCAATGGCTTTCCAGTCTTCCAGGCCGATAGGGTTTACCAGTGCAAGTTGTTCGGTTTGTTCCGGATATAGCAGGGCGTAGCGCGTGGCGAGCATGCCGCCGGTGGAATGGCCAAGAAGCGTGGCCTTTTGAATGCCGAGTTTTTCCAGCAACTGGTGAGTGTTGATCGCCAGTTGCTGGAAGCTGTACTGGTAATTGTCCGGTTTGCTGGAGGTGCAGAAACCGATCTGGTCGGGAGCGATCACCCGGTAGCCGGCGTCACTCAAGGCCTTGATCGAGGCATCCCAGGTGGCGCCGCAGAAGTTCTTGCCGTGCATCAGCACGATGCTGCGCCCATTCGCCTTGCCCTTGGCCGGCACGTCCATGTAGCCCATTTGCAGGGATTTGCCCTGGGACTGGAAGGTGAAGTGTTCCACCGGATAAGGGTATTGGAAGCCTTGCAGTTCTGGGCCGTAGGTTGGGCCTTCAGTGGCGGCGAAGGCGGGCAGGACGCTGCCGAGCAGCAGGCTGGCGACACACAATGAGCGGATTTTTGACATTGGTATTGGCTCCGGGAACAGTGCCCGGATGCTGTGGCGGGGGGATTAAGCGAGGATTAAGGTAGCGAGTGGGCTTCTGGGAACGCAGAAAAACGGGGCAAATCTGTTTAAGTAGATTTGTCCCGTTTATCCGTCCGTTATGTTTTTCGGTTACCTAAGCTGGCCATTTCCAGTTGAGTTGTCTTGAACTGGTGGAGACTAGATTTGCATCGCCGTCAGCAATCCGGACCCGCACAAATCCTTTGTTTAATGGGTAACCTTGATACAGGCCCGTACTCCATGTTCCATCGGCTGCAACTCTCGTAGGAAAATAGAGTGTTTCGACAGGAGGTGTGTCTGTCGTAACACCCAGTATGTGTCCGGGAGTGCCTGTGCCGGAAACATTGATTGTCCGTCCGTTCCAGGTGCCGCCGTCGGGTATGGTTTCTCCAGTACCACTGCCAAAGTCGTAGCCACCTCCGACTCTGGTGATTTGTGGAGCAATTACCGCCAGGACGGTCAGTACCCAGGGATCAGACGTCAGGCCACCACCGACGGTAACGGCCGTAAAGCTCTGAGTGCCTACGGTCAGGTCGGTCACCGGCAGTGTCCAGACTCCAGAGTTATTGGCTGTTGCAAAGCCTTTAGATGTAGCGCCGTAGAACACCTCGACCTCCTGCAGCGGTTCCGCGCGCCCGGTGAGTGTTGCTCTGGGTTCGTAGCTTGAGCCCCCGTTCGGGACTGAGCTGCTTACTACGGTAGCCAGCCTTGTGATTTCGGGCCGTACACCGGCCTTAATCACGTATGTTGCCATTTCGAACTGCTGCGCCGTTGCCTTATTGTTCGTCCCATCCAGCGACACATAAGCTGTGATTTCCAGGGTGCTGGTGTCCCTCAGCGTCATCAGGTAGCTGGCTGGGATCGGCTCCAGTATAAGTTTGGCATTGAACTCGGCAGCGGTTACCGTGCGCCCATTGCGTAGCGCCAAGTCTTCGGTCCCGTGCAAGTCAATCCAGAGTGGTTGTCCTGGTTGCATAAAGGGCCAGCCGTCAATCTGTACGTTATTGATCTTGCCGGCATCAATCACACCACCCGTTGCTTCAGCTACGGTTACCAGGTCCCATTCCTGTGCCGCCAACGCTTCTACATCCAGCTGCAGTGCTTTGGACGGTGTGCCCGCCCCCG
>NZ_JAOTOA010000009.1:0-229297 GCF_036346535.1 Pseudomonas sp. Z18(2022)
GGCGAATTATAGACAGATATAAAACGCCGTCAACAGTTAATTTCAGGTTTATTCGGATTTAAGCGTAATACGCGCAAATGCCTTCTTGCCGGCCTGGCAAACGTGGGTCGCGCCCAGTTCGTATATAAAGGTGCGATCGACAACCTCACCATCTATACGCACACCACCGGAACCCAGAAGGTCGCGCGCCACTGCCGAGTTCTTCACCAGGCCCGCCTTATTAAGGACAGCAGCGATTGGCATTGCCTCGCCAGCAGTCAATTCGATCTCAGGCAAATCATCCGGCAGCTCGCCATCCTTCATACGGTTACCCGCAGCACGATGAGCACTGGCAGCAGCCTCTTCGCCATGGAAACGCGCCACGATCTCTTCAGCGAGCTTGATCTTCACGTCCCGCGGATTCGCACCCGCCTCTACATCGGCACGCAATGCATTGATCTCATCCATCGAGCGGAAGCTCAACAGCTCGAAGTAACGCCACATCAGCGCATCGGGAATCGAGACGAGCTTGCCGTACATCACACCCGGCGCTTCCTGGATACCTACATAGTTACCCAGAGACTTGGACATCTTCTTGACGCCATCCAACCCCTCCAGCAACGGCATGGTCAGAATGCATTGAGCTTCTTGCCCATACGCACGCTGCAGCTCACGCCCCATCAGCAGGTTGAACTTCTGATCGGTACCGCCCAACTCGACATCGGCACGCAACGCCACCGAGTCATACCCCTGAACCAGCGGGTACAGGAACTCATGGATAGCGATCGGCTGATTGGTGGAGTAGCGCTTGTCGAAGTCATCGCGCTCAAGCATGCGAGCAACGGTGTACTGGGACGTCAGACGAATGAAGTCCGCGGGCCCCATCTGATCCATCCAGGTGGAGTTGAACGCCACCTCGGTCTTGGCCGGATCAAGAATCTTGAAGACCTGGGTCTTGTAGGTCTCGGCGTTATCGAGAACCTGCTCACGAGTCAGCGGCGGACGCGTCGCGCTCTTGCCGCTCGGGTCGCCGATCATCCCGGTGAAGTCACCTATAAGGAAGATCACCTGATGCCCCAGCTCCTGGAACTGACGCAGCTTATTAATAAGCACGGTATGCCCAAGGTGCAGATCCGGCGCCGTCGGATCAAAGCCAGCCTTAATACGCAGGGGCTGGCCACGCTTGAGCTTTTCGATCAGCTCAGCTTCAACCAACAGTTCTTCCGCACCACGTTTGATCAGCGCTAGCTGCTCTTCAACCGACTTCATAACAGACCCGCAAGGCTCAGATTCAAAAGGGAACCAACCATACAAGATCAGGGACTAATTACAAGTTTTGCCCTGCGCACGGACACCGTTCAGCAAGCCTAGCGTTCGCAAGCTTGCACCACAGATGATTTGGTTATATTTTATACAGTTATTTCATCTTCATCATGTCATTCATCTTTTCCAATTCATCTTTTCAAAGTCAAAATTACTTATGACCACAGAACCGTCTAAAGCGCCGCCGCTTTACCCGAAGACCCACCTGCTCGCCGCAAGTGGGATCGCCGCCCTTCTGAGCCTGGCACTCCTGGTATTCCCTTCCAGCGATGTAGAAGCCAAACGAACGACACTGAGCCTTGACCTTGAAAGTCCGGTTGAGCAACTGACACAAGATCAAGACGCTTCCGACGCACTACAAGCCACAAATGGCGCCGCAGAATCGCCGTTTGCCCAGATCGAAAACAGCGCCGAAGACACCCCAGAGACCGCACAGGCCACGCCGGCGGTAGAAGCACCGAAGAACCCGCTACACCGGGAAGTCATTGTTGCCAAAGGCGACACCCTGTCGACCCTGTTCGAAAAGGTCGGTCTTCCCGCCGCGACAGTTAACGATGTACTGGCAAGCGACAAGCAGGCCAAGCAGTTCACCCAGCTCAAGCACGGCCAGAAGCTTGAATTCGAGTTCACCCCCGACGGCCAGTTGAACAACCTGCACAGTAGCGTCAGCGACCTGGAAAGCATCACGCTGACCAAGGGCGCCAAGGGCTTTGCGTTCAATCGAGTCACGACCAAGCCAGTCATGCGCTCTGCGTATGTACACGGAGTGATCAACAGCTCTTTGTCGCAATCCGCCGCCCGCGCCGGTTTGTCCCACAGCATGACCATGGATATGGCCAGCGTGTTTGGCTACGACATCGACTTCGCCCAGGACATTCGCCAGGGTGACGAATTCGACGTGATCTACGAGCAGAAGGTCGCCAACGGAAAGGTCGTAGGCACTGGCAACATCCTTTCGGCGCGGTTCACCAACCGTGGCAAGACCTACACCGCAGTGCGCTACACCAACAAACAAGGCAACAGCAGCTACTACACCGCCGACGGCAACAGCATGCGCAAGGCTTTCATCCGTACTCCGGTTGACTTCGCCCGTATTAGCTCGCGTTTCTCGATGGGTCGCAAGCATCCAATTCTGAACAAAATTCGCGCACACAAAGGCGTCGACTACGCCGCGCCACGTGGTACGCCAATCAAGGCTGCCGGTGACGGCAAGGTATTGCTCGCCGGTCGCCGTGGTGGCTATGGCAACACCGTGATCATCCAACACGGCAACACGTACCGTACGCTGTATGGCCATATGCAAGGTTTTGCCAAAGGTGTGCAGACGGGCAGTAACGTCAAGCAAGGCCAGGTGATCGGCTACATCGGCACCACCGGCCTGTCTACCGGCCCGCACCTGCACTACGAGTTCCAGGTCAACGGCGTGCACGTCGACCCACTGGGCCAGAAGCTGCCAATGGCCGATCCAATCGCCAAGGCCGAGCGCGCACGCTTCCTGCAGCAGAGCCAGCCACTGATGGCCCGCATGGATCAGGAGCGCTCCACTCTCCTGGCCTCGGCGAAACGCTAAGCCATGTCGCTCTATATAGGTGTGATGTCCGGGACCAGCCTTGATGGCCTGGACATTGCGCTGATCGAGCAGGCGCCGGCGATCAAGCTGATCGCCACCCACTACATCCCCATGCCTGAATCCCTGCGTTCCAAGCTGCTTGGCCTTTGCGCCAGCGGCCCGGACGAGATTGCCCGTTCGGCAATCGCCCAGCATAACTGGGTGACACTCGCCGCCCAGGGTATTCATGCCCTGCTGGATCAGCAGAAACTCAAAGCCCAGGACATTCGTGCGATTGGCAGTCACGGGCAAACCATTCGCCACGAACCTGCACGGGGCTTTACCGTACAGATCGGCAACCCGGCGCTGCTCACCGAGTTGACCGGAATCACCGTCGTCAGTGACTTCCGCAGCCGCGATGTCGCCGCCGGCGGGCAAGGCGCTCCGCTGGTGCCCGCCTTTCATGAGGCATTGTTTGGCGAGCGTACGGGCAACCGCGCCGTGCTGAACGTCGGCGGCTTCAGTAATCTCAGCTTGATCGAGACTGGCAAACCGGTCGCCGGCTTTGACTGCGGCCCGGGGAATGTCCTGCTCGATGCCTGGATCCTGCAGCAACGCGGCGAGAACTTTGACCGCGATGGCCAGTGGGCAGCCGGCGGAAACGTTGAGCCACAGCTACTCCAGGCATTACTCGGCGACCCATTCTTCGTGACCAAAGGGCCAAAAAGCACTGGGCGCGAAGTCTTCAACCTGGGATGGCTGGAACATCACTTGGGCCGATTACCGTCATTCGCGGCCCAAGACGTGCAGGCCACGCTGCTTGAGCTCACCGCCCTGACCATCGTCGAATCCCTGAAAACCGCCCAACCACAGACCGAAACCCTGCTGGTCTGCGGCGGTGGCGCCCACAACGCAACCTTGATGAACCGCCTGAGCACCTTGCTGCCCGCCACTCAAGTGAGCAGCACCGCCACCTACGGCGTAGACCCGGACTGGGTCGAGGCCATGGCCTTCGCCTGGCTGGCCCATTGCTGCCTCGAAGGCATCGCCGCCAACCGCCCCAGCGTCACCGGCGCCCGCGGGCTTCGCGTACTCGGCGCGATCTACCCCGCCTGAACCCCACACAGCAAAACGCCGCTTGGCCCTATCAAGGCCAAGCGGCGTTTTCACATCCGCTGTCGATCAGATCGAGAACGAAGACCCGCAACCACACGTGGTGGTTGCATTCGGGTTCTTGATCACGAAGCGCGAACCTTCCAGACCTTCCTGATAATCCACCTCGGCTCCTGCCAGGTACTGGAAGCTCATCGGATCCACGACCAGGCTTACGCCCTCGCGCTCAACGATGGTGTCGTCATCGGCCACGTCTTCATCGAAGGTGAAACCGTACTGAAACCCTGAACAACCGCCGCCCGTAACAAATACGCGCAGCTTCAAGCGATCATTACCCTCTTCATCGACCAGGCTCTTCACCTTGTGCGCAGCACCGTGGGTGAATTGCAAAGCCGTGGGGGTGAAGGATTCAACGCTCATGCTGATAATCTCCCGGCGTAGCGCCGCCATATGCGTGATGGCGGGCATTATCCGCTTCTCCTAGAAAAGCGGTCAACTATTGTTACGGTATATCAATCTGCGCAGCGGCCATTAAAAACACGAAAGGCCCGATCAACGGGCCTTTGCGCAACAGCAGAAAACTTACGGCAGCATGCCCGCGTGGGACAGGCCCAGCTTCTCGTCCAGGCCAAACAGGATGTTCATGTTCTGCACCGCCTGGCCCGAAGCACCCTTCACCAGGTTATCGATCACCGACAACACCACCACCAGGTCACCATCCTGTGGGCGGTGCACTGCAATACGGCACACGTTGGCACCACGCACGCTGCGGGTTTCCGGGTGGCTGCCCGCCGGCATCACGTCGACGAACGGTTCATTGGCATAGCGCTTTTCAAACAGCGCCTGCAGATCCACCGAGCGATCGACGACCGTTGCATACAGCGTTGAGTGGATCCCGCGAATCATCGGCGTCAGGTGCGGCACAAACGTCAGGCCGACATCCTTACCCGCCGCGCGACGCAGCCCCTGGCGAATTTCCGGCAAGTGGCGATGGCCTTTGACTGCATAGGCTTTCATGCTTTCCGACGTCTCGGAGTACAGCGAACCTACCGCTGCACCCCGACCCGCACCACTGACACCCGACTTGCAGTCAGCAATCAGGCGCGATGCATCCGCCAACCCGGCCTCCAGCAATGGCAGGAAACCCAACTGCGTGGCGGTCGGATAGCAACCCGGCACGGCGATCAGACGCGCCTGCTTGATCTGCTCGCGATTGACTTCCGGCAGGCCATACACCGCCTCTTCCAGCAACTCCGGCGCGCCGTGAGGCTGGCCGTACCACTTGGCCCACTCATCGGCGTCCTGCAGGCGGAAGTCTGCCGACAAGTCGATCACCTTGGTGCCAGCGGCCAGCAACTCGCCCGCCAGGGCGTGGGCCACACCGTGGGGCGTGGCGAAGAACACCACATCACACGCGCCCAGGGTCTTGATGTCCGGAACGCTGAACGCCAGGCCGTCATAGTGGCCTCGCAGGTTCGGGTACATGTCGGCCACAGCCAGGCCGGCCTCGGATCGGGAAGTGATCACCACCACCTCAGCTTGCGGATGCTGAGCCAACAAACGCAGCAATTCGACACCGGTGTAACCCGTGCCGCCGACGATACCGACCTTAACCATAAACCTGCCCTCAACGAACCCACTGGAAAGCCGTCGATAATAGGGTCCGTATCGTCCTGCGACAACCGTCAACGTGACGTGTAGACGCTTGAGCCACTACTATCTTCAGCTACCGTGAACCTGGGAATAACTAAAAATGCTTTATCTATGGGTCAAAGCCTTCCATATCATCAGCATCGTCTGCTGGTTTGCCGGGCTGTTCTACCTTCCGCGCCTGTTCGTCTACCACGCTCAAAGCGAGGACACCGTCAGCAAGGAACGCTTCAGCGTCATGGAGCGCAAGCTGTACCGCGGCATCATGGGC
Source organism: Pseudomonas sp. Z18(2022) (assembly GCF_036346535.1). NCBI lineage: Bacteria > Pseudomonadati > Pseudomonadota > Gammaproteobacteria > Pseudomonadales > Pseudomonadaceae > Pseudomonas > Pseudomonas sp. Z18(2022). The sequence goes on from NZ_JAOTOA010000009.1 coordinate 5,886, forward strand.
CCGGCAATGATTGCCAGCCTGGTGTTCGGTGGCTGGCTGATCTACCTCAACCCCGCCATCTTTCAATCCGGCGCCTGGATCCACGCCAAGTTGACCCTGGTAGTACTGCTGATCGGCTACCACCACATGTGCGGCGCACAGGTAAAACGTTTTGCCCGTGGCGAAAACACCCGCAGCCATGTCTTTTATCGCTGGTTCAATGAAGTGCCAGTTCTGATATTGCTGGCTATCGTAATTTTGGTCGTGGTCAAACCGTTCTAATTTCTATTACTCGGGGTACTTCCAATGTCGCTGCCCGCTTCGCTCGAACAAAATCTGCGCCTGCCTGTAGTGGCTGCGCCGATGTTTCTGATTTCCAACCCGCAACTGGTACTGGCCTGCTGCCGCAACGGGATCGTCGGGAGTTTCCCGGCGCTCAACCAGCGCGAAAGCAGCGGTTTCAAGGCGTGGCTGGAAGAGATCGAAGCGGGCCTGGCGCTGCTGGACAAGCCGGCGCCCTATGCGGTCAACCTGATCGTGCACAACAGCAACCCGCGTGTGGAAGCTGACCTGGCGATCTGCGTCGAACACAAGGTGCCGATCGTCATCACCAGCCTGGGCGCGGTGAAAGAATTGGTGGACGCCGTGCACAGCTACGGCGGCCTGGTATTCCACGACGTCACCACCCGGCGCCATGCCGAGAAAGCCGCTGAAGCCGGCGTCGACGGCCTGATCGCCGTCGCGGCGGGCGCCGGTGGCCACGCCGGTACCTGGAGCCCGTTTTCGCTGATTGCAGAGATTCGTCAGTTCTTCGACAAGACCCTGCTACTCGCCGGCTGCCTCAACCACGGCCACGAAATCCTCGCGGCACAACTACTCGGCGCCGACCTGGCCTATTTCGGCACCCGTTTTATCGGCACCACCGAAAGCCACGCCCCGGATGCTTATAAAGAGATGCTGCTCACATCGCGCGCCGCCGACATCGTGCACACTCCAGCCGTCTCCGGTGTGCCCGCAAGCTTCATGCGCCAGAGCCTGGAAAACGCCGGTTTCGACCTCGCTGCGCTGCAAGGCAAGGGCGAAGTCAATTTCGGCTCCAAGCTCAAGCCACTCAACGACGAGGCCAAAGCCTGGAAGACCGTATGGTCTGCCGGCCAGGGCGTCGGTGAGATAGATGATTTGCCCAGTGTCGATGAACTCGTGGCCCGCCTGGATGCCGAATACCGCAAGGCGCTCGAGCACGCGGCACAATTGCCTGAACGCTGGCCACGCTGACCCGCGATGTAAAGCCTGCTGATCGAAGCAGGCCTCCCCTATTTCAGTGACAAGGATGCCCGCATGAGCGACAACCGTTTCAAGATTGTGTTTGATGGCGCATTGCTCCCGGGCGTCGAGAGCACCACCGCCAAGCTGAACCTCGCCGAGCTGTTCAAAAGCGAAGTTGACGCGATAGAAAAACTCCTCACCGGCCGCCCTGTCGCCCTGAAACGCGACCTTTCCCGCGCCGATGCCGAAACCTACCTGCAAGCGCTGAAAAATGCCGGTGTCGACGCGCGCATAGAAGAAGAGCAGCCCGTCGCCTTCAGCCTTGCCGAAACCCACGAAACGGGCTCCGGCAGCTCGACCGATTACACAACCCCCGCCGCATCACCTTACGCCCCGCCCCGGGCCGCCGTCGGCGAGAACCTGCCGGAGTTTTCCACCCTTAAAGTATTCACCGTCAACGGCCGTATCGGGCGCTTGCGCTTCCTGGCGTGGACACTGGTATTGAGCGTGGTGATGCTGCTCGTCTCGGGCGCGTTCTTTACTGTCGGGCTGGGCATCGCCGCGGTGTCTCCGACGATTGCCATGGTCATTGGCTTTCTGGTCGGGATCGCCCTACTCGTGGCCGCCGTGTGGGTCAGCGTGCAGATCACCGTACAGCGCCTGCATGACCTGGGTTGGTCCGGCTGGCTGTGGTTCCTGCACCTGGTGCCGTTCGTAGGCAGCATCTTCCCGATTCTGCTGATGGTTCTCCCGGGCAATACCGGCGCCAACCAGTACGGCGCGCCACCGCCGCGCAACTCTACCGCGGTAAAAATCCTGTCCGCCCTGTGGCTGGCATTCATTCCGCTGATCTTTGCCGGCGCGGTGCTGGTGGGCATGAGCGGCTACCTGGATCAACTGGAAAGCGACGTAGGCGCCAGCTACGAAAGCAGCTCCATCAATTCCGATGACGACAGCGACCAGGCCACCGCCGTCGATGAAGTCGATGTGCAAAGTGCTGACGACACAGCCGAACCTGTAGACTCTACGCAACAGTGAAAAACGCCCGACGCCTGTGACGCCTCTGTCACAGGCCCGGTAGCGTTGCGATGGAGAAACGCATGACCCGTTACGCTCTGATCACCGGTGCCTCCAGCGGCATCGGCCTGGCCTTGGCCGAAGCACTGGCCCGTCGCGGCCGCAGCTTGATTCTGGTGGCCCGCCAGCGTGATCAGTTGGAAAGCATTGCAATCGAATTGACCCAACGCTTTGGCGTCGAGGTGCTGTTCCGCGCCTGCGACCTGGGCGAGCCCTTGCGCCTGTCCGGGTTCCTGCTGGAGCTTGAGGAGGGCGAACGGCAGATCGACCTGCTGGTCAACTGCGCCGGCATCGGCACCAGCGGCCCGTTCCTGGCACAGGACTGGATGACCGAGCAGGACCTGATGGAAGTCAACATCCTAGCCCTGACCCGCATGTGCCACGCTCTCGGCAATGCGATGGCCCTGCACGGCGGTGGGCAGATTCTCAACGTCGCATCGGTTGCTGCCTTCCAGCCGGGCCCCTGGATGAGCACCTACTACGCCAGCAAGGCCTACGTGCTGCACTTTTCCGAAGGCTTGCGCGAAGAACTCAAAACCTGTGGCATCAAGGTTTCCGTCCTCTGCCCCGGCCCGACCCGTACCGCGTTCTTCGGCACCGCACAAATGGACACCGCCAAACTGGACCGCAGCCAACAGCTGATGAGCCCGGAGGAAGTTGCGCTCTATACCGTGCGCGCCCTGGCCAAGAACAAAGCCATCATCATTCCCGGCCGGCGTAATCGCTGGCTGGCGTTCAGCCCGCGCTTCAGCCCGCGCTGGCTGACGCGCAAGATTGCCGGCGCCATCAACAAGGCCTATTGCCCGCGCTGACCCGCTGAGTACACTCACCTTGCACTTTCACAATGGAGAAACAGCTGTGGATACTCTGTTCACCAAGATCATCAACAGAGAAATACCCGCGAGAATCATCTACGAGGATGACCAGGTCCTGGCCTTCCACGACATCGCGCCAATGGCACCCGTGCATTTCCTGGTGATTCCGAAAAAGCCGATCCGTACCCTTAACGACCTCACCGAGGAAGACAAGGCGCTGGCCGGGCATATCCTGTTCACCGCCCAACGCCTGGCCGTTGAACAAGGCTGCGAAAAGGGCTTCCGTGTGGTGATGAACTGCAATGAAGATGGCGGGCAGACTGTTTATCACATCCATATGCATGTTCTGGGTCAGCGCCAGATGAACTGGCCGCCGGGCTGAGCACCATCTGTGGCGAGGGAGCTTGCTCCCGCTCGGTCGCGTAGCGGCCGCATAAAACCGGGAGCGCTGCGCACTCCAGCGGGAGCAAGCTCCCTCGCCACACAAGCAATTTGACCCAGCGCAAACGCTTCACCCTCTCTTGCGGTAAACTGGCCGCCGAGATTCTTCCCGGAGGTCAGCATGACTACCCAACGTCACTACTCGCCGATTGACCGTCTGTTGCTGCAAGCCGACACGGCCATGCGCACGCTGCTGCCATTCAGCGGCCAACCGCACCGCCCGTCGCCAGCCATCGTGCAGCCCGAAGCGCAAATGAGCGAGAGCGACACCCGCCACGTCGCCGGCCTGATGCGCATCAACCATACCGGCGAAGTCTGTGCTCAGGCGCTGTACCAGGGCCAGGCCCTGACCGCCAAGCTGCCGCAAGTGCGCGCCGCGATGGAACACGCCGCCGAAGAAGAAATTGACCATTTGGCCTGGTGCGAACAACGCATCCGCCAGTTGAACAGCCATCCCAGCGTGCTGAACCCGCTGTTCTACGGCCTGTCGTTTGGCATTGGGGCGGTGGCCGGGTTGATCAGCGACAAAGTCAGCCTGGGTTTTGTGGCCGCCACCGAGCATCAGGTGTGCAAACACCTCAACGAACACCTTGAGCAACTGCCGGCCGAGGACGAAAAATCCCGGGCGATTCTTGAGCAGATGCGCATAGATGAAGAGCATCACGCCGAAAGCGCGCTGGACGCCGGCGGCTTCCGCTTCCCGGCACCGGTGAAATTCGGCATGAGCCTGCTGGCCAAGGTCATGACCAAGAGCACTTACCGCATCTGAGGCCGGCCCTGTAGGAGCGAGCTTGCTCGCGAAAAACGCAAGAGCACCGCATTCATTCAGGATGTCCGCGTTATCGTTAACGCCCATCGCGAGCAAGCTTGCTCCTACAAAAAACCAGAAAGGGCGCTTTTTAGCGCCCTTTCTTTTTGCCTGCTGATTGAGGAATCAGCCCAACTCAATGATCTCGTAGTCATGAGTAATGGCAACGCCCGCAGCGCCCAGCATGATCGAGGCCGAGCAGTACTTCTCGGCCGACAGCTCAATGGCACGCTTGACCTGGGCTTCTTTCAACGACCGGCCCTTGACCACGAAATGCATGTGGATCTTGGTAAATACCTTGGGGTCTTCGGTGGCACGCTCGGCTTCCAGGAACGCTTCGCAGCTTTCCACCGCCTGTCGGGACTTCTTCAAGATGCTGACCACGTCGAAATTGCTGCAACCGCCTACACCAAGCAGGAGCATTTCCATCGGGCGTACGCCCAGGTTGCGGCCACCGGCCTCCGGCGGGCCATCCATGACCACCACGTGGCCACTGCCCGACTCACCGAGGAACATGGCTTCGCCCGCCCATTGGATGCGTGCCTTCATCGCCCAGACTCCACTGCTAAAAAAGGGTCGCCAGCTTAGCACAGGGTTTTGGGGCGGCAGAGTTTCCCATGAAAGCGATCAACAGCAGGGTTTGCCGGGTAAATTCCCTAATGTAGTCAGAATGTGTCTGTTAAGCTGGCGCCAAATCAATGGCGCATTGCCATCCATTGGATGATGTAGCTTAGCCGTTGATCGCGCTGGATAAAAAAACAAGCTCAACAACACCGTGCAGTCTTTTCGGGATACAACCATGGTTGCTATTACTCCCACACCCAAAATCAAGAACCTCGACAAACTGCTGATGCATTGTCAGCGCCGGCGTCATCCGGCCAAGCACAACATCATCTGCGCGGGCGAGCGCTCGGAATCCCTGTTCTTCATTATCAAAGGCTCAGTCACCATCCTGATCGAGGATGACGATGGCCGCGAAATGATCATCGCCTACCTCAACACCGGTGATTTCTTCGGTGAACTCGGACTTTTCGAACAAGCCGGCAAGGAACAGCAGCGCAGTGCCTGGGTGCGGGCCAAGGTCGAATGCGAAGTCGCCGAGATCAGCTATGCGAAGTTTCGCGAATTGGCCCAGCAGGATCCCGACATTCTGTATGCCCTGAGCGGGCAGATCGCCCAGCGCCTGCGCGACACCACGCGCAAGGTCGGCGACCTGGCGTTCTTTGACGTCACCGGCAGGGTCGCCCGCTGCCTGTTGGAACTGTGCAAGCAACCGGACGCCATGACCCATCCCGACGGGATGCAGATCAAGATCACCCGCCAGGAAATCGGCCGGATCGTGGGTTGCTCAAGGGAAATGGTAGGCCGGGTGCTCAAGGACCTGGAAGAACGCAACCTGGTCCATGTCAAAGGCAAGACCATGGTGGTGTACGGCACTCGCTAAACCGGCAGGAAGCTCGCCAGCATCTGCCGGTACAACGCATCGAGCCGGGCAATCGCGTCAGGCGCAGCGAAGGCTTCGTGCAAGGCAATGTGGCTTTCGGCGCGCACCCGCTGTTCCAGGCCACACGCTTCATTGAAGCGATTGACCGCAGCGATCAGCTCGACGCGATCGTCATCCAGCAGTAACGCACCGTGCACCAATCCCACCGGGCGCCCGCCACTTTGGCGCCAGCGTTGGGCGGTACCGACCATTTTGCGGCCATCGAGGTTGACGTTATAGCGACCGTCGCAAAACGCACCGTCAATCTCGCCCACCGAGGCATTGCCACCCAACTCGATCAGCAGGTCGCAAATCGGTTGGCACAAACGCTGGTAACCGGTTTCGATGCGACCTTGGTCACCTTCACTGCGCGGCGGCGCATAGACCAGCGCGATGTTGACCGTGGCCGCCGATTGCGGAACCGGCTCGCCGCCGGTTTCCCGCAACAGCACCGGCCAACCGGCGTCGGCCGACACCTGGCTGGCCGTCTCGAATGCCGGAAGCCGGCTCAGGCGACGGGGCATCACCAAAGCCTGATCATTCGGTTGCCAGAACAATAGGCCGAACGGCTGCTCACCCGCGCAGACCGCGGCGAGCAAATCCTGCTCGGCCTTAAGGCCGGCCTCGACCGTCATCGCCACCGGCTGGGTCATCATCAATCCAGGGTCGAGCCGCTGACGGCGACGCCACGTTCCGGGAAGAACAGGCGCTGCAGTTCAGCCCCCGGGTTCTCGGCGCGCATGAAGGTTTCGCCCACCAGGAACGAATACACGCCGCTGATTTCCATCAGCTCCACATCCGCACGATTGACGATGCCGCTTTCGGTAATCACCAACCGGTCACGCGGGATACGCGGCAACAGGTCCAGGGTATTTTCCAGGCTGACTTCAAAGGTGTGCAGGTTGCGGTTGTTGACGCCCACCAACGGTGTGTCGAGGGTTTTCAGCGCGCGCTCCAGCTCATCACCGTCATGCACTTCAACCAGCACGTCGAGGCCGACGCTTTTGGCCACGGCAGCCAGTTCGGCCATCTTCACGTCATCCAGTGCGGAGACGATCAGCAGCACGCAATCGGCGCCCAGCGCACGGGCTTCGATGATCTGGTACGGGTCAACCATGAAGTCCTTGCGGATCACCGGCAGCGAGCACGCCGCGCGGGCTTGCTGCAGGTACAGGTCGGAACCCTGGAAATAGTCGATATCGGTCAGCACCGAAAGGCACGTCGCACCGCCCTTCTCATAGCTCTTGGCAATGTCTTCAGGGATGAAGATCTCGCGAATCACGCCCTTGCTCGGCGAAGCTTTTTTGATTTCAGCGATGACGGCCGGCTGCTTGTCCTTGGCCTGCTTGATCAGCGCATTGGCAAAACCGCGGGGCGCATCAGCGCTTTTCGCCAGGCCTTCCAGCTCGGCCAGGCTGACACGGGCACGGCGCTCGGCGACTTCCTCTGCCTTGCGGGCGAGGATTTTTTCCAGAACGGTCGGAACACTCATCCTTCATTCTCCACTTTGAACACCGCAGTAAACGCACCCAGTTCTTCGAGCTTTTCACGCGCCAGCCCGGTGTGCAACGCATCATGAGCGAGGGCGACGCCCTCTTTAAGACTGTAGGCGTGATCTGCGGCATACAGCGCCGCACCGGCGTTGAGCACAATCATTTCTGCGGCTTTCTGGCCGTTTTCGGTCTTGCGACGCCCCAGGGCATCGCGAATCAATTCAAGGGAGGCCGCCGGGCTTTCCACCGCCAGGCCGTGCAGGCTCTGGCTTTTCATGCCGAGGTCTTCAGGCTCGACCCAATACTCGGTGACCTGGTCATCCTTCAGCTCCGCCACGAAGGTCGGTGCCGCCAGGCTGAATTCGTCCAGGCCGTCCTTGGAATGCACCACCAGCACGTGCTTGCTGCCCAGGCGCTGCAACACTTCGGCCAATGGCCGGCACAACGCCTGGCTGAACACGCCCACCACCTGATGCTTCACGCCGGCCGGATTCGTAAGCGGGCCGAGCATGTTGAACAGGGTGCGCAAGCCCAGATCTTTACGTGGGCCGGCGGCGTGTTTCATAGCCCCGTGATGGGACTGGGCAAACATAAAGCCGATACCGACGTTATCAATGCAACGCGCCACTTGTACCGGGGTCAGGTTCAGGTAGATGCCTGCGGCTTCCAGCAAGTCGGCGCTGCCGCTTTTACCCGACACCGCACGGTTACCGTGCTTGGCCACGGTGCAGCCGGCAGCTGCCACCACGAAGGAAGAAGCCGTCGACACGTTGAAGATATTCGCACCGTCGCCGCCGGTGCCGACCACGTCGACCACACCGTCGAGGGTCTTGAGCTCGACCTTGTCGGCCAGCTCGCGCATCACCGACACGGCGCCGACGATTTCGTCGATGCTCTCACTCTTCATGCGCATTGCCATCATGAACGCGCCAATCTGTGCGTCGGTGCATTGACCGGTCATGATCTCGCGCATCACATCGCTCATTTCAGCGGTGCTCAGGTCCAGATGGCCGACGATACGGCTCAGGGCAGTCTTGATATCCATGAAAAGTCCTTAGCGCGTGCCGCCGCTCTGCTTGAGAAAGTTAGCGAACAGCTCGTAGCCCTGCTCGGTCAAAATCGATTCCGGGTGAAATTGCACCCCTTCCACGTTCAATGTCTTGTGACGCAGGCCCATGATCTCGTCGACGGAGCCGTCTTCCAGTTGGGTCCAGGCCGTCAGCTCAAGGCACTCGGGCAGGGTTTCACGCTTGACCACCAACGAGTGATAACGGGTCACCGTCACCGGCAGGTTCAAGCCGTGGAATACGCCCTGGTCCTTGTGAAATACCGGGCTGGTCTTGCCGTGCATCACCTGGCGGGCGCGAACCACGTCGCCGCCGAATGCCTGGCCGATGGACTGATGGCCCAGGCACACGCCCAGGATCGGCAACTTGCCGGCGAAGAACTTGATGGCTTCCAGGGAAATACCCGCTTCGGTCGGGGTGCACGGGCCTGGGGAAACGACGATGCGTTCAGGGTTCAACGCGGCGATCTGGGCCACGGTCAATTCGTCGTTGCGCACCACCTTGACCTCGGCGCCAAGCTCGCCCAGGTACTGCACAACGTTGTAGGTAAAGGAGTCGTAGTTATCAATCATCAGCAACATGTGGGTTAAAACCTCTTGAATTCACTGACTTCTAATGACGGCCTTCCAAGGGAGTGACCCGCTGCCAGACGCACTTTCCGGTTGCCGGGGTTGGCCGGCAAGGGGCGTCGAACAAAGGGTGAAGAAGGCAAATCGGTACAGGTCCGGCGTGGCCGGTAGAGAAAAGTTAGGCGCGCCAACGCCAACGGGCGTGTGCCTTGACTACTCGCATCAAGAGTTTGCTGATGATCAACACGGGGAGGGTCTCATTCATACGTCCAAGCACAGTAACGTAGCCTCGCCAGCGGTGCAATATGGCGCCGCAAATACGGGGGAAACTGCCTGCCCGATAATTGGCGTCAATTTTTTCAGAACCCTTGGGAGGTCGCTACAGTCATAGTGCAGACAAAAAAATAAAATCATGGACGGACTCATGACCAAAAAGCCCTACTTCGCCCCACTCGTCGGCTGCCTGTTAACTCTGGCTTGCTCCCAGGCGTTCGCCGCACCATCGCCCTACTCGACCATGATCGTGTTCGGCGACAGCCTGGCTGATGCCGGGACTTTCGCAGACCCTGGCGCCCCCGGCTCAACCTATCGCTTCACCAACCGCACCGGCCCGCAATACTTTGACGGCAGCGGCGAAAGCACTTCGCTGATCTCCTCGACGTTATTGGGCGGCAAGCTGGGGGTTGCCCCGGGCGACCTGAATGCCTCCACCTCCCCGGAACGCGCTGCGCAGGGCCAGGCAGACGGCAATAACTGGGCGGTCGGCGGCTACACCACTCAGCAGATCTACGATGCCATCACCGGCAACTCCACCGTCACCGACAGCGACACCGGGCAGGTGCTGCGTACACGTCCCGGATACCTCGCATCAACGGGCGGCCGAGCCGACCCCAACGCGCTGTACTTTCTCTCCGGCGGCGGTAATGACTTCCTCGACGGCCTGGTGCTCAGCCCCGATCAGGCGTCAGCCGCAGCCGGACGCCTGGCCAACAGCGCCCTGGCCCTGCAACAGGCTGGGGCCCGTTATGTGATGGTGTGGATGCTGCCGGACCTGGGCCTTACACCTGCCGTCAATGGCACGCCGCTCCAAGGCACCGTCAGCGCCCTGGCTGGCGTCTTCAACCAGACATTGGTCCAGCGCCTGTCACAAATAGATGCACAGATCATCCCGCTGAACATTCCGTTGCTGCTCAAGGAAACCTTCGCCGACCCTGGGCGCTTTGGCTTTGCCACCGACCAGAATCTCAACCAGACCTGCTTCAGCGGCACCACCTGCCGGAACCCCGTGTACGGCGTCGGCGGCACCAACCCAGACCCGACCAAGCTGATTTACAACGACACCGTCCACCCCACCGAAGCCGGCCAGGTATTGATCGCCGACTACGCCTATTCGCTGCTCGCCGCCCCCTGGGAAATCACCCTGCTGCCGGAAATGGCCCAAGGCACCTTGCGTGCCCACCAGGATGAATTGCGCAATCAATGGCAAGCCGACTCCGGCAACTGGCAGGCCGTGGGCCAATGGCGGGCAATTGTCGCCGCCGGCGGCCAGCACCTGGACTTCGACGACCAAAACAGCTCGGCCAGCGGTGACGGCAGCGGCTACAACCTGAACATCGGCGGCAGTTACCGCCTCAACGAGGCCTGGCGCGTCGGCGTGGCAGCGGGCTTCTATCGCCAGACCCTTGAGGCCGGCGCCAGCGATTCGGACTACAAGCTCAACAGCTACATGGGCACGGCCTTCGCCCAGTACCAACAGAATCACTGGTGGGCGGATGCAGCATTGACGGGCGGCAAGCTGGACTTCGACAACCTCAAGCGCAAGTTCGCCCTGGGCGTCAGCGAAGGCACCGAGAAAGGCGACACTGACGGCTGGTTGTGGGCCCTGAGCGGCCGCGTGGGGTACGACATCGCCCAGCCGGGCAGCGACTGGCACCTGTCACCGTTCATCAGCGCCGACTATGCGCGGGTAGAGGTGAATGGTTACTCAGAGAAAGACGCACGCTCCACCGCGCTGACGTTTGACGATCAACAGCGCGACTCCAAACGCTTGGGCGTGGGGTTGCAAGGCAGCTATCGCGTCACGCCGCAAACCCTGGTGTTTGGCGAAGTCGCCCACGAGCATGAGTTTGAAAACGATACGCAGCGGGTGGGCATGTCGCTTAACAGCGTGCCGGGGATCAATTTCAAACTGGACGGCTACACGCCACGCACCAATTCAGATCGCCTGAGCCTGGGGGTCAGTCAGCGATTGACCAAGGAGCTGGTGTTGAGCGCCGCGTATAACGTGAGGAAGGATGACAATTTGACCCAGCAAGGGGTGAGTGTCGGGGTGAGCCTGGATTTCTGAGCCGATCTAACATCCCCCACAAAACAACTGTGGGAGCTGGCTTGCCTGCGATAGCGGTAGATCAGTCAACTAATCTATCGACTGTCACACCGCCATCGCGGGCAAGCCCGGCTCCCACATTTGGATCGAGATCAGCAGTCAGCCCTGCGGCGTTTGCTCAGCCAGCGCCACCGCCCGGAACATCGCCCGGCGCTTGTTCAGCGTCTCTTCCCATTCCAGGGCCGGCACCGAGTCGGCCACAATCCCGCCGCCCGCTTGCACATGCAGTTCGCCGTCCTTGATCACCGCCGTACGGATCGCAATCGCGGTGTCCATGTTGCCGTTCCAGGCAAAATACCCCACCGCACCGCCATACACGCCACGCTTGACCGGCTCCAGTTCGTCGATGATTTCCATCGCACGAATCTTCGGCGCGCCCGACAAGGTGCCCGCCGGCAGGATCGCCCGCAGCGCATCCATTGCGGTCAATCCGGCCTTCAGCTCGCCGGTGACGTTGGACACGATGTGCATCACGTTGGAATAACGCTCGATCACCATCTTCTCGGTGAGCTTCACCGAACCGATTTCAGAGACACGCCCGGTGTCGTTACGACCCAGGTCGATCAGCATCAAGTGCTCGGCGATTTCCTTATCATCGCTCAGCAGGTCCTGCTCCAGCGCCAGGTCAGCCTCTTCAGTCGCGCCGCGAGGGCGCGTGCCGGCAATCGGGCGCACGGTGATCAGGTTGTCTTCGACCCGCACCAGCACTTCCGGCGAACTGCCCACCACGTGGAAGTCGCCAAAGTTGAAGAAGTACATGTACGGCGTCGGGTTGAAGCAGCGCAGCGCCCGGTACAAATCAATCGGCGCGGCCTTGAAGTCGATGGACATGCGTTGCGACGGCACCACCTGCATGCAGTCACCGGCAAGGATGTATTCCTTGATGGTATCGACGGCACGCTCGTAGTCATCCTGGGTAAAGCTTGAACGAAAGATCGGATCGGCCGCCGGCGGACGGCTGAGGTCCAGGCCGCGACGCGGAGTGATCGGCTGGCGCAGTTTTTCCAGCAGCGCTTCCAGGCTGGCCTGGCCTTGCTCGAACGCATCGGCCTGGGAAGGATCCGCCAACACAATCGCGTGCATCTTGCCGGCGAGGTTGTCGAACACCACCACCGCGTCGGAGACCATCAGCAGAATGTCCGGCACGCCCAATGGATCGGGGTTCGGGCATTTGCCCAGGCGTTTTTCCACGTAGCGCACGCAGTCGTAGCCGAAGTAGCCCACCAGGCCGCCGTTGAAGCGCGGCAGGCCGGCGATGGTCGGCACGTTGTAGCGCGCCTTGAAGTCTTCGACGAAGGCCAGTGGGTCTTCAACGTCGTGGCTTTCGATCTCGACGCCGTCCAGGGTGATGCTGACATGGTGATCATGTACACGCAGCACCGTGCGGCACGGCAGGCCGATGATCGAATAACGGCCCCACTTCTCGCCGCCCTGCACCGACTCCAGCAGATAGGAGTTGGGCTCGTCGGCCAGTTTCAGGTAGATCGACAGCGGGGTGTCGAAGTCGGCCAGGGTTTCGCAGGCCATGGGGATACGGTTGTAGCCGGCAGCGGCCAAACGCAGGAATTCTTCGCGGATCATGAGGTGCCTCGTGGCATGAGGGTCTAACGGTCAGGTGTGCAAACGTGCCGCAGCGCGGCCAGGATCAGTCAGGCGCGCCAACGCCAGCGGGCCAGGGCCTTGATGACTTTCATCCAGAGTTTGCGAGTGACCACCACGATGGGATTTCCAGAAGGGGATGGAACAGCGTCGGGCAACGTTATCTCAGCGCCCGCTCCCAAGCAACCTGGGATTAACAGCCGCAGGTCATCTATCACCAGCGCCGGGGATTCTTCGGCAATCGGCCGGCCATGGTTGTAACCATAACTCAAGGCCACGCATTTGACTCCCGCCGCCTTCGCCGCCAGCACATCGCTGCGCGAATCGCCGACAAACAGCGATTGGGACGCCGGGATATTGGCCATTTTCATCACGAAGAACAGTGCCGCCGGGTCCGGCTTCTTCTGCGGCAAGGTATCGCCACCGATGATCCAGCGGAAATAACGGCCGATCTTCATCTGGTCCAGCAGCGGCGCGACGAAGCGCTCCGGCTTGTTGGTGATCAGGGCCATTTCCACGCCCTGCTTGTGCAGCCACTTCAAGGTGTCGCGCACGCCGGGGTAGACCACGGTCAACTCGTGGCCGTTTTCATAGGCCACGTTGAACAGCTCAAGGGCGTGCTCGGCTTCCACCTCGTCCACGCCCTCGGCATCGATGTTGTTGGCCAGGGCCCGGCGCACCAGCATCTGCACACCGTTGCCGACCCACTCGCGCACCGACTCGACACCCGCCGGCTTGCGCCCCAGCTTGAGCAGCATCTGGTCCACCGCCGCTGCCAGGTCCGGCACCGAATCGATCAACGTACCGTCCAGATCGAACATCACCAGCCGTGGCAGTTTGCCGGGGAACAACTGCTCAAAGCCACTCATGGACGCGCCAGCGCCAGTTCTGCACGCATCTTGGCGATCACTTCCTGATAGTCCGGGGCATTGAAGATTGCCGAGCCGGCGACAAAGGTGTCGGCACCGGCCGCCGCGATTTCGCGGATGTTGTTGACGTTGACGCCACCGTCGATCTCCAGGCGGATATCCCGGCCCGACGCATCGATCAGCGCCCGCGCTTCACGCAGCTTGTTGAGGGTGCCAGGGATGAACTTCTGCCCGCCGAAGCCCGGGTTGACGCTCATCAGCAGGACCATGTCGACCTTGTCCATCACGTACTCGAGCACACTCAGCGGAGTGGCCGGGTTGAACACCAGGCCGGCCTTGCAACCGCCCTCACGGATCAACTGCAGGGTGCGGTCCACGTGCAGCGTGGCTTCCGGGTGGAAGGTGATGTAGGTCGCGCCGGCTTCGATGAAGTCACCGACGATGCGGTCTACCGGGCTAACCATCAAGTGCGCATCGATGGGCGCGGTCACGCCGTACTTGCGCAGGGCGGCGCAGACCATCGGACCAATGGTCAGGTTCGGCACATAGTGGTTGTCCATGACATCGAAGTGAACGAAGTCGGCACCGGCGGCCAACACGTTGTCCACTTCCTCACCCAGGCGGGCGAAGTCGGCGGAGAGAATCGATGGAGCAATGACGAAGGGCTGCATGACGCACCTTTTTTGAGCTAAATCACGATGGCGCGCATTGTATACCTCATGCTTTGCCGCGCGCACCGTGACCTCGCTCAATGGTTAGAACGCCGCCCGGTAGATTTTCTCGATATCGGCGGCGCTGAGCTTGCGCGGATTGTTGCGCATCAGTCGCTCGATCCCCGCCGCTTCTACCGCCATGGCCGGGATGGCGTCTTCGGGCACACCGAAGCTGCGCAGGCCGGACGGGATCTCCACTGCGGCACACAGTCGCGTCATCGCATCCACGGCCTGGTCGGCGGCATCCACCGCACTCAGGCCCGTGACATTTACGCCCATGGCCTGGGCAATTTCCTGCATGCGCTCCACGCACGCCAGTTTGTTCCAGTGCATCACGTAGGGCAGCAGCAAGGCATTGCTCACGCCGTGGGCGATGTTGAAGCGCCCGCCAAGCGGATACGCCAACGCATGCACTGCACCGACGCCGGCATTGCCGAATGCCATGCCGGCCATCAGGCTGGCGGTGGCCATATCGTCACGGGCCTGCAGGTTCGCCGGGTTGGCGTAGGCCTTGGGCAAAGCCTTGGCGATCAGTTTGATCGCACCCAGTGCCAGCGCATCGGTGATCGGCGAGGCATTCAGCGACAGGTAGGATTCGATGGCGTGCACCAGCGCGTCCACGCCACTGGCGGCGGTGACGCTGCGGGGGCAGGTCAGGGTCATTTGCGGGCTGATCAGGGCCACGTCCGGCAGCAGGTAGTCGCTGACGATGCCTTTTTTCAATTGCGCGACCTTGTCCGACAGAATCGCCACATTGGTCACCTCCGAACCGGTGCCGGCGGTGGTGGGAATCGCGATCAGCGGCGGGCCTTTGCGCGGTACCTGGTCCACGCCGAACAGGTCGGCCAGGGCGCCGTGGTAACCGGCGTAGGCTGCCACGCTCTTGGCGATGTCGATGGCACTGCCGCCGCCGACGCCAATCAGGCCGTCATGCCCGCCTTCGCGGTAGACGCGCATGCAGTCCTCGACGATGGCGATTTCCGGGTCGGGCAGCACGCGGTCAAAGATTTCGTAGGTCCGTTCGCCCAGATGTTCCAGCGCCAGCGCCACGGTGCCGGACTTGACCAGCGCCGCGTCGGTGACAATCAGCGGGTTGTCGACATCCAGCCGCGTCAGCTCGGCGGCCAGTTGCTCGATGGCGCCTGGGCCAGTGAGCAGTTTGTGGGCGATCTTGAATGAGGAAGTACTCATGTGCGCGGCCTCTTATCAGTTATGGGCTGGCACAAGAGTAGCTTGGGATTTGAGGTTGTCTGCCATTCATGGGGTGAATGGTACGTTCCCTTTGGGAGCAGGCTTGTGTGGGAGCCGGGCTTGCCCGCGATGCAAGCACCTCGGTGTGTCAGTCACACTGCGGTGATGCTATCGCAGGCAAGCCAGCTCCCACACAAGCCTGGTCCCACATTTGATCGCGACTCGGTCTTTAGACTTGTGCGGTGCGCAGTTTCTCGCTACGCCCGCGCAGCCATTCCAGGGTCAGCAACAGCACCACCGAGAAGGCGATCAGCAAGGTCGCCGCCGCCGCGATGGTCGGGCTGAGGTTTTCACGGATGCCGCTGAACATCTGCCGGGGCAAGGTCGCTTGCTCGGGCCCGGCGAGAAACAGCGTCACCACCACTTCATCAAACGAGGTGGCAAAGGCAAACAGCGCCCCGGAGATCACCCCCGGCGCAATCAGCGGCAAGGTCACCCGGCGAAACGCCGTCAACGGTGACGCACCCAGGCTCGCCGCCGCCCGCACCAGGTTGTGGTTAAACCCTTGCAAGGTCGCCGACACGGTGATGATCACAAACGGCACACCCAACACCGCGTGCACCACGATCAGCGAGAAGAAGCTGTTGCCCAGGCCCAGCGGCGCGAAAAACAGGTAACTGGCCACGCCG
Source organism: Pseudomonas sp. Z18(2022) (assembly GCF_036346535.1). Taxonomy (NCBI): domain Bacteria; kingdom Pseudomonadati; phylum Pseudomonadota; class Gammaproteobacteria; order Pseudomonadales; family Pseudomonadaceae; genus Pseudomonas; species Pseudomonas sp. Z18(2022). The sequence goes on from NZ_JAOTOA010000009.1 coordinate 22,331, forward strand.
ATGATTACCACCGGCACCACCATCGGCGAAATCACCAGGGCCATCACCAGCGCCTTGCCGGGGAAATGCCCGCGGGTCAGGCCAATCGCCGCCAGCGTGCCGAACACCATCGCCAGCACCGTGGCCGCCGGGGCAACGATGATGCTGTTCTTGAGGGCGCGCATCCATTCCGCGGAGCCGAAGAAGTCCTGGTACCAGTGCAGCGAGAAACCTTGCAGCGGATACACCAGGAAACTTCCACTGTTGAACGACAGCGGGATGATCACCAGCACCGGCAAGATCAGGAACAACAGGATCAGGCCGCAGAGAATCCGCAAGCTGTAGAACCAGACCCGTTCCACGGGCGACATATAAGGGCTCAGCATCGCATCGGTCTCCTCAGCTCAGGCGCAGGCGGCTGGCGCCTACCAGCCAGTTGTAGATCAGGTACAGCACCACCGTGGCCAGCAGCAGCAAACCGCCCAGGGCCGTGGCCATGCCCCAGTTGATGCTGGTGTTGGTGTAGAAGGCCACGAAGTAGCTGACCATCTGGTCGTTCGGGCTGCCCAGCAACGCCGGGGTGATGTAGTAGCCGATCGCCAAAATGAACACCAACAGGCAGCCGGCGCCGACGCCCGCGTAGGTCTGCGGGAAGTACACGCGCCAGAAGCTGGCGAACGGGTGGCAGCCCAGGGAAATCGCCGCCCGCATGTAGGTGGGCGAGATGCCTTTCATCACGCTGTAGATCGGCAAAATCATGAACGGCAGCAGGATGTGCACCATGGAGATGTAGACCCCCAGCCGGTTGAACACCAACTCCACCGGTTTATCGATCAGGCCCATGCCCATCAGCGCGCTGTTGATCAGGCCGCCGGACTGCAGCAACACAATCCAGGCCGCCACCCGCACCAGCACCGAGGTCCAGAACGGCAGCAGCACCAGGATCATCAGCAGGTTGCTCTGCCGCGCCGGCAAGTTGGCCAGCAGGTACGCCAGCGGGTAGGCCAGCAGCAGGCAGCACACGGTGATCACCAGGCCCATCCAGAAGGTACGGGCGAAGATATCGAGGTAGATCGCCTGGTCCGGGGTGGCCGGGGCGATTTCGCCGAGGTCGTCGATACGGTGATCGACGGCGGCCAGCAAGTAGTACGGCGTGAGGCTACTGGTGTTGCGCCGGATCGCCTGCCAGTACGCCGGGTCGCCCCAGCGTTCGTCGAGGTTTTCCAGCGCTTCTTTATAGGAGGCAGGCGCTTCGGTAAACGGCAGCGCCCGCGCGGTTTTCGTCAGCAGGCTGCGATAGCCCGCCAGTTCCATGTTCAAGCGTTTTGACAGATCGCCCAGGGTCGAGTTTTTCCGGGCTTCGCCCAGGTCTTCGCTGATGGCCTGGTACACCGGCTCGCCGGGCAGGCCACGACCGTCCCAGGCCGTCACCGCCACCACCGTGCGCGGCAGGCCGCCCACCACTTCCGGGTTGCCGACGCTTTTGTACAGCAGCGCCACAATCGGCACCAAAAACACCAGCAGCAAAAACACCACCAGCGGCGCGATCAAGGCCTGGGCCTTCCAGCGGTTGAGCCGCTCGGCACGCGCCAGGCGCTGTTTCAGGGTGGGGCTGGGAATGGCGAGGGCCATGGCGAACTCCGGATTCTTAAACATAAATGCAAAACGTGGGTGTAGCGCTTGTCCTGTGGCGAGGGAGCTTGCTCCCGCTGGGGTGCGAAGCGGCCCCAAAAGATGGGACTGCTGCGCAGTCCAGCGGGAGCAAGCTCCCTCGCCACAGGGGTGGTGTCACATTGGCGACCGGGTTACTTGGCCGCCCACGCGTTAAAGCGCTGCTCCAGTTGCTCGCCGTTATCCGCCCAGAAGCTCACATCGATCTGCACCTGGTTGGCGATGTTTTCCGGTGTGGTCGGCATGTCCTTCAAGATGTCCTTGGCCAGCAACGGTACCGCCTGGGTATTGGCCGGGCCGTAGGCGATGTTTTCCGAGTAGGTCTTCTGCTGCTGCGGCTGTACCGAGAAGGCGATGAATTTCTTCGCCGCGTCGGCACGGTCTTTCGCCAGGCCTTTTGGAATGGCCCAGGCGTCGAAATCGTAGATCCCGCCGTTCCACACCACTTTCAGGTTGCTTTCCTTCTGCACGGCCGCGATCCGGCCGTTGTAGGCAGAACTCATCACCACGTCACCCGAGGCGAGGTACTGCGGCGGCTGGGCGCCCGCTTCCCACCACTGGATGAACGGCTTGAGCTCATCGAGTTTCTTGAAGGCGCGGTCCTGGCCATCTTTGCCGGCCAGCACTTTGTACACGTCCGCAGGTGCCACGCCGTCCGCCATCAAGGCGAATTCCAGGGTGTACTTGGCGCCCTTGCGCAGGCCGCGTTTGCCCGGGAATTTCTTGGTGTCCCAGAAATCTGCCCAGCCGCCTGGTGGTGCTTTCAGTTTGTCGGCGTTGTAGGCCAGCACGGTGGACCACACAAAGAAGCCCACGCCGCACGGCTGGATCGCGCCTTTGACGTAATCGCCCGGGTTGCCGAACAGTTTCGGGTCCAGGGGTTCGAACATGTCTTCGTCACAGCCACGGGACAGTTCCGGCGACTCGACTTCCACCAGGTCCCAGGACACGCTCTTGGTGTCGACCATCGCCTTGACCTTGGCCATTTCACCGTTGTACTCGCCGGCGACGATCTTGCCGTTGCCCGCGCTTTCCCACGGGGCGTAGAAGGCCTTGACCTGCGCCGCCTTGTTCGCGCCACCGAAGGACACGACCGTCAAATCAGGGCCTGCCATGGCCTGTGTCGCGCCCATCAAGCTCAACGCCAGGGCCGAATATTTCAGGGATCTCAACATTGTTGTTCTCTCCACGTGCGAGGTTGGTGAAGCAAGGGGGCGATCAATTCGCCTCTAGAAGTGGGTCGAGTGCGCGAACGTGCTCGACTTGCCAGCCAATCGGTACCACGTCGCCGACCGCCAGGGCCGTGTCCAGCTCGGCGATCGGTTGTTTCACAAAAAAATCGGACTTGCCGCAGACTTCCAGGCGCACGCGCACGTGGTCGCCCAGGTAGATGAATTCGGCCACCCGCCCGGAGAAGCGGTTGACGCAACTCTCGCTGGAGCCATTGAGGCTGACACGCTCGGGGCGCACCGACAGAGTCACCGGGCCGCCGACCTGGCCGACGTTCACCGCCAGCGCCTCGACCTTCTCGCCGCGCGCCAGCTCGACCACGCAGCGGTCGCCGGTGTGGCTGTGCAGGCGGCCATTGAGGCGGTTGTTCTCGCCGATGAAGTTGGCGACGAAGGTGTTTTTCGGCTCTTCGTACAGGGTGCGCGGTGCGGCGATCTGCTGGATCTCGCCCTGGTGGAATACCGCCACCCGGTCGGACATGGTCAGCGCTTCGCCCTGGTCGTGGGTCACGTACACCACGGTGACGCCGAGGCGTTGATGCAGGTGCTTGATCTCCATCTGCATGTGTTCGCGCAGTTGCTTGTCGAGGGCACCGAGGGGTTCGTCCATCAGCACCAGCTGTGGCTCGAACACCAATGCACGGGCCAGGGCAACCCGCTGTTGCTGGCCGCCGGAGAGTTGCGCCGGGTAGCGCTGGGCGAATGCATCGAGCTGGACCATGCTCAGCACACGCTTTACGCGCTCGCTGATGTCGGTCTTGCTCAAGCCGCGCACCGAGAGCGGAAACGCCAGGTTCTCGGAGACGGTCATGTGCGGGAACAGCGCGTAGTTCTGGAACACCATGCCGATGTCGCGCTTGTGGGGCGGCACGTTGTTGATGGAGCGGCCGGCCAGCTGGATCTCGCCGGCGGTGGGGGTTTCAAAACCGGCGAGCATCATCAGGCTGGTGGTCTTGCCCGACCCGGACGGCCCGAGCAAGGTCAGGAACTCGCCCTTGCGAATTTCCAGGTTGAGGTCTTTGACGATCAGGTTCTCGCCGTCGTAGCTCTTTTGCACGCCACGGAAGCTGACCAGCACATCATTTGAATCCACCTCGCTCATACCCGCACCTTTTTGTTTTGGACTGCCATGGAACAAGCGTAGTCCTACCGCGAAGCCCCGCAAATCGGGGGCCCGGAGAGATTGGCATCAGCAGGATGGAAGGTTTGGGGTAGGGATCGCCCTACACGGATGGCGGGCATAGAACAGTGCGAGCGCTACAGGTGGCAGGAATGGGTCTGCCAGGGCTTGCGGGTGGTCGCAAATGGATAAGCGGCTATAGAAGCTTGTGCTCCATCGCGTACTTCACCAGTTCCGCCAGGGAGGTGATGTTGAGCTTTTGCATCAGGCGCGCTTTGTGAGTGCTGATGGTCTTGCTGCTAAGCGCCAACTGCTGGGCGATGTCGTTGACGTTGGCGCCCTGGGCCAGGCGCTCGAATACCGAGAACTCGCGCTCCGACAACAACGAGTGCAATGGCCGGGAATCGGTCAGGCCGACTTCGAAGACCATGCGGTCGGCCAGGTCCGGGTCGATGTACCGTCCGCCCGCCGCGACCTTGCGAATCGCCGTCAGCAGCAGCGCCGGGTCGCTGTCCTTGGTGGCATAACCGGCAGCACCGACCTTCAGCGCACGGGCGGCCATTTGCGCTTCATCGTGCATCGACAGCACCAGGATCGCCGGGGGATTGTTCAGCGCACGAATCCGCGGGATGGCTTCCAGACCGTTGACGCCGGGCATCGAGATGTCCAGCAACACCACTTCGCAGGGCACATGGCGCAGGGTTTCCAGCAACTGCTCGCCATTGCTCGCCTCGCCCACCACCAGCAGGTCCTTGGCCAGGCCGATCAGTTGCTTGATGCCTTCGCGAACGATGGTGTGGTCTTCGGCTACCAGTACACGGATCACAGTGGATGTCCTCTTCTTTTGGTTATCAATCCAGCGGCACCGTCACGCTCAGGGTGGTGCCTTCGCCCAATTCGCTGTCCAGGCTCAATTGCCCGCCCATGATCAGCACCCGCTCGCGCATGCCTACCAGGCCAAACGACACCGGACGCCCGGGGGCCTGGACGAAACCGGTGCCATCGTCGCTGATGGTCAGCCGCAGATGCGCGCCCTCCACCACCAGTGTCAGTTCGACAGTATGCGCCTGGGCATGGCGCATCACATTGGTCAGCGCCTCCTGCAGGATGCGGAACAGGCCGATGGCCTTGGCGTCGCTCAGGGCCGGCAGGTTGTCCGGCACCTGCACGAGGCAGGGAATCTGGGTACGGGCTTCGAAGCGCCGGGCCTGCCATTCGATGGCCGAGGCAATCCCGGCGTCGAGAATCGGCGGGCGCAAGGCCGTGGCCACGTCCCGCACCAGTTGGAACAGTTGGGCGATCAGGCGCTTCATGCTGTTCAGCCGCTCGTGCAGGCCGGGGTCCAGTTGTGCGTAGGTCAGCTCGCACATCGAGGTTTCCAGCTTGAGCACGGTGAGCATTTGCCCCAGCTCATCGTGCACTTCCCGGGCGATGCGGGCCTTCTCTTCCTCGCGCACGGTTTCCAGGTGGGCGGACAATTCCCGCAGTTGCGCGCGGGAGGCGTCCAGTTCCAGCTCGATGCGCTTGCTCTCGCTGATGTCCCAGACAATCCCGTCCCATACCACCACGCCATCCGCAAGGCGACGGCTGACCGCCTTGATCTCGGTCCAACGTTGCTCACCCGTGCGCGTCAGCAGGCGACCTTGCCATGTCCAGTTGCTTTCCGTGTCAGTGGCCTGGTCCTGGGTGCGGTGGTAGCTGGCCCGATCCTCGGGATGCACCAGGTTGCGGATGCCCATGTCGCGATGACTGAGGACGGCCGGGGAGTAGCCCACCAGGTTCTCGCTGCCCTGGCTGATATAGGCGAACTCGATGTCATCGCTTAACGGCAAGCGCTCCAGGCGAAACACCAGCCCCGGCACGTTGGCGGCAATCCCCTGCAGGCGCGCCTCACTTTCCTGCAACGCTGCCAGGGCCCGGCGCCGCTCAGTGACGTCGTTGAGGTAAACCACCAGATACTCGCCGTCGGCAAACCGCAGGAAACTCAGGGACACATCCGCCGGCAACACACTGCCGTCGGCCCGCAGGCAATTGGTAGCAAAGCTCTGCGGCCCGTCTTCACTGGCCCGGGCGCGCTTCCACAGGTTGAGCCAGCGGTCCATGGTCAGCGTCGGGTCGAACTCGATCAGCGGCCGCTCGATCAACGCACCGGGGCCGTAGCCCAGCATGGTTTCTGCCGCGAGGTTGGCGTAGCGCACATGGCTGTCCCAATTGACCCACAGGATGCCGACGGTGCTTTGGTCGATGGAGAACTGGGTCAGGCGCAACGCTTCGGCACCGGCGGCGCGGGCGGCGCTTTCTTCCCGGGCGGCCAACAGGTTGTGCTCCAGGCCGCGTTGCTGGCGGCGTTGCCAGAACACTACGGCCAGGCTGGCCAGCAACAGCAGGCCCAGAAGCACTGTGAGGTTTTGCCAGAAGCCTGGCGACTCGGTTACCCGCGGGTATTTGGGTTGCAGCCAGCGTGTGTGCAGTTGGTCCAGATCCCGGGCGGGGATCGTGCGCAAGGCGCTTTGCACGATGTCGGCCAGTTCCGGCCAGTCGCGCCGCGTCGCCACCCGCAGCAATTGCGGCAGGCCGATATCGCCCACCACGGCCAGGCCGGCGAACTCGGTTTCGCCCGACAAGCGGCTCAATTGCGCTTCATCCACCACCGCATACCGCGCCTGCTGGCTCACCAGCAATTGCAGGGCCTGGCGTTCCATGGGCACGCCTTGCAGGTTGAGACTCGGGTAGGTGCTGCGCAGGTAATCCGCGACCGCGCTGGGCATGCGCACGGCGACGCGGGATTGGTCGTCGAGCTTTTCCAGGTCCACGGCGGTGCCGCCATCGCGGATACCGACAATGTGCTGGGGCACGCGCATGTACGGGTCGGAGAACAGCCACAACCGCAGGCCAGCCGGGGTTTGCAGCAGGCCGGGAGCGAGGTCTACCTCGCCGTCACGCACTGCCGCCTCCAGTTGTTCCTGATTGGGAAAGTTGCGCCAGGTCAGCTCGATATTCAGCGCCTTGGCCAGCCACTGCATCAACTCGACGTTGGCTCCGGACAGCCGCTGCAAGCGCCGATCGTATTGGGCATAAGGCGCCTGCAACACCAGGCCGACCCGCAGGTCCGGGTGCTGGCCCAGCCATTCACGCTGGCCGGCATCCAACTGCGCCGGGTGAGTAGCAGGCGCAGGCACCGCGCCCGCGATCAAGGGAAAGCATAAACAGCCGATAACCAGCAGGAAGCGAAAACCCATGATCCACGTCTCATAGCACTGACAAATACTGACCAACCCATTAGGCTGCCGGAATCACTTCTGGCCGGAAATCAACGATGCCACTTCTCCACCGCTCGGCACTGCCAGCATTGTGCCTGTCGCTGCTGTTTACCAGCGCCTTTTGTGTCGAGGCCGCCGACACTCCCGCTCCCGCCCCGGAAAAACCGGTGGTGCGCCAGCCTTTGCCGGAGCGCAGCCAGGAAGAAGCCAACGCCCTGGAGCGGCAAATCCCGCAACAGGAGCAGCAACAGTTGCAGGCGGGCAGCGACTCTTTCCTCGCCCTGTGGAAACCGGCCAACACGGGTGAACCGGAAGGCGTGGTGATTATCGTCCCGGGCAACGGCGAAAGTGCTGACTGGCCTCAAGCAATCGGGCCATTGCGCCAGAAATTGCCGGACGCGGCGTGGGGCACCCTCAGTTTGTCACTGCCGGACCTGACCCTCGACACCCTGCCGCCACGGGTCATCGAATCGCCAAAAGCCGCTGTGGACACCAGCAGCAAAGACGCCAGCACCGTCGCCAAACCCGTGGAACAAGCCGCCAGCGCCGAAGCCGAGGGCACCGACCCGGCCGTGGTTCCCGGCAGCGATGAACAAGACAAGACCGACGCCTCGCGAATCTTCGCCCGCATTGATGCCGCCCTCGCCTTCGCCCAGACCCAGAACGCCCGCAGCATTGTGCTGCTTGGCCACGGCACCGGCGCCTGGTGGGCGGCGCGTTACCTGAGTGAAAAACAACCGGCGCAGGTGCAGAAATTCGTCATGGTTGCCGCGCAAACGCCGGCGGGCCGTGAACCGGACCTGCAACAACTGGCCCCCAAGCTGAAGCTGGCGACGGCGGACCTGTTCTATCAGGACGACGGGCAGGCGCGCAAAACCGCCCTGGAACGTTCCCAGGCCAGCAAGCGCTTGAAGAATGACAACTACAAGCAGGTGTCCCTGAAGGCGTTCCCCGACAACAGCCCCGCCGGACAGGAGCAACTTTACCGGCGGGTTCGCGGTTGGTTGAGCCCACAGGCCAGCGGGAGTTGAGCGCAGTTTTTGAAACTGATGAAGATCAACTGTGGCAGCTGGCTTGCCTGCGATGGCATCACCTCGGCGCATCGGTGAGACCGAGTTGCCCGCATCGCAGGCAAGCCAGCTCCCACAGTTAGCGAAAGTCCCGCCGCTCGCGAATCAACGCATAGGCGTTATGCAGCTCGCGGGTTCTTTCAGTCGCCTCGCGCACTTGGGCCGGGCTGGCACCACTGCCGGCAATCTTGTCCGGGTGGTGCCGGCTGAGCAGGCGGCGGTAGGCACGCTTGATCACTGACGGCTCCGTCGTTGACGTCACCCCCAGAATTCGCAGCGCCTCCTGATACGCCCCGCCACGATTGGCCAGCGGCTTGCGCTCAGGCTCGTAGTCAGCCGCCAGCGCCTGGATCTGCTGCACAGTCCAGCCCAGCCACTTGCCCCATTGTTCAATCAACTCGCGCTCGGCCGTACTGGCTTTGCCGTCCGCCCAGGCCATGCGCCAACAGGCACGCAGCACACCTTCCGCCGCATGGGGCTGAGCCTTGAGCACGCCCAAATAACTGCGCACCCGGTCCGAGCCGGACTTGCCGCGATTGAACGCGGCAATCGCACGGCGCTGGGCCGGCCCGGCCATGTCCAGCGAGCGCATTTCCTGGCGCGCCTGCTGGATATGCCCGTCCACCACCCGGCCGTTGCTCTTGGCCAGGCGGCCAAGCAACACGAACAGCAGTTCGTCATTACGCAACGCCGCCCGACCGCCAAGACGCTCGCGCAGTTGCGCCCAGCTTTGCAGCTCCAGGCGCCGGTCCAACGCCTGGCCCAGCAGCGCGCCCAACATGGCCCCCGGAATGCTGGCAATGGCAAAGCCCGCCCCGGCTCCGATCAGAGTCCCTGGCCACAACATCCTAGTGCCCCGCTGTCAGCAGGGTTTCGACTTGCGCCAGGCGCTCCAGCGTCCCGACATCGATCCAGCGTCCGCTCATGTGCTCCCCCGTCACCAACCCTTTGGCCATGGCGTCACGCAACAGCGGCGCCAGCTTGAAGGCACCCGCACTGCAACCCGCGAACAACTTCGGGTCGAGCACGGAAATGCCACTGAAGGTCAGGTTATCGGCATCGGGGGCGGCATCATGAAGCGCGCCGTCCTTTATGTAGAAGTCACCGCCGGACGGGTGATGCGCCGGATTGTCCACCATCACCAGGTGGGCCAGGCCGTTCAACGGCCGATCAAGGCTGGCGAAGTCGTAGTCGGTCCAGATATCGCCATTGACCACCAGGAACGGTTCGTCCCCCAGCAGCGGCAACGCCTTGAAAATCCCGCCGCCGGTTTCCAGCGGCTCGCCTTCGGCCGAGTACTGGATGCGGACGCCATACTGGGAGCCGTCGCCCAGGTAGCCTTCGATCTGCTGGCCGAGCCAGGCATGGTTGATGACGATATCGGTGAAGCCGGCTTTCGCCAGCGCCTCAAGGTGATATTCGATCAGGCGCTTGCCGCCGGCCTGGATCAGCGGCTTGGGTGTGTGCAGGGTCAGCGGACGCATCCGCTCACCTTTGCCGGCGGCCAGGATCATGGCTTTCATACGGCCGCCTCGATACGCAGGCTTGCCAGCAACTCACCCAGTTCGCTCAACTCTGGCCGGTCTGCGAGCACCGCCTCTATATAAGCAAAGAAGCGCGGCACGTCGGCCAGGTAGCGTGGCTTGCCATCGCGATGGCAGATGCGCGCGAAAATGCCGATCACCTTGAGATGGCGCTGCACGCCCATCAGATCGCTGGCCCGCAGGAACTCTTCGAAGTCCGCCTGCACCGGGATACCCAACGCGCCGGCACGCTGCCAGTAACCGCGCTGCCATTCCCTCACGCGGGCCTTGGGCCAACTGAGGAACGCATCCTTGAACAGGCAGGTGATGTCGTAGGTCACCGGGCCGTAGACCGCATCCTGGAAATCCAGCACGCCGGGGTTCGGCTCGCTGATCATCAGGTTGCGCGGCATGTAGTCGCGGTGCACCAACACCTTGGGCTGGGCCAGGGCGCTGTCGATCAGGTGCTCGCTGACGCGCTGCCACAGGGCAAGTTGCCGGGCGTCGAACTCGATGCCCAGCTCCCGGCTCACGTACCATTGCGGAAACAATTCCAGCTCGCGACGTAACAGAGCGACGTCATAGCTGGGCAACGGCGCTTCCATCGGCAATTGCTGAAAAGCCAGCAATGCGTCGATGGCATCGGCGAACAATTGATCGGCATTTTGCTCGTCAATTACGTCCAGATAGGTTTTTTTCCCCAGGTCGTTCAGCAAAAGAAAGCCGCGAAGCAGATCTTGCGCATAAATTTTCGGAACATTTATTCCCGATTGTTCGAGCAAATGAGCGATATCGACGAAAGGTTTGCAGTTTTCCTGGGGGGGTGGAGCGTCCATTACGACGAAACTGCGACCTCCTCCCTCCCAACGGAAGTAACGCCTGAAACTCGCGTCACTGCTGGCCGCAGTCAACGTGGCCGGGGGTACGACGCCCCAGCCCTGGGCGGTAAAAAGGCGAGGCAATTGCTCATCAAGCCAGACTTGCAGCTGTTGCAAACGTAGATCTTGGTCGGGCATTACAAGGGTCTCCGACGGCGCTAGCCGTCAAGCGGGTCATGCTTTATTATCACGCATCTTTTTCAGACCATCGAGAGGCGTGCGGCCCACACCGCGGGCAGATGGCACGCAGGAAGCCCGGACTAATAAGATGGCATTGAAATCCCCCGCGTTTCGTAGAAAATTTCCGTTGCTGGTAACCGGCAGTCTGCTGGCCATGCAACCTTTCGCCACCTCATTCGTGGTCGCCGCGGAACAGTATGACTGCTCAGTCTCTGCTTCGGGTGCCTGGGATTGCGCGCCGAAGACGGCCGCAGCCCCGCTGCCACCGCGCCCGGTGCATGACGGCAGTGCCGTCACCTCCGCCAATGGCACGCCGCAAGGCGAGTCCGGCGGTACTGCCGAGGCCGTGCCACAGACCACGCTGGTCACCGAAGCCAAGGGCCGGGGCCTGCGTTCGCGCAGCGCCGACTACAGCCATCTGGACTGGGTCCCACGCGAGAAGCTCACCGCTGCGCAACTGGCCGAGACCGGCCCGTATTGCTCCGGCGCGTACATCGAGCCGATTCGTCCTGGCATGAACGACAAGACGAACAAGAGCGACGCGCCGACCTTCATCGGTGCCAAGGCCTCTCGTTACGAGCAGGATCAACAGATCGCCTCCCTGGCCGGTGACGTCGTCATGCGCCAGGGCAGCATGCAGGTCGAGGCCGACGAGGCCAACCTGTACCAGGCCGAGAACCGTGGTGAGCTGAACGGCAACGTCCGTCTGCGCGACAACGGCGCCCTGCTGGTGGGCGACCACGCTGAAGTCCAGTTGGACACCGGCGCGGCCAAGGTCGACAACGCCGAATACGTGATGCACAAATCGCGCATCCGCGGCAACGCGCTGTACGCCAAGCGTGCCGAGAACGCGATCATCCGTCTCAAGGACGGTACGTACACCACCTGTGAGCCGAACAGCAACGCCTGGCAGCTCAAGGGCAACAACATCACGCTCAACCCGGCCACCGGTTTCGGTACCGCGACCAACGTGACGTTGCGCGTGAAGGACATTCCGATCCTTTACACCCCGTACATCTATTTCCCGATCGACAACCGTCGTCAATCCGGCTTCCTGCCGCCGAGCTTCAGCACCGGTGGCGAGACGGGCTTTACGCTGGTTACGCCGTACTACTTCAACCTGGCGCCGAACTACGATGCCACGTTGTATCCGCAATACATGACCAAGCGCGGCCTGTTGATGGAAGGCGAATTCCGCTACCTCACCAAGTCCAGCGAAGGACAGTTCGGCGGCGCGTACCTGAACGACGACAGCAGCGAGCGTAAAGGCCAGACCGATTACGAAAAAACCCGCTACATGCTCAACTGGCAGCACAAGGGTGGGCTGGATACGCGTGTACTGACCCAGGTCGACTACACCAATATCAGCGATCCTTATTACTTCCAGGACTTGAAGTCCTATCAGGAAGGGATCAAGAGCCAGGACTACGTGAACCAGCAGGGTTCCGTGACCTATCGTGGCGATACCTACCAGGCGCGGCTGAACCTGCAGGCTTACCAGTTGGCGACGATCTCCCAGATCACTCCGTACGACCGGCTGCCGCAGATCACATTCAATGGTGCGCTGCCGTACCATCCGGGTGGGTTGAACTTCACTTACGAGACCGAGGCCGTACGCTTTGATCGGGATCTTGAGAAAGGCACCTTTACCGATGAAAACGGCCTGGTGTCGCCTCGCCTGGACACTTACGTAACAGGTCTGACCCGTGCAAACGGTGACCGCCTGACTGCTGCGCCAGCCGTCGAATACCCGATGAACTGGACCTACGGTTTTGTTACGCCGAAGTTGAAGTACGTTTACACCAAATACGATCTTGATCTGGATAGCACGGGTAAGGACCAGATTGTCGCAGCGCAAGCCGCGGCAACTGCAGCCAACCCTTATGTGGGCGGCACATTCAAAAGCTCGCAGGACCGTGCGATACCCATTGCCAGCTTGGACACCGGCCTGTATTTCGACCGCAACACCCAGCTGTTCGGTGACAACTATCGTCAAACCCTCGAACCGCGCATGTTCTACCTCTACGTTCCATATAAGAACCAGGAAGACATTCCGGTATTCGACTCTGGCGAAACCACGTTCAACTACGCCTCGCTATTCCGCGATAACCGCTTCGTGGGCGGCGACCGCATCGGCGACGAAAACAAGCTGTCCTTTGGCCTGACAAGCCGCTGGATTCAAGACAACGGCTTTGAACGTCAACGTGTCAGCATCGGCCAGGCTGTGTACTTCAAGGACCGCGAAGTTCAATTGCCAGGCATCGACGCAGCGACCCGCGACGACGCGCACGAAAATGTCTCCCCAATCGCCCTGGACTACTCGTTCCGCTTCAACCGCGATTGGCGCGCCACCGCCGACTACAACTGGGACACCACCACCCATAGCCCACGCTCCGGCAGCGCAATGTTCCACTACCAGCCGGAAGACAACCCGAACAAGGTTATCAACGTCGGCTACCGCTATCGCAACGACCAGGTCGTGTACAACCAGTTGACCGGCAAATGGCAGTTCGGTGGCGACTACGGCACCGAAGGTCAACCGAACTTCGTGAAGGATTACTACAAAATCCAGCAACACGACTTCTCGATGATGTGGCCGATCGTTCCCCAGTGGAACCTGATCACCCGCTGGCAGTATGACTATGCCCGCAACCGCACCCTGGAAGCCTTCGGTGGTTTCGAGTACGACAACTGCTGCTGGAAACTGCGCGTCATCAACCGTTACTGGGTTTCCAACGACGAATACAGCCAGATCGCCCCGCTGAACGAAAAGGGTGACCACGGGCTCTTCTTCCAGATCGTCCTTAAAGGACTCGGCGGCCTGACCGGCGCCAAGGTAGAGAGCTTCCTCGACAAAGGCATTGAAGGTTATCGTGAACGTGAAGACCAAGCTTTCTGATTGTCTGCGCCCGCTGATGCTGGGCGCGCTGTTCCTGGGTACTGCCGCTGCTCACGCGGCGGTCCAACCGCTGGACAAGGTAGTGGCCATCGTCGATAACGACGTGATCATGCAGAGCCAACTGGACCAACGGGTCAAGGAAGTTCAGCAAACCATCGCCAAACGTGGCGGCGGCGTGCCGCCGACCAGCGTGCTGGACCAGCAGGTGCTCGAGCGCCTGATCGTTGAAAACCTGCAACTGCAGATCGGCGATCGCTCCGGTATCCGGATCAGCGACGAAGAATTGAACCAGGCTGTCGGCACCATCGCCCAGCGCAACAACATGAGTGTTGATCAGTTCCGCGCCGCTCTGGCTCACGACGGCCTGTCCTATGAGGACGCCCGTGACCAGATCCGCCGCGAAATGATCATCAGCCGTGTGCGTCAGCGCCGCGTGGCCGAGCGGGTTCAGGTGTCCGAGCAGGAAGTGAAGAACTTCCTGGCCTCCGACCTTGGCAAGATGCAGCTTTCCGAAGAACTGCACCTGGCCAACATCCTGATCCCTACGCCAGACAGCGCCAACGCTGAACAGCTGAATGCTGCGGCGGCGAAAACCCAGGCTATCTATGACCGTCTCAAGCAAGGCGCTGACTTTGCCCAGATGGCCATTGCCCAGTCCGGCAGCGACAACGCCCTCGAAGGCGGTGACATGGGCTGGCGTAAAGCCGCGCAACTGCCACCACCGTTCGACCGCGAGCTGAGCGCCATGGAAGTGGGCGGCATCACCCAGCCTGCCCGTACCCCTGGCGGCTTCATCATCCTCAAGTTGCTCGGCAAGCGCGGCGGCGAAGAAGCCCAGATGAAGGACGAAGTTCACGTTCGTCACATTCTGGTCAAGCCAAGCGAGATCCGTACCGAAGCACAGACCAAGGAACTGGCCCAGAAGCTCTATGACCGCATCGAAGCGGGCGAAGACTTCGGCGAACTGGCCAAGAGCTATTCCGAAGACCCGGGCTCGGCGCTTAACGGCGGCGATCTGAACTGGATCGATCCGAAAGCACTGGTTCCAGAGTTCCAGGACGTGATGGCCAAGACCCCGCAAGGCGTACTGTCCAAGCCATTCAAGACCCAATACGGCTGGCACGTGCTGGAAGTCCTTGGCCGCCGTGCCACTGACAACACTGCCCAGGCCCGCGAGCAACAAGCCCTCACCGTACTGCGTAACCGCAAATACGACGAAGAGCTGCAAACCTGGTTGCGTCAGATCCGTGACGAAGCCTACGTAGAGAACAAGCTGCCAGGCGCCGACCAAACAGGCACCGACCAGGCACCTCAGTGAAACCCAAGCGTTTCGCGTTGACACCCGGCGAGCCGGCCGGCATTGGTCCTGACCTGTGCCTGCTGCTCGCCTCGCAACCCCAGCCACACCCCCTGATTGCCATTACCAGCCGCGACCTGCTCATTGAGCGGGCCGCGCAGCTGGGTGTGGTTGTCGATCTGCTGCCGGTAGGCCCGGGCAACTGGCCTGAACTGCCGGCGCCGGCCAACAGCCTGTACGTGTGGGATACCCCGCTGCCAGCCAAGGTCGTCGCCGGGCAACTGGACAAGGCCAATGCTGCCTTTGTTCTGGAAACCCTGACCCGGGCCGGCCAAGGCTGCATCGACGGGGATTTCGCCGGGATGATCACCGCCCCCGTGCACAAGGGCGTGATCAACGAATCGGGCATCGCCTTTTCCGGCCATACCGAATTCCTGGCTGAGCTGACCCACACCGAACAAGTGGTGATGATGCTGGCAACGGGCGACCTGCGGGTGGCGCTGGTGACCACTCACCTGCCCCTGCGGGAGATTGCCGACGCCATCACCCCCGAGCGCCTGGAGCGCGTCACGCGCATCCTGTACGCCGACCTGCAACAAAAATTCGGCATCGCCCAACCACGCATCCTGGTCTGCGGGCTAAACCCCCACGCCGGTGAAGGTGGCCACCTGGGCCATGAAGAAATCGACATCATTGAACCAACCCTGGAGCGTCTGCGCCTTGAGGGCATGGACCTGCGCGGCCCATTGCCTGCCGACACTCTGTTTACCCCCAAATATCTGGAGCACTGCGATGCAGTGCTGGCGATGTACCATGACCAGGGGCTACCCGTGCTGAAGTACAAAGGCTTCGGCGCCGCAGTCAACGTGACACTGGGCCTGCCGATCATCCGCACTTCCGTCGACCATGGCACCGCCCTGGACCTCGCCGGCAGTGGCAAGATCGATACCGGCAGCCTGCACGTGGCCCTGGAAACCGCCTATCAGATGGCCGAGACCCGTATATGACCGAGCATTACCAACACCGGGCGCGCAAGCGCTTCGGGCAAAACTTCCTGCACGATGCTGGCGTGATTGATCGCATCCTGCGCTCCATCCATGCCAAGCCCGAAGACCGCCTGCTGGAAATCGGCCCGGGCCAGGGTGCCCTGACCCAGGGCCTGTTGAAGAGCGGCGGCCAACTGGACGTGGTTGAGTTGGACAAGGACCTGATCCCGATCCTCAACCAGCAGTTCGCCGGCATGCCCAACTTCAACCTGCACCAGGGCGACGCGCTGAAGTTCGACTTCACCAGCCTCAACGCCGCGCCCAACAGCCTGCGTGTGGTCGGCAACCTGCCGTACAACATCTCCACCCCGCTGATTTTTCACCTGCTGAACAACGCCGGCATCATCCGCGACATGCACTTCATGCTGCAAAAGGAAGTGGTCGAGCGTTTGGCCGCCGGTCCTGGCGGCGGTGACTGGGGCCGCCTGTCGATCATGGTTCAGTACCACTGCCGCGTAGAGCACCTGTTCAACGTCGGCCCGGGCGCGTTCAACCCACCGCCGAAGGTCGACTCCGCCATCGTGCGCCTGGTGCCTCACGCAGTGTTGCCACACCCGGCCAAAGATCACAAATTGCTGGAGCGCGTGGTGCGCGAAGCGTTCAACCAACGCCGCAAGACCCTGCGCAATACGCTCAAGGCCTTGCTCAGCAACGCCGAAATCGAAGCCGCCGGCGTCGACGGCAGCCTGCGCCCCGAGCAACTGGACCTGGCTGCCTTCGTGCGCCTGGCTGATCAGCTCGCCATTCAGCCAGCGCCAGCGGCTGAATAAAGCAGAGTCGGGCACGGCCAGACAGCATGTCTGGCCTAGTGCCCATCAGTTGGCCTAGACTGACCGGCATCCGCTGTTCCCCCGCTTTTGCTTTTAAGGCCTCTTGCATGTCCGATCCTCGCTATCAGATCGACGTCAGCGTCGTCACCCGCTTTCTGGCGGAACAATCGCAACCCGAGCAGAACCGTTTTGCGTTCGCCTACACCATTACCGTGCAAAACAACGGTGAACTGCCCGCCAAGCTTCTGTCGCGCCACTGGGTCATCACCGACGGTGACGGCCAGGTCGAGGAAGTGCGCGGCGCCGGCGTGGTTGGCCAACAGCCGCTGATCGCCCCCGGCAAGAGCCACACCTACAGCAGCGGCACGGTCATGACCTCTCGCGTGGGCAACATGCAAGGCAGCTACCAGATGCTCGCCGACGATGGTAAACACTTCGACGCCATCATCGCCCCGTTCCGCCTGGCGGTGCCCGGAGCCCTGCACTGATGACGACGTACGCCGTCGGCGACCTGCAAGGCTGCCTGGAACCGCTCAAGTGCCTGCTCGAGCGCGTTGCCTTCGACCCGGCCAAGGATCGCCTGTGGCTGGTAGGCGACCTGGTCAACCGTGGCCCGCAATCCCTGGAAACCCTGCGCTTCCTTTATCGCATGCGCGATTCCCTGGTGTGTGTGCTGGGCAACCATGACCTGCACCTGCTGGCAGCCGGCAATAACATCGAGCGCCTGAAAAAGGGCGACACCCTACGGGAAATCCTCGAGGCGCCCGACCGTACCGAGTTACTTGACTGGCTGCGCCGGCAAAAAATCATGCACTACGATGAAAGCCGCGACGTCGCGCTGGTGCATGCCGGCATTCCACCCCAGTGGACGCTGAAGAAGGCGCTCAAGTGCGCGAGTGAAGTAGAAGCCGCCCTGGCCGATGACAACCTCTACACGGCTTATCTGGATGGCATGTACGGCAACGATCCCGTGAAGTGGGACAACGAACTCACTGGGGTCGCCCGCCTGCGGGTGATCACCAACTACTTCACCCGCATGCGCTTCTGCACCGCCGAAGGCAAGCTGGACCTCAAGAGCAAGGAAGGCGCCGAAACCGCCCTGCCCGGCTACAAGCCCTGGTTCGCCCACAAGGAGCGCAAGACCCGGGACACGAAGATCATCTTCGGCCACTGGGCAGCCCTGGAAGGCAAATGTGATGAACCCGGCGTGTTCGCCCTCGACACCGGCTGCGTGTGGGGCGGCGCCATGACCCTGATGAACATCGACACCGGCGAGCGTATGAGCTGCCAGTGCGAAGCCCCCATTCCCGAACAACTGCAGGCCGCGGCAAAGCGCTGAGCCGCGCTTTCATACAGGCCAAAGGAGCCCGCCATGACTGAATTCAAACGTATTCCTCCAGAACAAGCCCAGGCCCTGCGCGAACAAGGCGCAGTGGTTGTCGACATTCGCGACCAGCCGACCTACATCGCCGGCCACATCAGTGGCGCCCAGCATCTGGACAACCACAACATCGCTGACTTCATCCGCGCCGCCGACCTCGACGCGCCGGTGATCGTGGCGTGCTACCACGGCAACTCCAGCCAAAGCGCGGCGGCCTATCTGGTGAGCCAGGGCTTCTCCGACGTCTATAGCCTGGACGGCGGCTTTGAGCTGTGGCGTACGACCTATCCTGCAGAAATTGCCGCAGGCGACGCGCAATAATTTTTTTCAAACCCCTCTATCCCGCGTGACGCTTGGCCTCGCGCCGTTTCTGACGAACGGCGCGGCCAAACTAATTTCGTATCGCGCCTTGACCTCCCTGATTCCGAACTATCCTTAAGCGCAGGCCATCCAAAACAGGGGAGAGCCGGTACACCGGCGTGCGGGTCATCGGTAGCGTTTCAGGGTGTTCTGGGGGGAAAACGGCCATTGGTGTCCACCAATGACTGCCAGCATCGACTGATTGATCCGGCGTCGGCTCCACGTATCGAGCGAGGTGACGACGTCATGAGTATTTTTAGCCACTTCCAACAACGCTTCGAGTCCACCCGCCAGGAAGAGCTCTCGCTTCAGGAGTATCTCGAACTGTGCAAAAAGGACCGCAGCGCCTACGCGTCTGCCGCTGAACGCCTGCTACTGGCGATCGGCGAGCCGGAGCTGGTAGACACCGCAGCCAATTCGCGACTGTCGCGGATTTTCTCGAACAAGGTGATCCGCCGCTACCCGGCCTTTGAAGACTTCCACGGCATGGAAGAATGCATCGACCAGATCGTCTCGTACTTCCGCCATGCCGCCCAAGGCCTGGAAGAGAAGAAGCAAATCCTCTACCTGCTCGGTCCCGTCGGCGGCGGCAAGTCGTCCCTGGCCGAGAAGCTCAAACAGCTGATCGAGAAGGTGCCGTTCTACGCCATCAAGGGCTCGCCGGTGTTCGAGTCGCCCCTGGGGCTGTTCAACGCCACGGAAGATGGCGCGATCCTCGAAGAAGACTTCGGCATTCCACGGCGCTACCTCAACACCATCATGTCGCCCTGGGCGACCAAGCGCCTGGCCGAGTTCGGCGGCGACATCAGCCAGTTCCGGGTGGTGAAGCTGTATCCGTCGATCCTCAACCAGATTGCCGTGGCCAAGACCGAACCGGGTGACGAGAACAACCAGGACATCTCGGCACTGGTGGGCAAGGTCGATATCCGCAAACTCGAAGAATTCCCGCAGAACGACGCCGACGCCTACAGCTACTCGGGCGCGCTGTGCCGGGCCAACCAGGGCCTGATGGAGTTCGTGGAGATGTTCAAGGCACCGATCAAGGTGCTGCACCCACTGCTCACGGCAACCCAGGAAGGCAACTACAACAGCACCGAAGGCCTGGGGGCGATTCCGTTTACCGGGATCCTGCTGGCCCACTCCAACGAATCGGAGTGGCACACCTTCCGCAACAACAAGAACAACGAAGCCTTCATCGACCGGATCTACATCGTCAAGGTGCCGTACTGCCTGCGGGTCAGCGATGAAATCAAGATTTACGACAAACTGCTGTTCAACAGCTCCCTGGCCAAGGCCCACTGCGCGCCTGACACCCTGAAGATGCTGGCCCAGTTCACCGTCCTGTCGCGCCTCAAGGAGCCGGAAAACTCCAACATCTACTCCAAGATGCGTGTGTACGACGGCGAAAACCTCAAGGACACCGATCCAAAAGCCAAGTCGATCCAGGAATACCGCGACACGGCGGGCGTGGATGAGGGTATGAACGGCCTGTCGACACGTTTCGCGTTCAAGATCCTGTCCAAGGTCTTCAACTTCGACCCCCACGAAATCGCCGCCAACCCGGTGCACCTGCTCTACGTGCTGGAACAACAGATTGAACAGGAGCAATTCCAGGCCGAAACCCGCGAGCGCTACCTGCGATTCCTCAAGGAATACCTGGCACCGCGCTACATCGAGTTCATCGGCAAGGAAATCCAGACGGCGTACCTGGAGTCCTACAGCGAATACGGCCAGAACATCTTCGACCGCTACGTGCTGTATGCAGACTTCTGGATCCAGGACCAGGAATACCGCGACCCGGAAACCGGCGAAATCCTCAACCGCGTGGCCCTCAACGAGGAACTGGAAAAGATCGAAAAACCCGCCGGCATCAGCAATCCGAAGGATTTCCGCAACGAAATCGTCAACTTCGTGCTGCGCGCCCGGGCCAACAACAACGGCAAGAACCCTACCTGGCTCAGCTACGAGAAGCTGCGGGTGGTCATCGAGAAGAAAATGTTCTCCAACACCGAGGATCTGCTGCCGGTCATCAGCTTCAACGCCAAGGCCAGCAAGGAGGATCAGCAAAAACACAACGACTTCGTCACACGAATGGTCGAGCGTGGCTACACCGACAAACAGGTACGGCTGCTCTCCGAGTGGTACCTGCGGGTCCGGAAATCGCAGTAAGGCAGCGACAAGCGTGAAGTGCCAGGCTCCCGGTACGCCGGACAGCCTGGCAATCGACCGCTTGTCTTTAAGCTTCCAGCTTGCCGCTTGAAGCTTGTAACTTGAAGCTGCCCGGAGGGCTCCCACATGAGCTATGTGATCGACCGACGTCTCAATGGCAAGAACAAGAGCACGGTAAACCGCCAGCGTTTCCTGCGGCGTTACCGTGACCACATCAAAAAGGCCGTCGAAGAGGCCGTCAGCCGCCGTTCCATCACCGACATGGAGCATGGCGAACAGATCAGCATTCCCGGCCGTGACATCGATGAACCGGTGCTGCACCACGGCCGGGGCGGCAAACAGACGGTCGTGCACCCCGGCAACAAGGAGTTCACCAGCGGCGAACACATCCAGCGCCCCCAAGGCGGCGCGGGCGGCAAAGGCCCGGGCAAGGCCGGCAACTCCGGCGAAGGCATGGACGAGTTTGTGTTCCAGATCACCCAGGAAGAGTTCCTGGAGTTCATGTTCGAAGACCTGGAGCTGCCCAATCTGGTCAAACGCAACCTGACCGGTACCGACACCTTCAAGACCGTGCGCGCCGGGATCAGCAACGAGGGCAACCCGTCACGGATCAACATCATCCGCACCCTGCGTTCGGCCCATGCGCGGCGAATCGCATTGTCTGGCAGCAGCCGGGCAAAACTGCGGGACGCCAAGGCCGAACTGGAACGCCTGAAACGCGAAGAGCCGGACAACTTCGGCGATATTCAGGAAATCGAGGCCGAAATCGCCAAACTCAGCGCGCGGATTCATCGCGTACCGTTTCTCGACACCTTCGACCTGAAGTACAACCTGCTGGTCAAGCAACCCAATCCCAGTTCCAAGGCGGTGATGTTCTGCCTGATGGACGTGTCCGGCTCCATGACCCAGGCGACGAAGGACATCGCCAAGCGCTTCTTCATCCTGCTGTACCTGTTCCTCAAGCGTAACTACGACAAGATCGACGTGGTCTTCATCCGCCACCACACCAGCGCCCGGGAAGTCGATGAAGAAGAATTCTTCTACTCGCGGGAAACCGGCGGCACCATCGTTTCCAGCGCCTTGAAGCTGATGCAGGAAATCATGGCGGAGCGCTATCCGGCGAACGAGTGGAATATCTACGCCGCCCAGGCCTCCGACGGCGACAACTGGAACGACGACTCACCCATCTGCCGCGACATCCTGATCAACCAGATCATGCCCTTCGTGCAGTACTACACCTACGTCGAAATCACCCCGCGCGAACACCAGGCGCTGTGGTTTGAGTACGAGCGCATCAGCGAAGCCTTCGCTGACACCTTCGCCCAGCAACAATTGGTCTCGGCCGGCGATATCTATCCGGTCTTCCGTGAACTCTTCCAGCGCAGGTTAGTGACATGACCGCCAAAGAGCATAAGCGCCAACCCATATCCACGGGGTCCGAATGGACCTTCGAACTGATCCAGGCCTATGACCGGGAAATCAGCCGCATCGCGGCGGGTTATGCCCTGGACACCTACCCCAACCAGATCGAAGTGATCACGGCCGAACAGATGATGGACGCCTATGCGTCCGTGGGTATGCCCCTGGGCTATCACCACTGGTCCTACGGCAAACACTTCCTCAGCACCGAAAAGTCCTACACCCGCGGCCAGATGGGCCTGGCCTACGAAATCGTCATCAACTCCGATCCGTGCATCGCCTACCTGATGGAAGAAAACACCATCTGCATGCAGGCGCTGGTGGTGGCCCACGCGTGCTACGGGCATAACAGCTTCTTCAAGGGTAACTACCTGTTCCGCACCTGGACCGATGCCAGCTCGATCATCGATTACCTGGTCTTCGCCAAGCAGTACATCATGCAGTGCGAGGAGCGCCACGGCATCGATGCGGTGGAAGACCTGCTGGACTCCTGCCACGCCCTGATGAACTACGGCGTCGATCGCTACAAACGCCCTTATCCGATCTCCGCCGAAGAAGAACGCCTGCGCCAGAAGGATCGTGAAGAGCATCTGCAAAAGCAGATCAACGACCTGTGGCGCACAATTCCCAAACGCGCTGGCAAGAACAGCGACAAGGACAATGCGCGCTTCCCCGCCGAACCTCAGGAAAACATCCTGTACTTCCTCGAAAAACACGCGCCGTTGCTGGAGCCCTGGCAGCGGGAAATCGTGCGGATCGTGCGCAAGATTGCCCAGTACTTCTACCCGCAACGCCAGACCCAGGTGATGAACGAGGGCTGGGCCACGTTCTGGCACTACACCCTGATGAACGACCTGTACGACGAAGGCCTGGTTACAGATGGCTTCATGATGGAGTTCCTGACGTCCCACACCAGCGTGGTCTTCCAGCCGGGCTTCGACAGTCCTTACTACAGCGGCATCAACCCGTACGCCCTGGGCTTTGCCATGTACCGGGATATCCGACGCATGTGCGAGCACCCTACCGAAGAAGACCGCCGCTGGTTCCCGGACATTGCCGGCAGCGATTGGCTGTCGACGATCAAGTTCGCCATGAGCAGCTTCAAGGATGAGAGCTTCATCCTGCAGTACCTGTCGCCCCAGGTGATTCGTGACCTCAAGCTGTTCAGCATCATGGACGACGACCTCAAGGACGACCTGTTGGTGCCAGCGATCCATGACGAACCGGGTTACCGCACCATCCGCGAAACCCTGGCGGCGCAGTACAACCTGGGCAACCGCGAACCCAACGTGCAGATCTACAGCATCGACGTACGCGGCGATCGCTCGCTGACCCTGCGCCACCAGCAGCACGACCGTAAACCCTTGGGAGAGTCCACTGACGAGGTTCTCAAGCACCTGCACCGGCTGTGGGGGTTCGATATCCACCTGGAAACGCTGCAGGGCGACCAGGTGATGAAAACCCACCATGTTCCGCCCCGCAACGAACACAGCGACAACGACTACGGTCGCCTCGACCTGGCCGTCGTGCATCTGTGAAATCGCAAAGCCTCCATTGGCGGGCCGCAGGCGTTATCCTGTGCCGCTAATGGAGGCTTTTTCATGCAAATCTACAAAGTCGGTGGCGCGGTACGAGATCGCCTGCTGGGCATCCCCGTTACCGATATTGATCGCGTCGTAGTTGGCGCTACCACTGAGGAAATGCTCGCCCTGGGCTACAAGCCTGTGGGCTCGGACTTTCCTGTATTCCTCGACCCAAAGAACGGCGACGAATACGCCCTCGCCCGCACAGAGCGCAAGAGCGGCCGGGGTTATGGCGGCTTTGTATTTCACGCCAGCCCCGAAGTCACCCTGGAAGAAGACCTGATCCGCCGTGACCTGACCATCAACGCCATGGCCGAAGATGATGACGGCAACCTGACCGATCCTTACCACGGCCAGCGCGATCTGAAAGCGCGCGTTCTGCGTCACGTTTCACCGGCGTTTGCCGAAGATCCGCTCAGGGTGCTGCGCGTTGCACGCTTCGCCGCACGCTACGCCAGCCTTGGTTTCACCGTCGCACCGGAAACCCTCGAGTTGATGCGCGACCTCAGCAACTCCGGCGAACTGGAAGCCCTCACACCCGAGCGCAGCTGGAAGGAAATTTCCCGCGCCCTGATGGAAAATCAGCCACAGGTGTTTATCCAGGTACTGCGCGATTGCGGCGCCCTGAAAACCCTGATGCCGGAGATCGATGCCCTGTTTGGCGTACCGCAGCCCGAAGCTCACCACCCCGAGATTGATACCGGCGTGCACACCCTGAGCGTGCTGGAACAGGCTGCCCTACATGCCCAACCGCTGACCGTGCGCTGGGCCTGCCTGCTGCACGACCTGGGCAAGGGCCTCACGCCTGTGGATAAGTTACCGCAGCACATCGCCCATGAGCATCGCGGCTTGAAGCTGATCAAGGCGGTGAACGAGCGCTTCAAGGTGCCAAGGGATTGCCAGGAACTGGCGCTGCTGGTGGGCGAATACCACACCCACGGTCATCGCGCACTGGAGCTGAGGCCCTCGACCTTGCTGGAGTTGCTGCAAAGCTTTGACGTTTACCGTCGTCCGCAGCGTTTCGAGGAGTTTGTGGTGGCGTGCGAGATGGACGCCCGCGGCCGCAAGGGCCTTGAGCAGCGAAGTTATCCACAGGCGGATTATTTGCGCGGCGCAGCGCTGGCGGCCAGAGGTGTGGCCGTCGCGCCGCTACTGGAACAAGGCTTCAAAGGCCCTGAATTGGGTGAAGCGCTCAAACGCGAACGGCTCAAGGCGTTGAAAGCCTATAAGAGCGAATCCGGCGTCAGCGACTGATCTCGCCACTGGAACGCAACGGGCGCCAGTACCTGATCAATGTGTGCATCCCGCCACAGCGCGGCAAATGTCTTGCCCGCCTCGGGGTGCACACGCTCCGGCGCCATCAACGACAGCGGCCACAGCACAAACGCGTTCTTCAGGATTTCGGCCCGGGGCAGGACCAGCCCGTCGAAGTTACCCACCAGCTCGCCGTACAGCAGCACGTCGATGTCCAGCGGCAAACCCTTGCGATCCGGGGCGTAGCGGCCATTGTCGGCCTCGATGAACTTCAGTCGGCGGTCCAGCTCCATCAACGGCAGGTCGGTATAGGCCGACACCACCAGATTGAAGAATGGCCCGCTCTTGATGCCCACAGGCTGGCTTTCAAACACCGGCGAACAGTGCATATCCGTCAGGAAACCCGCGAGCGCATCGAGGCCGGCGCACAAATGCGTCTGGCGCTCGATATTGCTGCCAAGACCAAGGTAAACCTGAGTTAGCGACATCCGCGCTCGATCTCCACGCCCACGCCCTTGGCCGCCGAAACGGCGCCGGGCTTGGTCAGCTTGAGGTGCAGCCAGGGAATCTGGAATTCACTCATCAATACTTCGGCCAAGCGCTCGGCGAAGGTTTCCACCAGCTGGAATTGTGCCTGCTCGGCAAAGGCCTGGATGCGGGCAGACACGCTGGCGTAATCCAGAGCCAGGGTCAGGTCGTCACCGGCCGCGGCCGGGCGGTTGTCCCAGGCGAAGCTCAGGTCCAGACGCAGGCATTGCCGGATACCGCGCTCCCAGTCGTAGGCCCCGATCACGGTGTCGACTTCCAGGCCTTCGATAAACACTCTGTCCAAGCACTCTTCTCCGCTGCACGACAAGGGCGCGATGCCCCGTTAGAATCAGGGCGTCCTCGCCCGGAATAGTTAGCATGTTTTGGTTACTGGCGACTCTCGCCTACCTGCTCGGCTCGCTGTCCTTCGCCATTTTGCTCAGCCGCTTGACGGGAAATCCCGACCCGCGAATGAGTGGCTCAGGCAATGCCGGCGCCACCAATATGTTGCGCCTGGCCGGCAAGAAACTCGCCGTACTGACGCTGTTCGGCGACGTCTGCAAGGGCCTGCTGCCGGTGCTGATCGCCGACCTGGCCGGGCTTTCGCTGCAACAGCAAGCCTGGATCGGCGTCTGCGCCGTGCTCGGCCACCTGTTCCCGCTGTACTTCCGCTTTCGCGGCGGCAAGGGCGTCGCGACGGCAGCCGGCATGCTGCTGGGGATCTACCCACCGGCGGCGCTGCTGGCCCTCCTGGCCTGGCTGCTGACGTTCTACCTGACCCGCACCAGCTCACTGGCCGCACTGATCGCCACACCCCTGACCCTGCCATTGCTGGCCTGGCAGGAACCGGCGGCGCTGGTGCCGATGAGCGTGCTTACGCTGCTGATCGTCTGGCGCCACCGGGGCAATTTACGCGACCTGTTTGCCGGGCGCGAACGGCATTTTTAAATACGCTCGCTGAACCTGGCTCACGTTCGCCGATTACAGCGGCGGCAGTTGCTCCATCGGCCAACGTGCCTGCACGCTGATGGCCAGGCTCTCATGCTGACCGGCCTGCAAACGCTGGCAGCCGGCATAGGCGATCATCGCGCCATTATCGGTGCAGAATTCAGGACGGGCATAAAACACATCACCCTTCATGTCGCCGAGCATTTTCTCCAGTGAGCTGCGCAATGCCTTGTTGGCGCTGACGCCGCCGGCGATCACCAGGCGCTTCATACCCGCCTGCTTCAGGGCCCGCTTGCACTTGATGGTCAAAGTCTCCACCACGGCCTGCTGGAACGCCAGCGAGATGTCGCAACGGGCTTGCTCACTGTCGTCTCCGGCGCTGACGCTCTGCTGCCAGGTGTTCAGGGCGGAGGTTTTCAGGCCGCTGAAGCTGAACATCAGGCCAGGGCGATCGCACATCGGACGCGGGAAGGTGTAGCGCCCTGGGATGCCTTTTTCCGCCAGCCGCGCGATTTCCGGGCCGCCTGGATAATTGAGGCCCATCATCTTCGCAGTCTTGTCAAAAGCTTCACCGGCCGCGTCGTCCAGACTTTCGCCCAGAAGCGTGTATTGACCGATTCCGTCGACCTGAACCAGCTGCGTATGGCCACCTGAAACCAACAAAGCGACGAACGGGAACTGTGGCGGGTTTTCTTCCAGCATCGGCGCCAGTAAATGGCCTTCCATGTGGTGCACGCCAAGGGCCGGAATGCCCCATGCAAATGCCAGAGCCTGGGCGCAAGAGGCCCCAACCAGCAGGGCTCCGACCAATCCGGGGCCCGCGGTGTAGGCAATGGCGTCGATCTCGGTCGGCACGCAGCCGGCCTCGTCCAAAACCTGGCGAATCAAAGGCAGCATGCGTTTGACATGATCACGGCTGGCCAGCTCCGGCACCACGCCACCATAGGCGCGATGCAGGTCGATCTGACTGAACAGTGCGTCGGCCAAAAGCCCGCGTTCACTGTCGTAAAGTGCGACACCGGTTTCGTCGCACGAGGTTTCTAATCCCAGAACTAGCATGGGTTTGCGCCTTGTAGAGGCTGAATTCGAAGGCGCGCATAATAGTCGCCGCTCCCCCTCCCGACTAGCGGTTTTCGATCAGAGGCTTTGCATTCCGGGCAATGAGGGGTTAACATCCGCAACCCTTAAAAACCGACGACCTCAGCCGCGAATTTTTTGCGACGAGAACGTTGATTCCCGGTAATGAAAGAAGGTAGCTCTGGATGCCAGCCGTCAAAGTAAAAGAGAACGAACCCTTCGACGTAGCTCTGCGTCGTTTCAAGCGCTCCTGCGAAAAAGCCGGTGTTCTGGCTGAAGTTCGTAGCCGCGAATTTTACGAGAAGCCAACTTCTGAGCGTAAGCGTAAAGCAGCAGCCGCTGTTAAGCGTCACGCCAAGAAAGTTCAGCGCGAGCAGCGCCGCGCCGTTCGTCTGTACTAATACACAGACGTTCGTAGCAAGCTTCTGCCAAGCCCGGCCCTCAGCCGGGCTGTTGGCATTTGCGGATATCGCTTGATGCTTCACCGTTGACGCCGCACACGCGACTGAAACGAACCGCTTCACACGTCAGGACTGGCTCTTTTGCCAGCGGTGCACGTCTCTTCTGACGAGCCTAACAAGGCTACTGACGAGCACACTTATTTTTCAACAGGCGATCAACAGGTCGGCTGCGCCCACAGACGAGCTTCCGAGGCCCCCACATGGCCAAGACCGGACTCCCGGGCAACATTTCTACGCCGGGCACTGATCGGAACTAACGTCAGTGAATGTTCGGCAGATACACTTCCTGACAGACCAAGCAGACGACAGATTATCGAGCCGCACGATACGCGCGCCTTGAACACTTTGCGGGCCCTCTTTTACACGCAGTGATGACGAGAACGCCATGGCCGGGCTAATTCCCCAGAGCTTTATTGACGACCTTCTGAACCGCACCGACATCGTCGATGTTGTCAGCTCGCGCCTGCAGATGAAAAAGGCCGGCAAGAACTACACCGCCTGCTGCCCGTTCCACAAGGAAAAGACCCCGTCGTTCAGCGTCAGCCCCGACAAGCAGTTCTACTACTGCTTTGGCTGCGGCGCTGGCGGCAACGCCCTCGGCTTCATCATGGACCACGACAACCTGGACTTCCCCCAGGCCGTCGAGGAACTGGCGAAAGCCGCCGGCATGGAAATCCCCCGCGAAGAAAGTGGCCGCCCGCACAAACCGCGGCAACCCACCGATTCGCCGCTGTACCCGCTACTCACTGCCGCCGCCGACTTTTACCGCCAGGCACTGAAAAGCCATCCGCAGCGCAAAGCCGCCGTCGATTACCTCAAGGGCCGCGGCCTGACCGGTGAAATCGCCCGCGACTTCGGCCTAGGTTTCGCCCCGCCCGGCTGGGACAATCTGTACAAACACCTGAGCAGCGACACCCTGCAGCAAAAAGCCATGATCGACGCCGGCCTGCTGGTGGAAAACGCCGAGACCGGCAAGCGCTATGACCGCTTCCGCGACCGCGTGATGTTCCCGATCCGCGACAGTCGCGGCCGCATCATTGCCTTCGGCGGCCGAGTGCTGGGGGACGACAAACCCAAATACCTGAACTCACCGGAAACCCCGGTGTTTCACAAAGGCCAGGAGCTGTACGGCCTGTTCGAAGCGCGCAAGAACAACCGCAACCTCGATGAAATCATCGTGGTTGAAGGCTATATGGACGTGATCGCCCTGGCCCAGCAAGGCTTGCGCAACGCCGTAGCCACCCTGGGTACTGCCACCAGCGAAGAGCACTTGAAGCGCCTGTTTCGCGTGGTGCCCAACGTATTATTCTGCTTCGACGGCGACCAGGCCGGCCGCAACGCTGCCTGGCGCGCTCTTGAGTCGACCCTGTCGAGCCTGCAGGACGGGCGGCGCGCACGCTTCCTGTTCCTGCCCGAAGGCGAAGACCCGGACACCCTGGTCCGCTCCGAAGGCACCGACGCGTTCCGCGCGCGCATCAACCAACATGCACAACCGCTGGCCGATTACTTTTTCCAGCAACTGACCGAAGAGTCCGACCCGCGCTCCCTCGAAGGCAAGGCCCATATGGTCACCCTCGCAGCGCCGCTGATCGACAAGGTCCCGGGCGCCAACCTGCGGACCCTGATGCGTCAGCGCCTGCTGGAAATTACCGGCTTGAGTGGCGAGGCCGTCAGCCAGCTGGCGCGCAGCGCGCCGCAAGAGGCGCCGCCGGCCTACGACCCGGGCATGGATTACGACGCCATGCCGGACTATTCCGACTTCCACCAACCGCAGGAGGCCTACACGCCCCAGCAGGAGTGGACACCGAAGAAACCCGGCGCTGGCGGCAAGAAATGGGACAAGAAACCCTGGGACAAAAACGGCAAACGTGGCGGCGACCGTGACGAACCGCGCGGGCCACGCGTCCCAGCAGCAGTAGAGCCGCCCACCATGGCGGCCCTGCGTACGTTATTGCACCACCCGCAACTGGCACAAAAAGTCGAGGATGCGGGGCACTTTGCGGCCGAAGACCACACCAATACACAACTGTTGGTGGCCCTGCTCGAAGCCGTACAGAAGAATCCTAAGCTAAACTCATTCCAGCTGATTGCACGCTGGCACGGCACCGAACAGGGCCGCTTGCTGAAGGCATTGGCAGAAAAGGAATGGCTGATTGATGGCGATAACCTTGAACAACAGTTTTTCGACACCATTACTAGCTTGGTAGCTCGTCAACGCGAGCGAAACCTGGAACAACTTCTTCGAAAAGCGCGTCAGAGTGAATTGACCGCCGAGGAGAAAAATCAACTGCGCGACCTTTTAAGTCGCAATGTTTCCGCATCAAACCCGACCTCAGCTGGCGTGTGAGGTCATAGCTCGGGTATAATCCTCGGCTTGTTTTTTGCCCGCCAAGACCTTCAGTGGATAGGGTGTTATGTCCGGAAAAGCGCAACAGCAGTCTCGTATCAAAGAGTTGATCACCCTAGGTCGTGAGCAGAAGTATCTGACTTACGCAGAGGTCAACGACCACCTGCCTGAGGATATTTCAGATCCAGAGCAGGTGGAAGACATCATCCGCATGATTAATGACATGGGGATCCCCGTACACGAGAGTGCTCCGGATGCGGACGCCCTTATGTTGGCCGACGCCGATACCGACGAGGCAGCCGCTGAAGAAGCAGCCGCCGCGTTGGCAGCGGTCGAGACCGACATCGGTCGCACGACTGACCCTGTGCGCATGTATATGCGCGAAATGGGTACGGTAGAGCTGCTGACACGTGAAGGCGAAATCGAAATCGCCAAGCGTATCGAAGAGGGCATCCGTGAAGTGATGGGCGCAATCGCGCACTTCCCAGGCACGGTTGACCACATTCTCTCCGAGTACACTCGCGTCACCACCGAAGGTGGCCGCCTGTCCGACGTCCTGAGCGGTTATATCGACCCGGACGACGGCATTGCGCCACCTGCGGCTGAAGTTCCGCCACCGATCGATGCCAAGGCTGCGAAAGCGGACGACGACACCGACGATGAAGAAGCTGAAGCCAGCACCGATGACGAAGAAGAAGTCGAAAGCGGTCCGGATCCGATCATCGCAGCCCAGCGCTTTGGCGCGGTCTCCGATCAGATGGAACTGGCTCGCAAGGCCCTGAAGAAGCACGGTCGCGGCAGCAAGCAGGCAACTGCTGAACTGCTGGCCCTGGCTGAACTCTTCATGCCGATCAAACTGGTACCGAAGCAATTCGAAGGCCTGGTTGAGCGGGTTCGTAGCGCCCTTGAGCGTCTGCGTGCACAAGAGCGTGCGATCATGCAGCTCTGTGTCCGTGATGCGCGCATGCCGCGTGCCGACTTCCTGCGCCAGTTCCCGGGCAACGAAGTCGACGAAAGCTGGACCGACGCACTGGCCAAAGGCAAAAGCAAATACGCTGAAGCCATTGGTCGCTTCCAGGCCGACATCGTTCGCTGCCAGCAGAAGCTGACTGCATTGCAGACCGAAACCGGTCTGACGATTGCCGAGATCAAGGACATCAACCGTCGTATGTCGATCGGTGAGGCCAAGGCCCGCCGTGCGAAGAAGGAGATGGTTGAAGCGAACTTGCGTCTGGTGATCTCCATCGCCAAGAAGTACACCAACCGTGGCCTGCAGTTCCTCGATCTGATCCAGGAAGGCAACATCGGCTTGATGAAGGCTGTGGACAAGTTCGAATACCGTCGCGGCTACAAGTTCTCGACTTATGCCACCTGGTGGATCCGTCAGGCGATCACTCGCTCGATCGCCGACCAGGCCCGCACCATCCGTATTCCGGTGCACATGATCGAGACGATCAACAAGCTCAACCGTATTTCCCGGCAGATGTTGCAGGAAATGGGTCGCGAACCGACCCCGGAAGAGCTGGGCGAACGCATGGAAATGCCTGAGGATAAAATCCGCAAGGTATTGAAGATCGCTAAAGAGCCGATCTCCATGGAAACCCCGATCGGTGATGACGAAGACTCCCATCTGGGTGACTTCATCGAAGACTCGACCATGCAGTCGCCAATCGATGTTGCTACCGTTGAGAGCCTTAAAGAAGCCACTCGCGACGTACTGTCCGGCCTCACTGCCCGTGAAGCCAAGGTACTGCGCATGCGCTTCGGCATCGACATGAATACCGACCATACCCTTGAGGAAGTCGGTAAACAGTTCGACGTTACCCGTGAGCGTATCCGTCAGATCGAAGCCAAGGCGCTGCGCAAGCTGCGCCACCCGACGAGAAGCGAGCATTTGCGCTCCTTCCTCGACGAGTGATCACAGAACCCCCGGCCCAGGCCGGGGGTTTTGCTTTCTACAGTTTAAATTCCCCCCGCCTCACCTCCCCCGAAATGCCCGTCTACACTCGAAACATTCCCCGTGCCATAACGAGACCGTTATGCCCAGATTGCCGACTGTGTTACTGCTGTCGCTGCTGACCTGGACCGCAACGGCTGGCGCGTTGACTCTCACCGATGAAGAGCGTGGCTGGCTGGCGGACCACCAAGAGTTGCGCCTGGGCGTCGATGCGTCCTGGCCGCCCTTTGAATACCGCGATGAAGAAGGTCGTTACCAAGGCTTGGCCGCAGACTACGTGCGCCTGATGCAGGACCGCCTCGGGCTCAGGATCAAACTGATCGAGCCGGTGAACTGGAGCGCGGTACTGGAACAGGCCCGCAACAATCAGCTCGACCTGCTGCCGGGCATCATGTCCACCCCCGAACGCCAGGGCTTCCTGTCGTTTACCCGGCCTTATCTCGACTTCCCCATCGTCATCCTCGCCCATGAAGGCGGCCCGCAACCGCGCAGCCTCAAGGACCTGTACGGGTTAAAGGTGGCCGTGGTGGAAAACTACGCGCCCCACGAACTGCTGCGCACTCACCACCCGGACCTCAACCTGGTGGCCATGCCCAACGTCAGCGCAACGCTGCAGGCCCTCGCCACGGATAAGGTCGACGCCGTGGTCGGCGACCTCGCTTCCAGCGTGTGGAGCCTGCGCCAACTCAAGCTGGAAGGCCTGTACATCAGCGGCGAAACGCCCTATCGCTATCAATTGGCCATGGGCGTGCCCAAAGACGACAAGATGCTGGTGGGCATCCTCGACAAAGTCCTGGCCGACATCAGCCCGGCCGAGACCGAAGCCATCCAGCAACACTGGGTTGGCAACGTCATCGACCACCGCACCCTCTGGACCGATGTACTGCTCTACGGGCTGCCGGCGGTGCTGTTGCTGAGCATCGTGCTGGCCGTGGTTATCCGGATCAATCGCCGGCTCAGTTCGGAAATTTCCCGCCGTGTAGCCCTCGAACAGGAACTGCGCAGCAGCGAATACCATTATCGCGGCCTGGTGGAGAGCCTTTCAGCGATCGCCTGGGAAGCCAGCATCAGCGATTTCACCTACAGCTACGTGTCGCCCCACGCCGAGGAACTGCTGGGCTATCCGCGGGCCCATTGGCTGATCCCGGGCTTCTGGCGCAACATCATTCACCCCGCCGACCTGACCCGCACAGAATCCTATTGCTACGCAGAAACCCGAGCCAACCGCGACCACAGTGTCGACTACCGGGTGATCACCGCCGATGGCCGCTGCCTGTGGGTGCGAGACATCGTCAGCCTGATCGAACACGGCCACGAACCGGTGCTGCGCGGCCTGATGATCGACATCAGCGAAGCCAAGCGCACCGAGGAAGCGTTGCAGCTTTCGGAGCAGAAGTTCGCCTCCGTGTTCCAGCAATGCCCGGACATCCTGGTGATTGCCCGGCTGTCCGACGGCTGCCTGATGGAGGTCAACAAGGCGTTCGAGGATCAGATCGGCCTGAGCGCTGAAGAAGTCGTAGGAAAAACCGCCACCGAACTGAATATCTGGGGCATCCAGGGTGTAGGCCCCGGTCTTCTGCAACGGGTGCAGACCACCAGCATCCGTAACCTGGAAATGCCTTTCCTGCGCAGTAACGGCCAAGCCTTCACCGGGCTGATTTCCGCCGAACCGTTTCAACTCGACACCACCGAAGCCCTGGTGGTGGTGGTGCGTGATATCACCCAACTGAAAGAAACCCAGCAGCGGCTGCAAACCTCCGAAGAGAAATTCGCCAAGGCCTTCCACGCCTCCCCCGATGGCCTGCTGCTGTCCCGCCAAAGCGACGGCTTGCTGATCGAAGTCAACGAAGGCTTCAGCCGCATAACCGGCTTCAACAGCGTGATGTCACTGGATCAGTCCACCCTGGACCTCGGCATCTGGGTCGACCTGAACGAACGCAAGGACATGCTGGAACTGCTGCAACGGGACGGATTCGTCCGCGACTTTGTCTGCCACATCCGCCGCAACGACGGCGAGATTCGCCTCTGCGAGGTCTCCAGTCGCCCGCTGCCCATCGGTGACGAAGACTGCATGCTGACCATCGCGCGGGACATCACCGAGCGCCAACTGATGCAGGAAAAACTGCAACAGGCCGCCACCGTCTTCGAGAGCACTGCCGAAGGCGTACTGATCACCGACATCCGGCAAAACATCAGCGCAGTGAACCGCGCCTTCAGCGAGATCACCGGCTACAGCGAAGCCGAAGCCCTCGGCCAAACCCCGCGTCTGCTCGCCTCCGGCCTGCACGACAGCGCCTTCTACGCGGCCATGTGGCATCAACTGACGGCCAACGGCCACTGGCAAGGCGAGATCTCCAACCGGCGCAAGAACGGCGAGCTGTACCCCAGCTGGCTGACCATCAGCGCGGTGCGCAATCGCGAGCAGTCGATCACCCACTTTGTCGCCGTGTTTGCCGACATCTCCAGCCTCAAGCACGCCCAGGCGCGCCTCGATTACCAGGCCCACCACGACCCGCTGACCGGCCTGCCCAACCGCACCCTGTTCGAAAGCCGCCTGCAGGCCGCCCTCAACCATCAACAGGAAACCGGCAGCCAGGGCGCCGTACTGTTCCTCGACCTCGACCGCTTCAAACACATCAACGACAGCCTCGGCCACCCGATTGGCGACCTGCTGCTCAAGGGCATCGCGGTACGCCTCAAGGACCAACTGCGGGACGTCGACACCGTGGCACGCCTGGGCGGCGACGAATTCATCATCCTGCTGCCCGGCCTGCAACAAGCCAGCGACGCCGAACACCTGGCCAATAAACTGCTGGCCTGCTTCACCCCGCCGTTCCAGGCGGGCGAGCACGAGTTCTTTATCAGCGCCAGCATCGGCACCAGCCTGTACCCACGGGACGGCGTCGACGTCGCCACCCTGGTCAAAAACGCCGACGCCGCCATGTACCGCTCCAAGGCCAAAGGCCGCAACCGCGTCGAAAGCTACACCCAGGACCTGACTGCCCAGGCCAACGAACGGGTGGCCCTGGAGCACGAACTGCGCCGGGCCATCGAGCGCGACGAATTGCGCCTCTACTACCAGCCGAAACTGAGCCTGGACACCCAACAACTGATCGGCGCCGAAGCACTGATCCGCTGGCTACATCCCACCTTCGGCGAAGTGCCACCCGAGCACTTCATCGCCCTGGCCGAAGAGAACGGCATGATCCTGCAAATTGGTGACTGGGTACTGGACCAGGCGTGCCGGCAAATGCACGACTGGAGAGAAGTCTTCGATGACTTCGGGCCGCTGTCCGTCAACCTCGCCGGCGCGCAACTGCGCCACCCCAACCTGCTGGCGCGCATCGAACAACTGCTGCGGGACAACCACCTGGAGCCCGGCTGCCTGCAACTGGAGATCACCGAAAACTTCATCATGAGCCAGGCCGAAGAAGCGCTGGAGGTGCTGCACCAACTCAAGCGCCTGGGCGTGCAACTGGCCATTGATGACTTCGGCACCGGGTATTCGTCCCTCAGCTATTTGAAGCGCCTGCCGCTGGATTTCCTGAAGATCGACCAATCCTTCGTGCGTGGCCTGCCGGATGATCCGCACGATGCCGCCATCGTGCGCGCCATTATTGCCCTGGGGCACAGCATGCAATTCACCATCATCGCCGAAGGCGTGGAAACGCCTGCCCAGCAAGCGTTCCTGGCGGCTGAAGGCTGCGAACAGATGCAAGGCTACATCGTCAGCCTGCCACTGCCGCCGGACCTTTTTGCCGCCACCTTCCTTCGTATGAGCGTTTCGGACTTTTCGGATGGCACAGCGAAGAAACCATCGCTATAATCCGCGGCCTACTGAGGGCCTATAGCTCAGTTGGTTAGAGCAGGGGACTCATAATCCCTTGGTCGTAGGTTCGAGTCCTACTGGGCCCACCATCTTGAAAGCCGCGCATTGCGCGGCTTTGTCGTTTCTGGCGTGCCGCAATGAAACATTAGTTAGTTGTCCCGAACGGCTACGGCGAAGACCATGATTCCCAGTCAACGTCACTCCAGCACGAGGGAAACTCGCTCCATGCATCAGAAGAAACGTACGCCGCGCCCTGTAATCCACCGCCTGGGCCTGCGTGCCGCAGCCGCTGCCGCAATCACCCTCGCCACCTTAAGCTGCGCTCACGCCGCCCCCGCTGACACCATCAAAGCATTCAAGCTGTGCACGGGCGCCGACAACAACTCCCACGTACTGGAAGGCACCATCGACCAGAGCATGCGCAATGATGTGACCGCCATCCACTTCAAGCAAACGGCGGCGCACTCTTCCTACAGTTGGCATAACGACCCAGAGCCCCAGTACGTCATGACGCTGTCCGGCACCCTGGCGTTCGTTACCCGCGGCGGTGAGAAGTTCACGCTGCATCCGGGTGAAGTGCTGGTCGCCGAAGACAACACCGGTACAGGCCATCGCTGGAATCTGGTGGACGATCAGCCGTGGCGGCGCGGGTACGTGGTGTTGAAGCCCGGCGCACCGGATTCGTTTATCCCGAACGACCCTGCCGCTGCGAAGGTGTGCAAAGCGTCTTAGGCTTCCGAATCAGACGGGCGTCTCCTCGGCGACGCCCTCACTTGGCAAACAACTGCCCAATATCCTTGAACGCCTTGAACTCCAGCGCATTGCCGCACGGATCAAACAGGAACAACGTCGCCTGCTCACCCACCTGACCTTTGAAACGAATATGCGGCTCCAACACAAACCGGGTATTTCGAGCCTGCAACCGCTCCGCCAGGGCATGCCAATCCTCCCAACTCAGCACCACGCCAAAATGCGGCACCGGCACATCGTGGCCGTCTACCGCATTGGTGTGCGCCGCCTCTTGAGAAGCGGTTTTCGGATGTTCATGAATCACCAGTTGATGCCCGAAGAAATCGAAGTCGACCCAGTGATCACTGGCCCGCCCCTCCTCCAGGCCAAACACTTCACCGTAAAACTGCCGCGCAGCCGCCAAGTCGAATACCGGAATTGCCAGGTGAAAAGGAGCCAGTGCCATCAGGTCTAACCTCTATGGGTATTAAGTCCTTCCGAGTCTAGTCTTGCTGTAACCGATGGAAAGACGATAGTTTTCGCAGCGAGCTCAAATTATTTCGATCAATCGAGAAGCCCATGCTGCGAGAACTGAAAACCTTTATCGCGGTTACCCGACACGGCACCTTCGCCGCAGCGGGCATGCATATCGGGCTGACGCAGTCGGCGGTCAGCGCGCAGATCCGCCAGTTGGAGCAGGTGCTGGGCGTGCAACTGTTCGACCGCACCGGGCGCCAGGCCACGCTGAATGCGGCGGGCATCCGCGCGCTGCCGCTGGCCAAGGAAATTCTCGAGACGTTCAATCGCATGGCTGTGCCGGTGGACGCCAATGAATACCGTGGCGAGTTGAAAGTCGGTGCCATCACCACCGCCCAGACCGGCCTGCTACCGCAAGCCCTGGTGCGCCTGCGACAGGCTGCGCCGACGGTGGAGTGCAAGTTGGTGCCGGGGGTTTCCCTGGAGCTGCTCAGCCAGGTGGACTCAGGCGAACTCGACTCGGCGATCATCATTCGCCCGCCCTTTGATTTGCCCAAGGAGCTGCACGTGCAGGTGCTGCGCAAGGAGCCGTTTGTGCTGATCGTGCCGCAAACGGTCAAGGGTGATGACCCGCTGCAACTGCTCGCCGCTCATCCCCATGTGCGTTACGACCGTGCTTCGTTTGGCGGGCGGCTGGTCAGTCGCTTTCTGCGGGATCAGCGGTTGGACGTGCAGGTTGCGCTGGAGCTGGATGAGATCGAAGCCCTCGTCAAGATGGTTGAATGCGGGCTGGGCGTTTCACTGGTTCCCCACGCCGGGCTATGGCTGGACCGATCCCCGCAGGTGCGCGTGATCCCGCTGGGCGAGCTGACCTTTTATCGGGAAATCATCCTGCTGAGCCGCTACAGCCAACGCAACCTTCCGGTGCCGCAACTCTTTGCCCGGTGCCTGCTGGCGGACGTGAGCTAAGGCGCCAAAAAAAAGCCGCACATCCGTGCGGCTTTTTCACGCCCTATTTCTTGGGCAACGCGTAGGCAATCACGTAATCCCCGCGGTCCGGCGACTGTCGCGCGCCGCCGGCGGTGAGCACGATGTACTGGGTGCCCGTCTTGGGCGACACGTAGGTCATCGGCCCCGATTGGCTACCGACAGGCAAACGGGACTTCCAGATTTCGTTGCCGTTGCCGGTATCGAACGCGCGCAGGTAGAAGTCCTGGGTGCCGGCGAAGAACAACAGGCCAGACTGGGTCGCCAGAGACGCGCCAAGAGTCGGCATGCCAATCGGAATCGGCATGTGCATGCGGATGCCCAGCGGCCCGGTGTCTTCAACCGTGCCCACCGGTACTTGCCACATCAGCTTGTGGGTTTTCAGGTCGATGGCCGACATGGTGCCAAACGGCGGTTTCTGACACGGAATGCCCGCCGCCGAAAGGAAGCGCTCGCGCATGGCGCCAAACGGCGTGCCGGCCTGCGGCACCACACCCATCTCGATGCCGCTGGCACCGGCGGCGATCTTGTCGCGCGGGATCATGTAGTTGGCCAAACCCAGGCGCATGTCGTTGACGAACATGTAGTGGGTGTTCGGGTCCACCGACACGCTGCCCCAGTTCATCCCGCCCAGCGAACCCGGGAACTGCAGCGCGCGGTCCAGGCCTGGCGGCGTATAGACGCCCTGGTGACGCATGCCCTTGAACTGGATGCGGCACATCAGTTGGTCAAACGGCGTGGCGCCCCACATGTCGGATTCGGTCAGTTGCTGATTACCGATCGAAGGCATGTCTACCGAGAACGGTTGGGTCGGCGAATAGCGCTCGCCGGGCACATTGCCTTGAGGCACTGGCCGCTCTTCGACCCGGGCGATGGGTACGCCGGTTTCGCGGTTGAGCAGGAAGATTTCACCTTGCTTGGTGACTTGAGCCAGGGCCGGCTGCACGCCGCCGTTACCATCAGGAATATCGTAGAGCAGCGGTTGCGCCGGCAGGTCGAAGTCCCACAGGTCGTGGTGAGTGGTCTGGAAGTGCCAGCGCACCTGGCCGGTCTTCACGTCGATGGCGACGATGGAGGAGCTCCACTTGTCGTCATAGGCGGTACGTTCACCGGCGAAAAAGTCCGGGGTGGCGTTACCGGTGGGCAGGTAGACCAGGCCGAGCCTGGCGTCGTAGGACATGGCCGACCACACGTTCGGCGTGCCACGGGTGTAGGTCTCGCCTGCGGGCGGCCGTTTGGTGGTGTTCGGGTTGCCCGGGTCCCAGGCCCACACCAGTTCGCCGCTGTGCACGTCAAAAGCGCGCACCACGCCTGGCGGTTCGCCGGTGGAGAAGTTGTCTGCCACACGGCCGCCGACGATCACCACATTGCCCGCCACCAAGGGTGTCGAGGTTTGCTGGTAATAACCGGGCTTCACTTCGCCCATGTCGGTTTTCAGGTCGACGGTGCCGTGGTCGCCGAAGTCTTCGCAAGGCGCGCCGGTTTCAGCATTGAGCGCAATCAACCGGGCATCGCCGGTCGGCAGGAACAGACGTTTCACACAGGCTTTCGCGCTGGCGGGTTGCTCGCTGACGCTGCTGTCGAAGTAACCCAAGCCCCGGCAACGCTGCCAGTTGGGGCCGCTGCCCTGGGGGTCGAATTTCCAGCGCTGGGCGCCGGTGTCGGCATCCAGGGAGAAGACTTTGCCGTAGGCAGTGCACACGTAAACGCTGTCACCGATCTGCAGCGGGGTGTTCTGGTCTTCGGCGCCGGCGCCGTTGCTCTCGGGGATGTCGCCGGTGTGAAAGGTCCAGGCCACCTGCAACTTGTCGATGTTGCCTTTGTTGATCTGGTCCAGCGCGGCAAACCGGTTGCCGGCGGTGGTGTTGCCCCAGTGGGCCCAGTCCTTTTGCTCGGTGCCAGGTGTCACCGGCGTCACCGCAGGCTCACTGCTGGCCTTGACCACGTGGGTCGGCACAAACATGTACCCCAGGGTGGCGACCACGCCAAGGCCCAGCAGCCCGGCCACACCATAGGCGCCACGCCCGGGTGTCGAGCCCGAGGCACGGGCGAGCTGTGGATAAATCAGCGCGACCACCAGGCCGATGACGGCAAAGGTCAGCACCCGCGATACCAACGGCCAGTATTCCAGCCCGGTGTCCCACACCGCCCAGATCGCGGTCAGCACCAACGCCACGGCGTATAGCCAAGCACCCTGAGGCCGGCGCTTGGCGATCAGCACGCCGGAGACCAGCATCGCCAGGCCCATCAGCAGGAAATACCAGCTGCCACCCAGCGCCACGAGGTAACCACCACCGCCCGCCAGGCCCAGGCCGATCAAGGCGATCAGCAGGCCCAGGCCAACCAGCAACCATCTGCTGCCGGTGGCAGCCCCAAAGTTATTCATCTCGCAAACGTCCTTCCTGTATACCCAACGAGAAATAATGTACCAAACAGTTACTTTTAACAATCTGGCACAAACTAATGTGTTCGATCAGCGGCGAAAATAAATTTCAGCTCTCGCTTGAAGTGGAATTTTATTTCCAATAATGTCCACTTCAGAATCTTTGTCGCACCAGAACAATAAAAAGGAAACTCCCATGAAGCGCCTGCTTGGCTGTGCCTGTGCCCTGCTGCTGTCCACCGCCGCCCATGCCGAATTGCGCATCGGGGTATCGGTCGGGCAGTTCGATAACTATGTGTCCTACCTGGTGCAGGCCATGCAGGACCGGGCCAAGGCCTCGCCCGATGGAGTCAAGCTGCAGGTGGAAGATTCCGCCAGCGATGTAGTCCGCCAGTTGAACCAGGTGGAAAGCTTTATCAGCCAGAAAGTCGACGCGATCATCGTCAACCCGGCCGACACCGCGGCCACCCGCAAGATCACCGAAAAAGCCAACGCCGCCGGTATCCCGCTGGTGTACATGAACAGCCGCCCAGAGGTGGAAAGCTTCCCGCCGGGCGTCGTCTTCGTCGGCACCGACGAGCGCGCCATCGGCCGGATGCAGATGGAGTACCTGGCCGAGAAGATGGGCGGCAAGGGCAACCTGGCGATCATCCTCGGGCGCCTCGCCCACAGCGATACCGGCAAGCGCACCAGCGGGGTGAAGGATGTGCTGGCCAAGTACCCCGAGATCAAAGTCGTTGAAGAGCAGTCCGGCGACTGGCAGCGGGAAAAAGGCATGGACCTGATGAATGACTGGCTGACCAAGGGCCAGACCATCAACGCCGTGGCCTCCAACAACGACGAGATGGGCATCGGCGCCGCCATGGCTTTGCGCCAGACTGGCCGCCAGGACATTCTGGTAGGCGGCATCGACGGCACGCCGGACGGTTTGCAGGCGCTGAAAAAAGGCCAGTTGGCAGTGACCGTATTCCGCGACCCGGTGGCCATCGGTGCCGGCTCGGTGGACGCGGCGCTGATGCTGATCAAGCACGCCGCCCTGCAAGGCGATGTGTGGGTTCCGACCCAACTGGTTACCCCGGAAAACTACCAACAGTTCCTGCGCAACTAAGCGCGGCGCCGTCGCGAGCATCAAGGGGAACGAGCCTGTAACATGCTTGCCCATTGATGCCCGTGCCGGAGAACACCTTGTCCGCCTCTCACCCTCCCGTCCTCGATGAAATCGATCGCCAGTTGATCGCCGCTTTGCAGATCAACGCCCGCGAAAGCGTGGCCATGCTTGCCCGGCAACTCGGCATCGCGCGCACCACCGTCACCTCGCGCCTGGCACGCCTGGAAAAAACCCAGGTGATTACCGGCTATGGCGTGCGCCTCAGCCAGCGGGTGGTGGATGGTGGTTTACAGGCCTACGTGGGGATTACCGTGCAACCGCGCTCCGGCAAGGAAGTGTTGCGTCGGATCAGCGCCATGGCGCAGGTCCAGCAACTGTGTGCGGTGAGCGGCGAGTTCGACTACGTGGCCTGGTTGCGCACCGATTCGCCGGAACAGCTGGATCAACTGCTGGACCAGATCGGCAGCGTCGACGGTGTGGAGAAGACCACCACCTCGATCATCCTTAGTAACAAACTGGATCGTGGGCAACCAATCTGACCACCAACTTCGTCACTCTGACTAAAAACAATTCAATCCGACGACACATTGCGTCTTATTAACGAACGCTACGCTCCCTAGAATGGCTGCCATCTTTTCCTATACTCAGCGGGTCGCGCCCCGCCGAGTCGCCAGCAAGGTCAGCCATGAGCATTCCTTCCAGCACCATCAGCAAGCCCAACCGCCACCCTGCCACCGGTAAAAAACCAATCACCATCTTTGGCCCGGACTTCCCGTTCGCCTTCGATGACTGGATCGAGCACCCGGCGGGTCTGGGCAGTATTCCGGCGGCCAACCACGGCGCCGAAGTGGCGATCGTCGGCGCCGGGATTGCCGGGCTGGTGGCCGCCTACGAGCTGATGAAGCTGGGCTTGAAACCGGTGGTGTATGAAGCCTCGAAAATGGGTGGCCGCCTGCGTTCCCAGGCCTTTGAAGGCGCCGAAGGCATCATCGCGGAACTCGGCGGTATGCGTTTCCCGGTGTCTTCCACCGCGTTCTATCACTATGTGGACAAGCTCGGGCTTGAGACCAAACCGTTTCCCAACCCACTCACGCCCGCTTCCGGCAGCACGGTCATCGACCTCGAAGGCCAGACTCACTACGCACAGAAACTTGCCGACCTTCCTGCACTGTTCCAGGAAGTGGCTGACGCCTGGGCCGACGCCCTGGAAGCGGGCTCGCAGTTCGCCGATATCCAGCAAGCCATCCGCGACCGTGACGTACCGCGCCTTAAAGAGCTGTGGAATACCCTGGTTCCGTTGTGGGACGACCGCACCTTCTACGACTTCGTCGCCACTTCCAAGGCGTTCGCCAAGTTGTCGTTCCATCACCGCGAAGTGTTCGGCCAGGTCGGCTTCGGCACCGGTGGCTGGGACTCGGACTTCCCCAACTCTATGCTGGAAATCTTCCGCGTGGTGATGACCAACTGCGACGATCACCAACATCTGGTGGTCGGCGGCGTCGCCCAGGTGCCCATGGGCATCTGGCGTCATGTGCCGGAACGTTGCGCTCACTGGCCCGAAGGCACCAGCCTCAGCTCCCTGCACCACGGCGCGCCACGGGCCGGGGTCAAGCGCATTGCCCACGCGCCCGACGGCCGTTTCGCCGTCACCGACAACTACGGCGACACCCGCGAATACGCCGCCGTGCTGACCACCTGCCAGAGCTGGTTGCTGACCACCCAGATAGAGTGCGACGAAACCCTGTTTTCGCAAAAGATGTGGATGGCCCTCGACCGCACCCGCTACATGCAATCGTCGAAGACTTTCGTGATGGTCGACCGGCCATTCTGGAAGGACAAGGATCCGGAAACCGGCCGCGACTTGATGAGCATGACGCTGACCGATCGCCTGACCCGTGGCACCTATCTGTTCGACAATGGCGACGACAAGCCGGGAGTGATTTGCCTGTCCTACTCGTGGATGAGCGACGCCTTGAAAATGCTTCCGCAGCCGATCGAGAAGCGCGTGAAACTGGCCCTCGACGCGTTGAAAAAGATCTACCCGAAAGTCGACATCGCCGCGCGGATCATCGGCGACCCGATCACCGTGTCGTGGGAAGCCGACCCGCATTTCCTCGGTGCCTTCAAGGGCGCGCTGCCGGGCCACTATCGCTACAACCAGCGGATGTACGCGCACTTCATGCAGAAGGACATGCCGGCTGAACAACGCGGGATTTTTATCGCCGGTGACGACGTGTCCTGGACGCCTGCATGGGTTGAAGGCGCTGTGCAAACTTCGCTGAATGCGGTGTGGGGCATCATGACTCACTTCGGTGGCAGCACTCACCCGCAGAACCCGGGGCCGGGGGATGTGTTCGATG
Organism: Pseudomonas sp. Z18(2022); assembly: GCF_036346535.1. Lineage (NCBI taxonomy): Bacteria > Pseudomonadati > Pseudomonadota > Gammaproteobacteria > Pseudomonadales > Pseudomonadaceae > Pseudomonas > Pseudomonas sp. Z18(2022). The sequence continues at coordinate 66,610 of NZ_JAOTOA010000009.1, forward strand.
AAATCGGGCCGATTGCACTGCCCGAATAAGGAGTTGCCCATGCGTGTCGCCCTGTATCAATGCCCGCCTTTGCCGCTGGATGTGGCGGGCAACCTCAAGCGCCTGCATCAGTTGGCGCAAGAGGCCAACGACGCCGACCTGCTGGTGCTGCCGGAGATGTTTCTCACCGGCTATAACATCGGCATGGAAGCGGTCGGCGCGCTGGCTGAAGCCCAGGACGGCCCCTCGGCGCAGTCCATCGCCGCCTTGGCGAAAAACTCAGGCGTGGCGATCCTCTACGGCTATCCGGAACGCGGCGCGGACGGGCAGATCTACAACGCCGTACAGTTGATCGACGCTAACGGCCAGCGCTTGTGCAACTACCGCAAGACGCATCTGTTTGGCGACCTCGACCACTCGATGTTCCGCGCTGGAGACGACGATTTTCCGCTGGTGGAATTGAACGGCTGGAAGCTGGGGTTCCTGATTTGCTATGACCTGGAATTCCCGGAGAACACCCGGCGCCTGGCGCTGGCCGGTGCGGAGTTGATCCTTGTACCGACCGCCAACATGGTGCCGTTCGATTTCGTCGCCGACGTCACCGTGCGGGCGCGGGCCTTTGAAAACCAGTGTTACGTGGCCTACGCCAATTACTGCGGCCAGGAGGGCGAGATCCAGTATTGCGGGCAGAGCAGCATCGCCGCGCCGGATGGCCAGCGGATCGCCCAGGCGGGTCTCGATGAAGCGTTGATTGTCGGCACCCTGGATCGACAGTTGATGGTCGACTCTCGTGCGGCCAACCGCTACCTGCTGGACCGTCGTCCGGAGCTTTACGGTGCGTTGCACAAGCACTGATCCGGCAGGTTTGCGCTAGCATAGGCACTTCCTACGTTTCGGAAGTGCTCATGCCTGCGCCGGCCCACCCTCATCACCTTCAATTGACCCTGGCCAACGGCCTGCGGGTTTCCTTGCGTCATGCACCGCGTTTGAAGCGCTGCGCGGCAGCCTTGCGCGTTGCAGCGGGCAGTCACGATGTGCCCTTGGCGTGGCCGGGGCTGGCGCATTTCCTTGAGCATCTTTTGTTCCTGGGCACCGAGCGGTTTCCTGCAAGCGAAGGGCTGATGGCCTACGTGCAGCGCCACGGTGGACAGGTCAATGCCAGCACCCGCGAACGTGCTACCGACTTTTTCTTTGAAGTGCCTGTTTCGGCATTTGATGCCGCGCTGGATCGCCTTGGGGATATGCTCGCCCATCCGCGCCTGGCCCTGGAAGATCAGTTGCGCGAGCGCGAAGTGTTGCAGGCGGAGTTCATTGCCTGGTCGCAGGATGCCGTGGCGCAACAGCAACAGGCGTTACTGCAAGGCGTTGCGGCGGACCATCCGCTGCGGGCGTTTCATGCGGGCAACCGGGATAGTTTGCCGGTAGAGCGTGAGGCGTTTCAGCAGGCGTTGCGGGATTTTTATGAAGGCTTCTATCAGACCGGGCAGATGACCTTGAGCCTTGCCGGGCCTCAGCCGCTGGAGGAACTGCAATCCATCGCACAGCGATTCAGTGAAATGCTCAAGCCGGGGCAACTGCGTGCACAAGCACCAGCACCCGCCTTGATGGCTGGCAGCCAGATTACTTATCAGCATGCCGATAAACACCACTGGCACCACGTGGTGACAGGCGACGCGTCGCCTGAGGCGGCGGATTTCCTGTGCTTGTGGCTCAACGCTTCGGCACCCGGCGGGCTGCTCGCCGAGTTGCAGGCGCGGCAATGGGTCAGCGCCATTCGCGCAACGGCGCTGTACCAGTTCAACGGCCAGATGCTGCTGGATATCGACTTCACTCTGGATGCCCAAGGTGCACAGCAGACGGCAGCAATCGAAGAACTGTTGCACGACTGGCTGAGCTTTTTCGCACACAGCGATTGGACAGCGCTACGGGAAGAGTACGCCCTGCTGCTCGCCCGCAGACAACAGGTCAGCGGAGCCCTGGCAATGGCCCGGCAGGAAAACGAGCCAGTCCTGTCCGACCAAGGCGCCGCGTCCCTCAAGGCCTTGCTGGACTCCCTGCACCTGCAGCCGTCCCGGCACGCCTGGCAACTGCCGCCCAGCAATCCGTTCCTGCGCCCGGCCGTCAAGGAAGAGCGCCCGGGACTGATTCGTGGCCAGACCAGCGCACATCGCGGCTTGCGCACTTTCGCCCAGGATCGCTCCCGGGGACGAAAGGACCTCTCGGCGTTGACCTTCAGTCAGGCGTTGCCAGGCGACACCGACGAGGGTGCGATTTACCTGCGTTGGCAGCTGGATTCGCCTCTGCGCGCAGACCTTTTCCCACGGCTGCGGGAGAACGCCAGCCAGGCGGGCGTCGAATTATCCTTCGAGGCGGCTGGCAATTACTGGCAGCTGAAAATGGTCGGGCTCCATGAGCCAATGCCCGCAGTGCTGGAGGAAGTCGCTCGCTGCCTGACACAGCTCGACGAACAAGCCCAGGCACCCGCAACCGCACCGACGATGGCGATCCGGGAATTACTCAAGGCATTGCCCGGGTATTGCGCTGGTATCACTCCTGAAAACCAGACTGCCGGGCAAGACCGATGGTTGACCGCTCGCTGGCAAGGGCTTGCCGTCGGACTCCCCGCCGCCTGCGAGACGGCGATCAAAAGTGCAGCGGCGAAACTGCCAGGCCTTCCGGAAACGGCTGTCAGCGAATGCCCATCCATCAGCGGCCAGCATCTGTGGCACGAGGTGAGTACCGATTCCAGCGACGCGGCGTTGCTGCTGTTCTGCCCTACACCCACCCAATCCCTGGCCGACGAGGCGTGCTGGCGTTTACTCGCCCACCTGATGCAAGCGCCGTTCTACCAGCGCCTGCGTGTCGAGCTGCAATTGGGCTACGCGGTATTCAGCGGCATCCGACAACTCAACGGACAAACCGGCCTGCTGTTCGGGGTGCAATCTCCCACCGCGTCCCTGGCGCAAATTCTGGATCACCTGCAAACGTTCCTGAAACAGCTGCCCGAATTGATCAATTCCAGCGAACTGCCGGGTGATCTGGCCCGGCAATTTTCCCTCGACACCCTCCCCACCGCTCAAGCCGCCGAACTGCTCTGGCACGCGCACTTGGCAGGCCACCCGTCGGATTACATCCAGCAGTTGCAAGATTTCATCCAGGCCCGCACCCGCGAGGATTTAATGGGAGCTGCACAGCAACTCAACACTGCCGCGGGCGGCTGGCGTTGCGTGGCCAATGGCGCGCGCCTCCCGACGCCCTGGCAGTGATCAGCCTGATCATTGCCGCTACGGTAAAAGGCTTTTTCCCACAGGACAGCGCTATCTTTCGCAGAAGTACGTAACATTCATATGCACACCTCTGAACATCTGCGCCCGGAGGTGGACTATATGTATTACTCGGTAGTAAACGTCCCATCCCTTCGTAGGAGTAAGAATATGACCTGGTCCAAACCTGCTTACACTGATCTGCGTATCGGCTTTGAAGTCACCATGTACTTTGCCAGCCGCTGATTGGCTTTGTATCGCAATGCAACGCCTCGGCTCGCCCGGGGCGTTTTTATTTTTGAGTTGTGTGTAACGGAGCGGCCATGTTTGTCCAGATTCTAGGTTCCGCCGCGGGCGGTGGTTTCCCGCAATGGAACTGCAACTGCGTGAACTGCGCGGGTTTTCGCGATGGCAGCCTGCGGGCCGAGGCGCGTACCCAATCGTCCATCGCGATTTCCGATGACGGCGTGAACTGGGTCCTGTGCAACGCCTCGCCAGACATTCGCGCCCAGCTTCAAGGGTTCGCTCCGATGCAACCCGGCCGCGCCCTGCGGGATACCGGCATCAGCGCAATCATCCTGATGGACAGCCAGATCGACCACACCACCGGCCTGCTGAGCCTACGCGAAGGCTGCCCGCACCAGGTGTGGTGCACCGACATGGTCCATGAAGACCTGAGCACCGGTTTCCCGCTGTTCACCATGCTGACCCACTGGAACGGCGGCCTGGCCTGGAACCGCATCGAGCTGGACGCCAGCTTCACGATTCCCGCCTGCCCCAACATGCGCTTCACGCCATTGCCTCTGCGCAGCGCGGCGCCGCCCTACTCGCCTCACCGATTCGACCCACACCCAGGCGACAACATCGGCCTGATCGTCGAAGACCTGCGCACCGGCGGCAAGCTGTTCTATGCGCCGGGCCTGGGTAAGGTCGACGGGCCGTTGCTGGAGATCATGGCCGGCAGCGATTGCCTGCTGGTGGACGGCACGATGTGGGATGACGACGAAATGCAGCGTCGTGGCGTGGGCACCCGCACCGGCCGCGAGATGGGCCACCTGGCACAAAACGGACCCGGCGGCATGCTGGAAGTGCTGGAGCAGTTGCCCAAGCAGCGCAAGGTGCTTATCCACATCAACAACACCAACCCGATCCTGGATGAGGACTCGCCCGAGCGAGCCGAGTTGCTGCGGCGCAATGTGGAAGTGGCGTACGACGGCATGAGCATTGAATTGTAGGAGCGAGCCAAATGACTGACACACCGCTGACCACCGCCGAGTTCGAACAGGCCCTGCGGGCCAAGGGCGCCTTCTACCATATCCATCACCCGTATCACGTGGCGATGTATGAAGGCCGCGCGACCCGCGAGCAGATCCAGGGCTGGGTCGCCAACCGCTTTTATTATCAGGTGAACATTCCCCTCAAGGACGCCGCGATCCTGGCCAACTGCCCGGACCGGGAAATCCGTCGCGAGTGGATCCAGCGCCTGCTGGATCACGACGGCGCCCCTGGCGAAGACGGCGGCATCGAAGCCTGGCTGCGCCTGGGCCAGGCGGTTGGACTGGACCCGGACCAACTGCGCTCCCAGGAATTGGTACTGCCCGGCGTACGATTTGCGGTAGACGCCTACGTCAACTTCGCCCGCCGCGCCAGCTGGCAGGAAGCCGCCAGCAGTTCGCTGACTGAGCTGTTCGCCCCACAGATCCACCAGTCGCGCCTCGACAGCTGGCCCCAGCATTACCCATGGATCGACCCGGCCGGCTACGAGTATTTCCGCACCCGCCTGGGCCAGGCTCGCCGGGATGTGGAGCATGGTCTGGCCATCACCCTGCAGCACTACACCACCCGCGAAGGCCAGGAGCGCATGCTGGAAATTCTCCAGTTCAAACTGGACATTCTTTGGAGCATGCTCGATGCCATGAGCATGGCTTACGAACTGAAACGCCCGCCGTATCACAGCGTGACTGATCAGCGTGTATGGCATAAGGGGATCACCCTATGAGCTTCGATCGCAGCAAAAAACCGACCTGGCGCCAGGGCTATCGCTTCCAGTACGAACCCGCGCAAAAAGGCCATGTGCTGCTGTACCCGGAAGGCATGATCAAGCTCAACGACAGCGCCGCATTGATCGGTGGCCTGATCGATGGCGAGCGCGATGTCAGCGCGATCATCGCCGAGCTGGACCAGCAATTCCCGGGCGTACCCGAACTCGGTGAAGACATCGAGCAATTCATGGAGGTTGCCCGTGCTCAGCACTGGATCGAACTTGCCTGACCTGCCACCCAAGCCGGAAATCGGCCTGCCGCTATGGCTGCTCGCCGAGCTGACCTACCGCTGCCCGCTGCAATGCCCGTATTGCTCCAATCCGCTGGATTTCGCCGAGCAGGGCAAAGAGCTGAGCACCGAACAGTGGATCAAGGTATTTCGCGAAGCCCGGGAAATGGGCGCTGCGCAGCTGGGGTTTTCCGGCGGTGAGCCGCTGGTGCGCCAGGACCTCGCCGAACTGATCGCCGAGGCGCGCAAGCTGGGTTTCTACACCAACCTGATCACCTCCGGCATCGGCCTCACCGAGCAGAAGATCAGCGACTTCAAGAATGCGGGCCTGGACCACATCCAGATCAGCTTCCAGGCCAGCGACGAGCAGGTGAACAACCTGCTGGCCGGCTCGAAAAAAGCCTTCGCGCAGAAACTGGAAATGGCCCGGGCGGTGAAAGCCCATGGCTATCCGATGGTGCTGAACTTCGTTACCCATCGGCATAATATCGACAAGATCGACCGCATCATCGAGCTGTGCATTGCGCTGGAAGCGGACTTTGTGGAACTTGCCACCTGCCAGTTCTACGGCTGGGCCCAGCTCAATCGGGTCGGCCTGTTGCCGACCCAGGAACAGCTGGTGCGCGCCGAACGCATCACCAACGAATACCGCGCCAAGCTCGAAGCCGAAGGCCATCCGTGCAAGCTGATCTTTGTCACGCCGGATTACTATGAGGAGCGCCCGAAAGCCTGCATGAATGGCTGGGGCAGTATCTTTCTGACGGTGACACCGGACGGAACCGCGCTGCCGTGCCACGGCGCCCGACAGATGCCGGTGCAGTTTCCCAACGTGCGCGAACACAGCATGCAGCACATCTGGTACGACTCGTTCGGCTTCAACCGCTTTCGCGGCTATGACTGGATGCCCGAGCCATGCCGTTCATGCGACGAGAAGGAAAAGGACTTCGGTGGCTGCCGCTGCCAGGCGTTCATGCTGACCGGAGACGCCAGCAATGCCGACCCGGTGTGCAGCAAATCGGAGCATCACGGGATGATCCTCCAGGCCCGCGAGGAAGCGGAGCACGCCACCCAGACCATCGAGCAACTGGCCTTTCGCAATGAGCGCAACTCTCGGCTGATCGCGAAAGGCTGAGGCCTGTTAACGTTTGGCGATGATATACACGGCGTGCACGATGCCCGGAATGTAACCGCACAAGGTCAGCAGAATATTCAGCCAGAACGCGCCGGCGAAACCCACTTGCAGGAACACACCCAGTGGCGGCAGCAGAATGGCGATGATGATGCGAATGATATCCATGGGTTCAGCTCCTGAAAATCGGCTCGTGTGAGCCGTACAAGCTAATCGACCTTGGGCGCTCTTGAGGGTTCAGTGGGATCTGGCACGAGGCCATCCTCTAATCAGCAGACAAAAAAACGCCCCCAGCCAAAAGAATCAGGCTGGAGGCGCCGCGTATACCGCGAGACGGTTCAGGAAATAAGGGATTAAACGGCAATGCCCTTGCGGCATTGCAGCTGTGCGGTGCGCACCCGGGAGAAGGCACGCGCCAGGCGCAGGAGCATTTCGTCGACGTTGCTTTTGCTCAACGTCAGCGCCGGGGTGAAGCGCAGGCAGTCGGGTTGTGGCGCACTCAGGATCAGTCCTTCACTGAGCGCGGCCTTCACCACGGCATCTGCCGAATCTTCCGACAGGGTCAGTCCCCACAGCAGGCCCTGGCCACGCAGTTCACCCTGGTCATAGCGGTGCGCCAGACGTGCCAGCCCTTCGCCCAGATACGCGCCAACCTCGCAAACGTGCTCAAGAAATCCATGGTTCAGCACCGTATCCAGCACTGCCACGCCAGCGGATGCCATCAGCGCATTGCCATGGTGGGTGCCGTCGAGCTCACCGAGCTCAAAACAACACGCCTTGCCCCGCGCCAGCAACGCCGCCAGCGGCACACCGCCACCCAGGCCTTTGCCCAGGGTGATGATGTCGGCGCGCACGCCATAGTGCTGTTCGGCGAGTAAGGTGCCGCAACGGCCGGTGCCGGTTTGCACTTCATCGAGGATCAGCAGTATCCCCAGCTCGCGGCACAGGCGCTCGACGCCCTTGAGGTAATGCTCGGTCGCGGGAATTACGCCGGCATCGTTCTGGATCGGCTCCAGCATAATCGCCACGGTTTGTGCATCCACCGCCGCATGCAGTGCCGGCAGGTCGTTAAACGGTACGTGACTGAAACCCGGCAGTTGCGGCTCGAAGCGGTTTTCACTGACGGCGGCCGAAGCCGACATCGCGGCAAAGCTGCGGCCATGGCAACCGTTGCTCGCGGTGATGATGCGATAGGCGCCACCGCGATGCAGTTGGCCCCATTTGCGCGCCAGCTTGATCGCCGCTTCGCAGGCTTCGGCGCCGCTGTTGAGCAGGTAGGCCTGGTCGCTGGCGGTGCGATGGCACAGGCGGTCGGCGAGGTTCAGTTGACCGCGGTTGTGCAGGCCGTGGCCGGGATTGATCAGTGACTGGGCCTGATCGGCCAATGCCTTGGTCAATACCTGCGGGCTGTGGCCCAGACTGTTGGCGCCGCCGCCCTGATTGAAGTCGAGATAGGCGCGGTCTTCGCTGTCCCACAGCCAGGAACCCTGGCCGCGCACGAACACCTGGGGCGGCCGGGCCACGCTGGGCATCAAGCAGTCGCTGGAAAGGTCGTCGCGCAGTGTCGGGGTTTTCGCGTCGAGAATCAGATCGTCAAGGCTGGGGACCGGGCGACGCAGGTTGAACAGGTTCATGGATGAACCCCGCTGGCAATCACACCTTGGTCGATATCACCGAGCAACCCATGACCGAGGTTTTTTGCCCTGCCTATGCAAACGCCGTCAACATAAACACTACTCATCGCACTTTCCGGCCCTGTAAGCCCTGTGAATAGGCGCTAGACTAGGCGTCTCGGGGGCACTCGGCCATTTCGATTTTCCAGCTTTTTCGATAAGCGTTACTTATGGATTTCAAGCAACTGCGTTATTTCGTCGCGGTGTATGAAGAAGGCCACGTCGGGCGGGCTGCAGAGCGCCTGTCGATCTCCCAACCGGCCTTGTCGCAGCAGATTCGCCAGCTCGAGCAGAACCTCGATGTGAGCCTGTTCGAACGCAGCAGCAAGCGCCTGCTGCCGACCCTCGCGGCCCACACTTTGTACAACCATGCCCTGCCCCTTCTCGACGGCATGCAGCATGCCGTAGAAGCGCTGCGCAACTTCAAGGGCCAGGCGTTGCGCACCTTGGCCATCGGTGTGCTGCAAACCGTGCACACCAGCCTGGTGCCGCAGATGCTCGAACGGGTGCGCAAGGCCCAGCCGCATCTGGTGGTGCAGATCTACGAGTTGACCGGCATGGAAATCGAACGCCGGCTGCTCAACGGCTCGCTCGACATCGGCATCAGCTACCTGCCGCCGCGCCAGCCGGGATTGCACGGCGTGCTGCTGTACGAAGATGAACTGAAGGTGGTCATCCCATCTGATCACCCGCTGCGGGAATTCAAGAAAGTCTCCTTGAAGCAGGCAGCCGAGTTGCCGATGTTGCTATTGGGCGAAGAGTTTCAGGTGCGCCAGATATGGCAAGGTCAACTGGCCAACCTGGGCCGGCGCCCGCAAGTGCAGGCAGAGTTGAATACGATGGTGGGGATTCTCGACAGCCTGCCCCACACCAAGCTGGCGACAGTGCTGCCCGGGCGGTCGCAGGACGAACACAACAGCAAGACGTTGCTGTGGAAACCGTTGAGCGAACCACGGGTGCCGTTGAAAGTGGGGTTGGTGTGCCGGGATGTGCAGCGTCAGCAGGCGACGCTGGAGTTGTTGCGCACGCTGCTGGAAGACGTGATGAACGCGCCTGTCTGACTTTTTCGCAGGCAAAAGAAAACCCCGCCGAAGCGGGGCTTTGCAGACTGTTTCCCTGACATCCATTTCACTCCGCCTTCCTGGCAGAATCCTACGTGTCCGTGTTGTTGCTTTGCGCTTCCTGCGCGACGTCCATGTGAAGTAGATTATCCGTGGATCCAATATGGCGATAGAGGACGATTAGCAGCACGTCATGTAAGAGAATGCTTACACGCCCTCCAAGCCCTTAGAACTGGGCTTCATCCAGCAAAAACAGCGATTCGCTACCGGCTTTTACCGAAGCACTCAGTGACGCTATCCGTGGCAGCAAGCGGGCAAAGTAGAAACGTGCGGTGCCCAGTTTGCTGGCGTAGAACTCTTCCTGGGCCTCTTTGCCCAAGGCCGCCTTGGCCATCAGGGCCCACATGTAGGCGTACGCCATGTAGCCGAAGGCATGCAGGTACTCCACCGACGCCGCGCCGATTTCATTCGGGTTGGACTTGGCGCGGTCCAGCAGCCAGGCGGTCAGCTCGTCCAGGTCATCCACCGCCGCGTCCAGCGGCTTGGTGAACTCGGCCAGTTCGGATCCAGCAGTGCGGGTGAAATGGCGGATCTCGTCGGCGAACAGCTGGTAGAACGCCCCGCCGCTGCCGACGATCTTGCGTCCCACCAGGTCCAGGGCCTGAATGCCGTTGGTGCCTTCGTAGATCTGGGTGATGCGCACATCACGCACCAGTTGCTCCTGGCCCCACTCGCGAATGTAGCCGTGGCCGCCGAAAATCTGCTGGCCGTGTACGGTGGTTTCCAGGCCCAGGTCGGTCAGGAACGCCTTGGCAACCGGGGTCAGCAGGGCCACCAGGTCGTCCGCGCGTTTGCGGGCGGTGGCGTCTTCGCTGAACTTGGCGGTATCCAACTGCATCGCGACGTAGGTGGAGAATGCGCGGCCACCTTCGTTCGAGGCTTTCATGGTCAGCAGCATGCGCCGCACGTCCGGGTGGACGATGATCGGGTCGGCCACTTTGTCCTTGGCTTTCGGACCGGTTGGCGAGCGGCTTTGCAGGCGGTCGCGGGCATATTCGATAGCGTTCTGATAAGAGCGCTCGCCGGAGGCCAGGCCCTGAATGCCAACGCCCAGGCGCTCGTAGTTCATCATGGTGAACATCGCCGCCAGGCCACGGTTGGGCTCGCCCACCAGGTAACCCACCGCTTCGTCGAAGTTCATCACGCAGGTCGCGGAGGCCTGGATACCCATCTTGTGTTCGATGGAGCCACAGGTCACCGGGTTGCGCGCGCCCAGGCTGCCATCGGCATTGACCATGAACTTGGGCACCAGGAACAGCGAGATCCCTTTGGGACCCGCCGGTGCGTCCGGCAGCTTGGCCAGCACCAGATGGATGATGTTGTCGGTGAGGTCGTGCTCGCCACCAGTGATGAAGATCTTGGTACCACTGACCTTGTAGGAACCGTCTGCCTGAGGCTCAGCCTTGGTGCGGATAATCCCCAGGTCGGTGCCCGCATGGGGCTCGGTCAGACACATGGAACCGGCCCACACGCCCGAGTACATATTCGGCAGGTAAGTGGCTTTGAGTTCTTCGCTGGCGTGGGTGTTGATCGACACGCAGGCGCCGGAGGTCAGCATCGGGTACAGGCCGAAGGCCAGGCCCGAGGAGTTGATCATCTCTTCAACCTGGGCCGACACCGCCTTGGGCATGCCCATGCCACCGTAGGCCGGATCGCCGCCTACACCCACCCAACCGCCTTCGGCGTAGGTTGTGTAGGCGTCCTTGAAGCCCGCCGGGGTGAAGACCGCGCCATTCTCCCAGCGGCAGCCTTCTTCGTCGCCGCCGCGGCTGAGCGGGGCGACGGTCTTGGAGGTGACTTTGCCGGCTTCTTCGAGGATTGCCTCAACGGTCTCTGCGTCGACGGTCTCCGCCAGCGCGGGCAGTTGGGCCCAGAGTTTGGCGACCTCAAAAACTTCGTTGAGGACGAAGCGCATATCGCGCAGCGGCGCTTTGTAGTCAGCCATGGCAAACCTCGTGAGAACTTTAACGTTATTCGGGTGGGGTCGGTTTTACAGACCCCGAGTGTAACCGAACAACTTTTGTGACACATAGGGTCTGCTTGTGACCAACAAGTATTTTACGGTCATTAAAGCGCAAACAGCTCCGCCGGCAGACTCATCAGGCATTCGCTGCCCGCCTCTACGGCCGCCCGATGGGCTGCCGTGCGTGGCAGCAGGCGCTTGAAATAGAACTCGCAGGTGGCCAGCTTGCCTCGGGCGTAATCGGCATCACCGCTGCCGCTTTCCAACTGTTCTTGTGCCACCAGCGCCATGCGCAACCACAGGTAAGCGAGGATTATGTAACCGCTGTACATCAGGTAATCCAGCGCGGCAGCACCGACTTCGTCGGGATTTTTCATGGCGGCCATGCCGACCTTCATCGTCAGGTCGCCCCACTGCTGATTCAACTCATTGAGCTGAGCCACATGGGCCTTGAGCTGTGGATGTTCGGCGTTGGCTGCACAGAATTTGTGGACGATTTTGGTAAAGCCCCGCAACAGCTTGCCCTGGCTGCCGAGCACCTTGCGCCCCAGCAAATCCAAAGCCTGAATCCCGTTGGTGCCCTCATAGATCGGCGCAATCCGGCAATCGCGCACCAACTGCTCCATGCCCCATTCACGAATAAAGCCATGACCACCGAATACCTGCATGCCATGGTTGGTCACCTCCAGCCCGGTTTCGGTCATGAAGGCCTTGCAGATCGGCGTAAGGAACGCCAGCAGGTCTTCGGCTTCCTGGCGTTGGCCTTCGTCGCTGCTCAGGTGCGCCGTATCGAGCAACTGTGCGGAGAAATAGGTCAACGCCCGGTTACCTTCGTTGAAGGCCTTCATGGTCAACAGCATGCGTCGTACGTCGGGGTGCACGATGATCGGGTCAGCCGCCTTTTCGGGTGCCTTGGCACCGGTCAGCGAGCGCATCTGCAAGCGGTCGTTGGCGTACTTGATCGCGCCCTGGAAACTTGCCTCACCCAGGCAAAGGCCCTGCATGCCGGTGCCCAGCCGCGCATGGTTCATCATGGTGAACATGCAATTGAGGCCCTTGTTCGCCTCCCCGATCAGGAAGCCCCGGGCGCCGTCGAAGTTCAGCACACAGGTGGCCGAAGCCTTGATGCCCATCTTGTGCTCGATGGAACCACAGCTCACCCCGTTGCGCTCGCCAGAATCGGCGTGGAACTTGGGCACGATAAACAGCGAAATCCCCTTGGTCCCGGCCGGCGCATCCGGCAGCTTGGCCAACACCAGGTGGATGATGTTTTCACTCATGTCGTGCTCGCCGGCCGAGATGAAAATCTTGCTGCCGGTGACCGCATAGCTGCCGTCAGCCTGAGGCACGGCGCGGGTCTTGATCAGCCCCAGGTCAGTGCCGCAATGGGCTTCGGTCAGGCACATGGTGCCGGTCCACTGGCCTGCCGTGAGCTTGCTCAGGTAGGTGTTTTTCTGTTCTTCGGTGCCGTGGGCATGGATCGCCGACATCGCGCCGTGGGTCAGGCCCGGGTACATGCCCCAGGACGTGTTGCTGGAGGCAATCATCTCGGCCAGCACCAGGCCCAGGGACAGCGGCAAACCTTGCCCGCCGTAGGCCGGGTCTGCCGCCAGACCGTGCCAGCCGCCCTCCACGTACTGGGCGAAGGCTTCCTTGAAGCCTTTGGGCGTGGTCACCACACCGTTGTCGAAATGGCAGCCTTCTTCATCACCGGAGCGATTCAACGGCGACAGCACGTTTTCGCAGAACCTGGCGCCTTCTTCGAGGATCGCGCCGACCATGTCCGGGCTGGCGTCGTTCGCCCCGAGTGCCGCGTAGTGGCCGTGGAAATCAAAGACGTGATCGATCAGAAAGCGCATGTCGCGCAGGGGAGCTTTGTAGTCAGGCATGGCAATGTCTCCGGCAGCAGATGCCTTCAACCTACTGCCGCAGGGCCCGCCGGACAATCATTGTAGGGCCGCTGAATACAGCGCCATCACTCAACCGGCAGCGCTTTCCCGTACCGCGCCCCGGCGGGTTTGCCCGGAGGCCACCACGCAGTTACGCCCGGCGCCCTTGGCGCTGTAAAGCGCCTGGTCGGCAGACTTGAGCACCTCTTCAGGGCTGCGCTGCTCGGCCTGGCGCTCGGCCACGCCGATGCTGACGGTCACCGACACGCTGGACGCTCCACTGCCCGTGCGACGCTGGCGACCTTGCTGGTCGTCCTGGGGACGGTCCAGGTTACGCAGCTTGATGTCGTAGTTGGCGATGATTTCGCGGATCTCTTCCAGGTGCGGCAGGCATTCATCCAGGGTCTTGCCGGCAAACACCACGGCAAACTCTTCACCGCCGTAGCGGTAGGCCCGGCCACCGCCATTGACCTTGGACAGCTTGCTGGCCACCAGGCGCAGTACCTGATCGCCCACATCATGGCCGTGGGTATCGTTGAAGCGTTTGAAGTGATCGACGTCGCTCATGGCCAGTACGTAGTTGCGCCCCAGGCGCTGCATGCGCTCGTTGAGCGCGCGGCGGCCCGGCAGCCCGGTCAGCTCATCACGGAAGGCCATTTGATAGGCCTCGTGGGCCACACCGGCAGCAATCATCAGCATCACCTGGCTGCACATGATGTTCAGGGTAAACGGCAGGATGAACGTTTGCGGCAACATCCAGAACAACCCAAGCAGCCCCACCAGTTGCGCGGCGTGCAGCGGCCTGGGCTGGTACCAGTACTGCGCGGCCAGGGTGACAAAGCCGATCAGGAACATCGGATACGACAGCTGGATCAGGCTCATCCAACGGCCATGCAAGGCGGGCCAGCGAATCTCGGCGAGCCAGCTCAACAAAGCCTGTGGGAAACTTTGTTCAAGGGCCAGCGCCACGCTGCCCACCGCAAACAGCACCGCGCACCGTGCGACAAAGTCGCGAAACAGGTGGGTTTTTTCCTGCCAGAGCGCATAGATGCTGAACAGCAGCGGCAACAACAGGCAACACAGATGGAAGACCACGGCGGCGTCTTCACGAACACGGCCGTGGTCGCGGTAGTAATCGGTCTGGGTGTCCAGCAGGAAATAGACGACGTACACCGTGATCATCAGGAACAGCTCGCGCTGCCTGCGGTAGACCGCGCAGTACGAGCCGCCCAATAGCAACACCAGGGTTGGCAGCACGTTGAACAGTGAAGTGAAGAACACATTGAGATCCTTCACGTACGCAGCCGACAGCCCCGCCAGCAACAACAGCAGTGAAGGTAAAAAATGACTGAAACGTACAGCAGACGCGCGAGACAAGGGTAAAGCTCCGACCCACTAAAAAAAGATGGCACAGTGCCTTCACTGATCACAGTTAAGCACATTCGATGTGATGCGTATCACATTGCCATCACTTTAACGGCCGCGCGGCGCAATCCCTGAGTGCTGCGCTGTGGTTTTTTATCGCGCATAAAAAAACCGCCGCTCCCGAAGAAGCGGCGGCTTTTGAAATGAACCCGCCGAGGCTTAGTAGCCCAAGTCGAAGTTCTCTTCTTTCATGTCCATCAGGTTGTTGGCGCCCGACAGCATGGTTGCAACGTGGGTGCGGGTGCGCGGCAGGATGCGCTGGAAGTAGAAGCGCGCGGTCTGCAGCTTGGCGGTGTAGAAGCCTTCTTCGGTAGTGCCGGCAGCCAGTTTCTCGGCGGCCAGGCGGGCCATGTCGGCCCAGAAGTAGGCCAGGCAGGCATAACCGGAGTACATCAGGTAATCCACCGAAGCGGCACCGACTTCTTCACGGTCTTTCATGGCTGCCATGCCGACCTTCATGGTCAACTCGCCCCACTCTTTGTTCAGTGCAGCCAGCGGTGCAACAAACTCTTGCACGGCTGCGTTGCCTTCGTTGGCCTGGCAGAACTTGTGGACGATCTTGGTGAAGCCCTTCAGCGCTTCGCCTTGAGTCATCAGCACTTTACGGCCCAGCAGGTCGAGGGCCTGGATGCCGGTGGTGCCTTCGTACAGCATCGAAATGCGGCTGTCGCGAACGTTCTGCTCCATGCCCCACTCGGCGATGAAGCCGTGGCCGCCGTAGATTTGCACGCCGTGGTTGGCGGATTCAAAACCGACTTCGGTCATGAACGCCTTGGCGATCGGGGTCATGAAGGCCAGCAGTGCGTCAGCCTGTTTCCTGGCTTCGTCGTCGGTGCCGTACTTGACCACGTCAACCTGCTTGGCGGTGAAGTACACCATCGCGCGGTTGCCTTCGGCGAAGGCTTTCATGGTCAGCAGCATGCGGCGCACGTCAGGGTGCACGATGATCGGGTCGGCGGCCTTGTCCGGCGCTTTCGGGCCAGTCAGGGAGCGCATTTGCAGGCGGTCACGGGCATATTTCAGGCCGCCCTGGAAGCCGATTTCAGCGTGGGACAGGCCTTGCAGCGCGGTACCCAGGCGAGCGGTGTTCATAAAGGTGAACATGCAGTTCAGGCCTTTGTTCGCCGGGCCGATCAGGAAACCGGTGGCCGCGTCGAAGTTCATCACGCAGGTGGCGTTGCCGTGGATACCCATCTTGTGTTCCAGGGAACCACAGGACACCGCGTTGCGCTCGCCAATCGAACCGTCGGCGTTCGGTACGAACTTGGGAACGATAAACAGCGAAATGCCTTTGGTGCCAGCCGGTGCGTCCGGCAGGCGGGCCAGCACGATGTGGACGATGTTGTCGGCCATGTCGTGTTCACCGGCCGAGATGAAGATCTTGGTGCCGGAAACCTTGTAGGAACCATCAGCCTGAGGTTCGGCCTTGGTGCGCAGCATGCCCAGATCGGTGCCGCAGTGCGGCTCGGTCAGGCACATGGTGCCGGTCCACTCGCCCGACACCAGTTTGGTCAGGTAAGCCTCTTGCTGCTCGGGAGTGCCGTGCTCGGAAATGGTGTTCATCGCGCCATGGGACAGGCCCGGGTACATGCCCCACGACCAGTTGGCTTCGCCGACCATTTCGCTGACGGCCAGGCCCAGGGACTCCGGCAAGCCTTGGCCACCGTGCGCCACGTCGTGGGCCAGGCTTGGCCAGCCGCCTTCTACGAATTGTTTGTAGGCTTCTTTGAAACCGGTAGGGGTCTTAACGCCTGACTCGCTCCAGGTGCAACCTTCGATGTCACCCACGCGGTTCAGCGGTGCCAGTACCTGCTCACAGAACTTGGCGCCTTCTTCGAGAATGGCGTCAACCATGTCCGGGGTAGCGTCCTGGCAAGCCGGCAGGCTCTGATAGTGCGCTTCATAGCCAAGCAGTTCGTCACGAACGAAGCGAATATCACGCAAGGGGGCCTTGTAGTCAGGCATAGCGATAAACCTCTGCTGATGTATCTGGGATGAACAACCGCGTGGATGTGTTATGGCGGTCAAACAGTTGTTTGAAACATACGTTTACGACCAATCCTTGTCAAGCGTCGCGCAAATGCCGTTTGTCATGACGTGGGTCAACGTCAGGCACGGCAAGGCCTGCAGCGAAATGCCGCATGAAGATTCAAAACCTGAGGGAGATGGAGAACAATGTAGGCGCTGGCTTGCCTGCGATGCAGGCGCCGCGGTGTATCAGGAGGGCTGAGGTGATGCTATCGCAGGCAAGCCAGCTCCTACAGAGAAGCTGGAGAGCGCAACATTCAGGCGTAGGTATCGATCAACGTGCCGAGCATTTCGTCCGAAGCCTTGGCGACTTTGGCGCCCAGTTCGACCTGGAACTTGCCTTGGGCCATCTCGACCATATTGCTGGCCGAGTTCGACGCCTGATTGGCATCGGCTGCACGCAAGCGATCGTTCTGTGCATCCGAAGGCTGGGTAGTGGCGGCGCTGGCGATCTTGCCGGCGGCCTGGTCGACACGGTTCTGCCCGGTCTGAATCGCGCTCAGCCCCGAGTAAAACGCACTGCTACCAGAGATTTCCATGGCGTGAACCTGCCTATAAGAGAATCGTGAACCGTTATTGAAGCAGACATACCGGCAAAACGCCCGTCAAAAACACTAATGGCATAATGCCTTATTGATAGGCAAAACTAGTCAAGCAGGTCCAGTTGCAAGTACTCCGCCACCGCTTCAGCGCCGGGATGCTTGAGCTTTGGCACCCTGCCCAGGCATGGCGCGGGCAGCCGTTCAGCCAGGGTGGCGAGGTTTTCTTCCAGACGAGAGGTCTTGGGGTCGATGATATTCGCCACCCAACCTGCCAACGGCAAACCGTCCCGGGCGATGGCTTCGGCGGTCAGCAGCGCGTGGCTGATGCAACCCAGCCGCACGCCCACCACCAGGATCACCGGCAGCTTCAGCGCCTGGGCCAGGTCCGACAGGTTGTCCTGATCCGCCAAGGGCACACGCCAGCCGCCCGCACCTTCAATCAGGGTGAAGTCGGCCTGCTTGGCCAGAATATGCTGCATGGGTTTGAGCAACGACTGCACCGTCAGCGCCACTCCGGCTTCACGGGCCGCCAGATGCGGTGCGATGGCCGGCTCGAACGCCACCGGGTTGACCTCGGCATAGGTCAAGGGCAAAGAACACTCGGCCAGCAACGCCAGGGCATCCGAATTGCGCAGCCCCTTGGGCGTCAGTTGGCAGCCCGAGGCCACCGGCTTGCCCGCCGCCGTGCTTTTGCCGGCTTGACGCGCGGCATGCAGCAGGCCCGCGGCGATGGTGGTCTTGCCGACGTCGGTGTCGGTCCCCGTGATGAAGTAAGCGGCACTCATAGAGGTTTCTCCAGGACGGCGTACACCACTTGATAAGTTGCCGGCAGGCCCTGGGCCTGGCGGAACTGCTCGTAGGCTTGCACCAGTGCAACAATCCGCGCCCGGCCCGTCAAGCCTCCGGGGCGCCCCGGGTTCAGATTGTGTGCACCCAAGGCTTTCAATTCGTGGGTCAGGCTGCGCACGTCGGGGTAATGCAGCACGTGGGGACGCTGCTCCAGGCTGCGCACCCGCAAGCCACTGGCGGCGCAAAGTTGCTGGTAAACACTGAATGGTCGGAAGCGATTGACGTGGACCATGCCATCCGCCGCACGCCAGCTTTCGCGCAACTCATCCAGCGTGCCCACGCACAGGCTGGCAAACGCCAGCACGCCGCCAGGCTGCAACACCCGCCGCGCCTCGCTGAGTACGGCGGCAAAGTCCGAACACCACTGCACAGCAAGGCTCGAATAGATCAGCCCGCAACTGGCGTCCTGCAACGGCAAGCGCTCGGCATCGCCAGCGATAAAATGTTGCGCACCACCCAACGGCCGGGCGTGGTTGAGCATGCCTTCGGCAATATCCAGGGCCACGCCTTGGCTGTCCGGAAATGACTGGCCCAGCACACGACTGAAATAACCCGTGCCGCAGCCCAGGTCCAGCCAGCGTTGCGGCGAGATATCTGCCGGCACACGTCGCAGCAGCTCACTGCCCACCGTACGCTGCAACTCGGCAACGCTGTCGTAACTGGCGGCTGCGCGGGAAAAGGAGGCCGCTACCTGGCGCTTGTCTGGCAAGCCGCCCGGCAGCACCGGAAGGGATAAATCAGTCATCACCGCACTCATGCAAAAAAGCCTGGATGGCCCCCGCCACACCGTGGGGGTCCTCCAGTAGAAAAGCGTGACCGGCCTGTTCAATCAGGCCGATTTCAACATCGGGCAGCAACGTCAGCAAGTCGCTGGCCGCCTCGGCGGGCACCAGGCCGTCCATGCCGGCAAACAGGTGCAACTGTGGGCCACGAAAGGCCAGCAACGCCTCACGGGTATCCAATTGAGCGAGTAATTCAAGGCCATTCATCAGGACCGGAGAAGGCGTATTCGGCGCTCCACTGACCAACAAGCGCGCCAGCCCGCGAGGGTCTTCCGCGCCCTTGGCACACAGCAGGCCGAAGCGCTTGAGCGTGACCAGGGAATCGGCATTGCACCCGGCGAGAAACGCATCGAAGGTTTCGCCGGGCATTGCGCTCGGCCAGCCGTCATGGGCGACAAAACACGGATTGCTGGCCAGGGTCACCAGGCCACAGCAACGATCGCCGCGGCGGGCTGCAAGCTCAGAAGCCAGCATCCCGCCGAGGGACCAGCCACCCAGCCAGGCGTTGTCCGGCAGGCTGGCGTCCAGCTCGTCCAGCCATTCGTCGAGGTCGCCGGAAGCCAGCACCGGCAAGGGTTCGATATGCACCCGCAGGTGTTCATCCAGCCCTTGCAGCGCCGCCGCCAGCGGTTCCAGCGGCGAGATGCCAAGGCCCCAACCGGGCAGCAGTATCAGTCGATCACGCATGGTCGGGCTCCTGGCCTAACAAGCGGAAACACTCCTCCAATGCGTTTAACAATAGCTGCACCTGGGCTTCGCTGTGGGCCGCCGTCAGGGTCACCCGCAGGCGGGCGCTGCCGGCGGGCACAGTTGGCGGGCGGATCGCCGTTACCATCAGCCCGCGCTCGCGGAGCATCTGCGACAAACGCACGGCACGGGCGCTGTCGCCAATCATGATCGGCTGGATCGGCGTGAAACTGTCCATCAGCTCCAGGCCGATCTGCTCGGCGCCCTGGCGGAACTGGCGGATCAACCCGTTGAGATGCTCCCGCCGCCAATGCTCGGTGCGCAGCAGTTCCAGGCTCTTCAACGTGGCGCAGGCCAGCGCGGGCGGTTGGCTGGTGGTGTAGATGTACGGGCGGGCGAACTGGATCAGGCTTTCGATCAGTTCCTCACTACCCGCCACAAATGCCCCGGCAGTACCGAAGGCCTTGCCCAGGGTGCCCACCAATACCGGCACGTCTTCCTGGCTCAAACCAAAGTGCTCGACGATCCCGCCACCATTGGCGCCCAGAGGCCCGAAGCCATGGGCGTCATCCACCATCAGCCACGCGCCCCGGGCCCGGGTTTCACGGGCCAGCGCCGGCAGGTCGGCCAGGTCGCCGTCCATGCTGAACACGCCATCGGTCACTACCAGCGTATTGCCGGTGGCCTTCTCCAGGCGCTTGGCCAGGCTGGCCGCGTCGTTGTGCAGATAACGATTGAATCGTGCCCCCGAGAGCAAACCGGCATCCAGCAACGAAGCGTGGTTGAGACGGTCTTCCAGCACCGTATCGCCCTGCCCCACCAGCGCCGTGACCGCGCCGAGGTTGGCCATGTAACCGGTGGTGAACAGCAGCGCACGCGGGCGGCCGGTCAGGTCGGCCAGGGCTTCTTCCAGTTCATGGTGCGGCGTGCTGTGGCCGATCACCAGGTGTGAAGCGCCACCGCCCACACCCCAGCGTGCCGCGCCCGCGCGCCAGGCTTCAATCACTTGCGGGTGATTGGCCAGGCCCAGGTAATCGTTGTTGCAGAACGCCAGTAACGGCTGGCCATCGACCACCACTTCAGGGCCTTGAGGGCTCTGCAGCAGTGGACGTTGGCGGTACAGGTGCTCGGCACGACGGGCCGCAAGACGCGCGGCGAGATCGAAAGACATGCAGACCTCGATTAGCGCTCAACCCTGTGGGAGCTGGCTTGCCTGCGATGACGGCGGCACATTCAGCATCAATGTGCCTGACAGACCGCTATCGCAGGCAAGCCAGCTCCCACACTGGACCGCACTTCGACAAGAGATATGGCTTAAACAGCCGCGTTGTAGAACTGCTCGCTACTTTTCTGTTCTACCAGCGCCTGCTCGATCGCCGCCTGGTGCACTTCATCGGCATGCTCTTCACGGGCCTCCGGCAAGATGCCCAGGCGCGAGAACAGCTGCATGTCTTTATCCGCCTGCGGGTTGGCGGTGGTCAGCAGTTTGTCGCCGTAGAAAATCGAGTTGGCACCGGCAAAAAACGCCAGGGCCTGCATCTGCTCGTTCATCGCCTCACGCCCGGCCGACAGCCGCACATGGGACTGCGGCATCAGGATGCGCGCCACCGCCAGCATGCGGATGAAGTCGAACGGGTCGATGTCTTCGGCGTTTTCCAGCGGCGTACCCACCACTTTCACCAGCATGTTGATCGGCACCGATTCCGGATGCTCCGGCAGGTTGGCCAGCTGGATCAGCAGGTTGGCGCGATCGTCCAGGGACTCGCCCATGCCGAGGATGCCGCCGGAGCAGATCTTCATCCCCGAATCACGCACGTACGCCAGGGTTTGCAGGCGTTCGCCGTAGGTGCGGGTGGTGATGATCGAACCGTAGAACTCCGGCGAGGTGTCGAGGTTGTGGTTGTAGTAGTCGAGGCCGGCCTGGGCCAGGGCTTCGGTCTGGTCCTGGTCGAGGCGGCCGAGGGTCATGCAGGTTTCCAGGCCCATGGCTTTCACGCCTTTGACCATCTCCAGCACGTAGGGCATGTCTTTGGCCGACGGATGCTTCCAGGCGGCGCCCATGCAGAAACGGGTCGAACCGATGGCCTTGGCGCGGGCGGCCTCTTCGAGGACCTTCTGCACTTCCATCAGCTTTTCTTTTTCCAGGCCCGTGTTGTAGTGGCCCGACTGCGGACAATATTTGCAATCTTCCGGGCAGGCGCCGGTCTTGATCGACAGCAGCGTGGAAACCTGGACGCGGTTGGCGTCGAAATGCGCGCGGTGCACGGTCTGCGCCTGGAACAACAGGTCATTGAAGGGCTGCACAAACAGCGCTTTGACTTCGGCTAAAGACCAATCGTGACGCAGGTTGGCAGTGATGCTGGCGCTCATGGGCGATTCCTTGATTATGCTTTGGCAAGCCCTGCGGGGAGTAATACCCACAGGCACGACACGGATGCTCGGCATATTTAAGGAAGATTCATGCACTGTCAACTTGATAACAAGCACGAGGTTTACATCTGGTTAAAAAGCAACCAGACCTGTCTGGTCTGCGATGAACTCAGCGAAACCGCCCATCCTGTCTGCAACGTCTGCGAAACCGAGCTGCCCTGGCTGATGGACCACTGCGAAGTGTGCGCGCTGCCGTTGCCCATGGCGGGCCTGGTGTGCGGCCAATGCCTGAAGCGACCGCCGGCGTTTAAACACGTGGTTGCGCCCTGGACTTACAGCTTTCCCGTCGACAGCCTGATCAGCCGTTTCAAGCATCAGGCCCGCTGGCCGCTGGGGCATTTGCTCGCGCATCTGCTGGGGCAATTTCTGCAACACCGGTATGACGATGCCGAACTCATGCGCCCCGACTGCCTGCTGCCCGTGCCTTTGGCCCGCAAACGCCTGCGGGAACGGGGTTTCAACCAGGCGGCGATGCTCGCCCGCTGGCTGAGCAATGACCTGAATATCCCTTACGATGAGCACCTGCTGTTACGGCCTCATGAAACCGTGGCGCAGCAGGATCTGGACGCCAAAACCCGCCAGCGCAACCTGCTCCAGGCCTTCGCCCTGGCAGAAGGTGCCCAAGTCAAAGGCCGGCACCTGGCGCTGATCGACGACGTGCTTACCACCGGCGCCACCGCCAACAGCCTCGCCCGATTGCTGATGGACGCCGGCGCCCGGCAAGTCGACGTGTATTGCCTGGCGCGCACGCCCAAGCCGGGCACATGACTTGACTCGGGAGCGCCCTGCCCGCAACGTCTGCCCATTCCATCGAAGCGTGTAGCCATGTCCCTGCCAACCCTCTTGAGCCAACACATCGTCCGTCGCCCCCAGCGCATTGCGTTGCTGCAACACATTGCCGAACAGGGCTCCATCACCCGCGCCGCAAAAAGCGCGGGCTTGAGCTACAAGGCCGCGTGGGACGCCATCGACGAGCTGAACAACCTGGCGCAAAAGCCCCTGGTAGAACGCAGCGTGGGCGGTAAGGGCGGCGGCGGCGCCAAGCTGACGGCCGAAGGCGAACGGGTATTGCGCCTTTACCAGCGCCTGCAGGTGCTGCAAGCCCAGGTGCTGGACTCCGCCGAAGACGCCAGCGACTTTAACCTGCTGGGCCGCCTGATGCTGCGCACCAGCGCCCGCAACCAATTGCACGGCCGGGTGATTGCCATCGACAGCCACGGCCGCAACGATCTGATTCGCCTGGAACTGGCCGCCGGGTTGAGCCTGGAGGCGCAGATTACCCACGACAGCACGTTGCGCCTGGAGCTGGAGATCGGCACGGAAGTCGTCGCCCTGATCAAGGCCGGCTGGCTTGAAGTGCTGGCCGTCTCGCAGCCAGCAACACCTGGACACAATTGCCTGGAAGGGAAAATCGAGGCCATTCTCGACGCCGAGGATGGTCCCAGCGAGGTGCGTATCACCCTGCCCAACGGCCAGGTTTTGTGTGCCCTGGCCCGGCCCGAGGCGCTTGCGCAGATGAATGCCGCCGAAGGCCACCCGGTGAAGGTGCAGTTCTCCCCCAGCAACGTGCTGCTGGGCACCCCGGTGTAGCGCTTCAAACTGCAACAATTTCGTCACGACCGCTCCCTAAGGTGTCTGCAAAAACCCGCAGGGAGCCTGAAATGAGCCTATTAGAAGAAAACCAAGCCACCGACCTGGAACAGATGGTCGGCCTCACCCGTCGGCGTTTTATCGGCGCCGGCGCCCTGTGCGGTGCGGCGATGTTCCTCGGCGGCAACCTGCTGACCCGCAGCGCCCTGGCCGTGAACGCCGCCTCCAACAGCCCATTGCTGGGTTTCGCCAGCATCGCCTCAGCCACCAGCGACGCCATCACCCTGCCGCCCGGCTACAGCGCCTCGGTGCTGATCAGTTGGGGCCAGCCGCTGCACAAGAACGCGCCGGCCTTCGACCCCAGCGGCAACGGCACCGCCAAGGCCCAGGAACAGCAGTTCGGCGACAACAACGACGGCATGAGCCTGTTCGCCTTCCCCGGTGACGACAACCGCGCGCTGATGGCGATCAACAACGAATACACCAACTACCGCTACCTCTACGCCCACGGCGGCGCGCCGCAATCGACCGAAGACGTGCGCAAGGCCCAGGCCAGCGAAGGCGTGTCGGTGATCGAAGTGCGCCGCAAAGGTGATACCTGGCAGTTCGTCCAGGACTCGAAATACAACCGACGCATCCACGGCAACTCGCCGATCCGCTTTGGCGGGCCTGCGGCGGGCCATGCCTGGCTTAAGACCAGTGCCGACAAAACCGGCAAGAAAGTCCTCGGCACCTTCCAGAACTGCGCCAACGGGAAGACGCCGTGGGGCACCTATCTCACCTGCGAAGAAAACTTCACCGACTGCTTCGGCAGCAGCAATCCGCAACAAACCTTCGACGCCGGGCAGAAACGCTACGGCGTGGTGGCCGCCAGCAAAGACATCAACTGGCACCCGCATGACCCGCGCTTCGACATGGCCAAGAACCCCAACGAACTCAACCGCCATGGCTGGGTGGTGGAAATCGACCCGTTCGACCCGCAATCCACGCCGGTCAAACGCACCGCCCTGGGCCGCTTCAAGCACGAAAACGCTGCCCTGGCGCAAACTCGCGACGGCCGCGCCGTGGTGTACATGGGCGACGACGAGCGCGGCGAGTTCATCTACAAGTTCATCAGCCGCGACAAGATCAACCACAAGAACCCCAAGGCCAACAAGGACCTGCTGGACCACGGCACCTTGTACGTGGCGATCTTCGACGCGGGCGACGGCAATGCCGACCATCCCAAGGGCCAGGGCCAATGGGTCGAACTGACCTACGGCAAGAACGGCATCGACGTCAACAGCGGTTTCGCCAGCCAGGCCGAAGTGCTGATCCACGCACGCCTGGCGGCCAGCGTGGTGAAAGCCACCCGCATGGACCGCCCGGAATGGATCGTGGTCAGCCCTGCCGACGGCCAGGTGTATTGCACCCTGACCAACAACGCCAAGCGCGGCGAAGACGGCCAGCCGGTGGGCGGCCCGAACCCGCGGGAGAAGAACGTCTACGGGCAGATCCTGCGCTGGAAGGCCAATGCCAACGACCATGGCGCGCCGGACTTCAGCTGGGATTTGTTTGTGGTGGCCGGCAATCCGACCGTGCACGCCGGGACGCCCAAGGGCGGCTCATCCAACATCAACCCGCAGAACATGTTCAACAGCCCGGACGGCCTGGGCTTCGACAAGGCCGGGCGGTTGTGGATCCTCACCGATGGCGACTACAGCAACGGCGGCGACTTTGCCGGCATGGGCAACAACCAGATGCTGTGCGCCGACCCGGCGACCGGGGAAATTCGCCGGTTCATGGTAGGGCCGGTGGCCTGTGAAGTGACCGGGATCAGCTTCTCGCCAGACCAGAAAACCCTGTTTGTAGGGATTCAGCATCCGGGGGAAACCGGTGGCTCGACCTGGCCGGAACATCTGCCGAATGGCAAGCCACGCTCATCGGTGATGGCGATTCGTCGGGATGATGGCGGGATCGTCGGCGCCTGACAGGGCCTCATCGCGGGCAAGCCCGGCTCCCACAGTTGACCGAGTATTACCGTGGGAGCCGGGCTTGCCCGCGATAGCGGACTATCAGCCACCACCTATCTCGACCCCGGTGCGTTACCATACCCGGCCGGACGCGGCGCCCTGCTGCGCGCAGGAGTTCGCATGGCACACCCGTTTGAAACACTGACCCCTGATCTGGTGCTCGACGCTGTCGAAAGCATCGGTTTCCTCAGCGACGCCCGCATCCTCGCGCTCAACAGCTACGAAAACCGTGTCTACCAGGTCGGCATCGAAGACTCAGAGCCCCTGATCGCCAAGTTCTACCGGCCCCAGCGCTGGACCAACGAAGCGATCCTCGAAGAACACAGCTTCACCTTCGAATTGGCCGAGTGCGAAGTGCCCGTGGTGGCGCCGATGATTCACAACGGCGAAAGCCTGTTCGAACACGCGGGTTTCCGCTTCACCCTGTTCCCACGCCGCGGTGGCCGCGCGCCGGAGCCGGGTAACCTCGACCAGTTGTATCGCCTGGGCCAACTGCTCGGCCGTTTGCACGCGGTGGGCTCTACTCGCCCCTTCGAACACCGCGAAGCCCTGGGCGTGAAGAACTTCGGTCACGATTCCCTGAACACCCTGCTGGAAGGTAATTTCATTCCCAAGAGCCTGCTGCCGGCCTACGAGTCCGTGGCCCGCGACCTGCTCAAGCGGGTGGAAGAGGTCTACAAGGCCACGCCCCACAAGAACATCCGCATGCACGGCGATTGCCACCCCGGCAACATGATGTGCCGCGACGAGATGTTCCACATCGTCGACCTCGACGACTGCCGCATGGGCCCCGCCGTTCAGGACCTGTGGATGATGCTCGCCGGTGACCGTCAGGAATGCCTGGGCCAGTTGTCGGAATTGATGGACGGCTACCAGGAGTTCCACGACTTCGACCCGCGCGAACTGGCGTTGATCGAACCACTGCGGGCCCTGCGCCTGATGCACTACAGCGCCTGGCTTGCACGCCGCTGGGACGACCCGGCGTTCCCCCACAACTTCCCGTGGTTTGGCAGCGAACGTTATTGGGGCGACCAGGTGCTGGCGCTGCGCGAGCAGTTGTCGGCGCTCAATGAAGAACCCTTGAAACTGTTCTAACCCACACCACAATCCCCTGTAGGAGCTGGCTTGCCGGCGATGCAAACGCCTCGGTGTATCAGCGAAGCCGAGGTGAAGCCATCGCCGGCAAGCCAGCTCCTACAGAAAAGCAAATCCCGCTGGCTGACAAATATCCTTACAATCGCGCCTTTGTCAGCTGCCCAAGCAAGGATTCTGCATGCAAGCCGCCAACCCGCGTCGCGGGTACATATTGGGCCTGAGCGCCTACGTCATCTGGGGCCTGTTCCCGCTGTATTTCAAAGCCATCGCCAGCGTTCCCGCCGCAGAAATCATCGTCAACCGCGTGCTGTGGTCGGCGCTGTTCGGCAGTTTGCTGCTGATGGTCTGGAAGCACCCCGGCTGGTTCCAGGAACTGCGGGACAACCCCAAGCGCCTGGCGATCCTGGCCCTGAGCGGTACCTTGATCGCAGGTAACTGGCTGACCTATGTGTGGTCGGTGAACAGCGGCCGCATGCTGGAGGCCAGCCTGGGTTACTACATCAACCCGCTGGTGAACGTGCTGCTGGGCATGGTGATCCTGGGCGAGCGCCTGCGCCGCCTGCAATGGGTGGCCGTGGGCCTGGCGGCGGTGGGTGTGGCGCAACAGGTGTGGCAGGTCGGCAGCTTGCCGTGGGTGTCCCTGGTACTGGCGGCCACCTTTGGTTTCTACGGCTTGATCCGCAAGCAGGCGCCGGTCAAGGCGCTGCCCGGGCTGGTGGTGGAAACCTGGATGCTGGTGCCGATTGCCATCGCATGGCTGCTGTTCAATCCGTCCGCCCACAGCGCACAGATGGAATTCTGGAGCACTTCCGAAGCCTGGTGGCTGGTGGCCGCAGGCCCGGTGACGCTGATCCCGCTGGTATGTTTCAACGCCGCCGCGCGGCATTTGCCCTACACCGCGCTGGGCTTCCTGCAATACGTGGCGCCCACCCTGGTGCTGCTGGAGGCCGTGCTACTGTTCAACGAACACCTGGCGCCCGCCACTTTGATCGCCTTCTGCTTTATCTGGGCCGGCCTGGTGGTTTACAGCCTCGACGCCTGGCTGACCGTGCGCAAAAGCTGATCAAATAACGTACAAACCTCTGCAAGCCACAGCCGGCGTGGCTTGCAGGCATCAACCCCAAGGTTATCCACAGCCTGATCCCCGGCGTTTGTGCACAAGCCCTTGAAACTGTTCGTTTTTTAGCCAGCCGGCGAAGAGCCACGGCCCGCTTGGGCTGGACGCGGGTCTCTACAGGTTATCCACAGGCCCATGCAAGATTTCCATGCATAACCTTGTGGGCAACTATTCCTCGCTGCGTAGCTCCAGTTCCACCATCAAGTCATCCGCCAGGGTTTCCAGGGCGGCCTGCAAGGTCTCCAACGGCAGCGTCAGTGGCACCGCCAGCAGGGCTTCAGCGTGGAACAGCGGGTCACTGCTCATGGGCGCAGGGCGCACGTCGGTGATCAAGCGCTCCAGGTTGACGCCCTGCTTGCTCAGCAGCGCGGTGATGTCACGGACAATCCCCGGCCGGTCATTGCCCACCAGCGTCATCGCGATCGGTTGCGACTCGCTGGCCGCCACCGAACTGCTTTCCCCCAGCAGCACGCGAATGCCATGGGTGGACAAGTCCTCCAGCGCCCCAATCAGATCCAGACGATTTTCCGCCGGCACGCTCACGCGCAAGATCCCGGCAAACTGCCCGGCCATGTGCGCCATGCGGCTTTCCAGCCAGTTGCCGCCGTGTGAGGCGATGCATTGGGCGATGCGTTCAACCACGCCGGGTTTATCCGGGGCGATGACAGTCAGTACGAGATGGTCCATGGTGTCGTCCTCTTCTTATGAAAATCAGGTAGGAACCCGGCGTTCCCCTCGCACCTACCAAGGTGGACTCAGGTAGGCACGAAAACAAATCGTGTACCATTTTTATATTTATCTGGAACAATCCAATAGTTTTTTGAGAACATCCTGTACCCCACTGTGACCGT
The DNA here is from genome assembly GCF_036346535.1 of Pseudomonas sp. Z18(2022). Lineage (NCBI taxonomy): Bacteria > Pseudomonadati > Pseudomonadota > Gammaproteobacteria > Pseudomonadales > Pseudomonadaceae > Pseudomonas > Pseudomonas sp. Z18(2022). The sequence goes on from NZ_JAOTOA010000009.1 coordinate 95,306, forward strand.
ACGACCAAAGTGGGTCGCTAAACGACGTATTTAGTCTAATTTTCACAACCGCAACTCATCATGTAGTATGCCCAATCGCGCACTACATAACGTTAGGTCGATGTCTGCCAAGGCAACCACGCACCGCGACGCAGCCCGCCCAGCCGCCTTCAACGGCATGTACTGGTGCGGCGTGTTCACGGTTTACATGGCCAGAGGCTTCATTGGTAAATTGAAAAGCTGAAAAGCGCATAAGCTCCGCAGAGTGAGGCAAGCAATGACTGAACACGTTCAAGTCGGTGGCCTGCAGGTCGCCAAAGTCCTGTTCGACTTCGTGAACAACGAAGCCATTCCTGGTACCGGCATCACCGCCGACCAGTTCTGGGCCGGTGCCGACAAGGTCATCCACGACCTGGCGCCGAAGAACAAAGCCCTACTCGCCAAACGCGACGATTTTCAAGCGCGGATCGACACCTGGCACCAGGCACACGCCGGCCAGGCCCACGACGCGGTGGCCTACAAAGCCTTCCTTCAAGATATCGGATACCTGCTGCCAGAAGCCGCGGATTTCCAGGCATCGACCCAAAACGTCGACGAAGAAATTGCCCACATGGCCGGCCCGCAGCTGGTAGTGCCGGTGATGAACGCCCGTTTCGCCCTCAACGCCTCGAATGCACGTTGGGGCTCGCTGTATGACGCGCTGTATGGCACCGACGCCATCAGCGAAGCCGACGGCGCCGAAAAGGGCAAAGGCTACAACAAGGTCCGTGGCGACAAGGTCATTGCCTTCGCCCGCGCCTTCCTCGACGAAGCCGCGCCACTGGCTGCCGGCAGCCATGTGGATTCCACCGGCTACAAGATCGTCGACGGCAAGCTCGTGGTCAGCCTTAAAGGCGGCAGCAACAGCGGCCTGCGCAGCGATGCACAGTTGATCGGCTACCAGGGCGATGCCGCCAAGCCGACCGCAATTCTGCTCAAGCACAACGGCCTGCACTTCGAAATCCAGATCGACGCCAGCACCCCGGTCGGCCAGACCGATGCCGCCGGCGTGAAGGACGTGCTGATGGAAGCCGCCCTGACCACCATCATGGACTGCGAAGACTCCGTCGCCGCCGTCGATGCCGATGACAAAGTGGTGATCTACCGCAACTGGCTCGGCCTGATGAAGGGCGACCTGTCGGAAGAAGTCGCCAAGGGTGGCAAGACCTTTACCCGTACCATGAACGCCGACCGCGTTTACACCGGTGCCGACGGTAAGGAGGTGACCCTGCACGGTCGTTCGCTGCTGTTCGTGCGCAACGTTGGCCACTTGATGACCATCGACGCGATTCTCGACAAAGACGGCAACGAAGTGCCGGAAGGCATTCTCGACGGCCTGCTCACCAGCCTGTCGGCGATTCACAGCCTCAACGGCAACACCAGCCGCAAGAACAGCCGCACCGGTTCGGTCTACATCGTTAAACCGAAGATGCACGGCCCGGAAGAAGCCGCGTTCACCAACGAGCTGTTCGGCCGCATCGAAGACGTGCTGAAGCTGCCGCGCAACACCCTCAAAGTCGGGATCATGGACGAGGAACGCCGCACCACGGTCAACCTCAAGGCCTGCATCCAGGCGGCCAGCGAGCGCGTGGTGTTTATCAACACCGGCTTCCTCGACCGTACCGGCGACGAAATCCACACCTCCATGGAAGCCGGCGCGATGGTGCGCAAGGCCGCGATGAAGGCTGAAAAATGGATCGGCGCCTACGAAAACTGGAACGTCGATATCGGCTTGAGCACCGGCCTGCAAGGTCGCGCGCAAATCGGTAAAGGCATGTGGGCGATGCCCGACCTGATGGCCGCCATGCTGGAGCAGAAGATTGCTCACCCGCTGGCCGGTGCCAACACGGCGTGGGTTCCGTCGCCGACGGCGGCTGCGCTGCACGCGCTGCATTACCACAAGGTTGACGTCTTCGCCCGCCAGGCCGAACTGGCCAAGCGCGAGCGCGCTTCGGTGGACGACATCCTGACCATTCCCCTGGCCCAAAATACCGATTGGTCTGACGAAGAAATCCGCAACGAACTGGACAACAACGCCCAGGGCATCCTCGGTTACGTGGTGCGCTGGATCGACCAGGGCGTGGGTTGCTCGAAAGTGCCGGACATCAACGACGTCGGCCTGATGGAAGACCGCGCCACCCTGCGTATCTCCAGCCAGCACATCGCCAACTGGTTGCGCCATGGCATCGTCAATGAAGCCCAGGTGATGGAAAGCCTCAAGCGCATGGCGCCGGTGGTAGACCGCCAGAACGCCGGGGACGCGCTGTACCGTCCGCTGGCACCGGATTTCGACAGCAACATCGCGTTCCAGGCGGCGGTGGAGTTGGTGATTGAAGGGACCAAGCAGCCCAATGGTTATACCGAGCCGGTGTTGCACCGTCGGCGTCGGGAGTTCAAGGCCAAGAATGGCTTGTAACTAAACGCTGAAAACGAAAAAGCCCTGATCAATAAATGATCAGGGCTTTTTTTGCATCTCGTAGCAGCTGTCGAGCGCCAGCGAGGCTGCGTCGGGCGCGACTCGGTTCGGTGCCTGGCTCATCATCGAGAGGATCCGTTACTGCACCATCCCCAACTCCCGCTTCACCATCTTCGCCAGCTTCACGCTATCAATCGGCTTGAGCAAAAAGTCCACCACGCTCAAATGCATCGCGTCAATCACGTCCGGCGCCTCAGCGTCTCCCGACATGATGATGATCGGCAGCGCCGCCCGGGTAGACCCGCGCACCTGGCGAATCAATTGCAGCCCGTTGCTCGGCGTCATGCGCAGGTCGGTGATCAGCAAGCCGATGGAGCTGCTGGAGCTCAACAAGTCCCACGCCGCCTCGCCGCTGTCGGCGGTCATGCAGCGAATGCCGTCCAGGCCAAGAATTTCCGCCAGCAGTTCGCGCGCGTCCTTGTCGTCATCCACGATCAGTACACGTTGTGGCGGCAAATCCGGCTCCTGCATAACAGCGCTCAGGGCCTCGCGCTCGGCATCACTCAAAATATCGTGGTCGGACATACGTTTCTCGGCAGTTCTAATCAATCTCCCAGCACAGAAGTCAGACATCGCCGGAAGGGCGAACAATGTGCACTTCGTCGGAAAGTTTGCCTAGTGGGCGTTCTACGGGGTTTGGACGATATTCATGTAAGGTTTTTCCCTAGTAGTTGAGGGCAATACGCTACCTAGACTTACGTCCAATGGGCACCCGCAGCGCAGGAGTCGACCATGAGGCACGATAACGACAAAAAAACTGCGGTCATAGGTATGAGTAAAGCTGATGCTTTCACACAAGCGGGGAAAACCGCTGTGTTGCAGAACATCCACGGCACCCTGCAATTCCTGCAACGTTTCCCGCCGTTCAACCAGATGGAAAACGCCCACCTGGCTTTTCTGGTAGAGCAGTGCCAATTGCGCTTCTACGGCCCCGGCGAGAGCATCCTCAAGCCGTCGGGCGGGCCGGTGGAACACTTTTACATCGTCAAGCAGGGCCGCGTGGTGGGCGAGCGGCCGGATTCAGCAGAAACCACCTTTGAAATCACCACCGGTGAATGTTTCCCGCTGGCGGCGCTGCTGGGCGAGCGGGCGACCCGCACCGAGCACAAAGCCGCCGAAGACACCTTCTGCCTGCAACTGAACAAGCCGGCCTTTATCAAGCTGTTCGCCCTTTCCAGCGCGTTTCGCGACTTTGCCCTGCGCGGGGTGAGCAGCCTGCTGGATCAGGTCAACCAGCAGGTCCAGCAAAAAGCCGTGGAAACCCTCGGCACCCAGTATTCGCTCAACACTCGCCTGGGCGAGTTGGCCATGCGTCACCCGGTGACCTGCAGCCCGCTGACGCCGCTGCGCGAAGCGGTCACGCAGATGCACGAGCAGCAAGTGGGCAGCATCGTGATCGTTGATGAGCACAAGGCGCCCCTGGGGATTTTCACCCTGCGGGACCTGCGCCAGGTGGTGGCCGACGGCACCAGCGATTTCAGCCAGGGCATTGAGCGTCACATGACCCAGGCGCCGTTCTTCCTCACGCCGGACCACAGCGCCTTTGATGCTGCGATTGCCATGACCGAACGGCATATTGCCCACGTGTGCCTGGTCAAGGATCAGCGCCTGTGTGGGGTGGTGTCCGAACGTGACCTGTTTTCCCTGCAACGGGTCGACCTGGTGCACCTGGCCCGCACCATCCGCAATGCGCCACGGGTGGACAACCTGGTGGCGATCCGCGGGGAGATCGGCCAGCTGGTGGAACGCATGTTGGCCCACGGGGCGTCGTCCACCCAGATCACCCACATCATCACCTTGCTCAACGACCACACCGTGTGCCGCGTCATCGAGCTGACCCTGGCTGACAAGGGTGGCCCCGGCGTGCCGTTCAGCTGGCTGTGCTTCGGCAGCGAAGGCCGCCGCGAGCAAACGCTGTATACCGACCAGGACAACGGCATTCTGTTTGAAGCCAAAGACGCCGCCGAGGCTGCCGAGATTCGTGGCCGCCTGCTGCCCCTGGCGCAACAGATCAACCAGAGCCTGGCGCTGTGCGGCTTTACCCTGTGCAAGGGCAACATCATGGCCGGCAACCCGGAGCTGTGCCTGTCCCGGGCCGAATGGGCGCGCCGGTTTGCCGGGTTTATTCGTGAGGCCACGCCGGAGAATCTGCTGGGCTCGAGCATCTATTTCGATTTGCGGGTGGTGTGGGGCGATGAGCAAGGGTGCGAACAATTGCGCCAGGGCATTCTCGATCAAGTCGCAGACAACCGCCTGTTCCAGCGCATGCTGGCCGAGAACGCATTGCGCCAGCGCCCGCCGGTGGGGCGTTTCCGGGATTTCGTGCTGACGCGCAAAGGCGCCGACAAGGCGACGCTCGACCTCAAGGTGCAAGGCCTCACGCCCTTTGTCGACGGTGCCCGGCTGCTGGCCCTGGCCAATGGCATCCACGCCAACAACACCCTGGAGCGCCTGCGCCAACTGGTGGCCAGGGAAGTCATCGAACGTCTCGACGGTGCGGCCTACGAAGAGGCCTACCACTTCATCCAGCAAACCCGCATGCAGCAGCACCAACTGCAAACACGCGAGAACCTGCCCTACTCCAACCGCGTCGACCCCGACAGCCTCAACCACCTCGACCGCCGCATCCTGCGCGAATCCCTGCGCCAGGCCCAACGCCTGCAAAGCAGCCTGACCCTGCGGTATCAGCTGTGAGTTTGTTTGGCTGGTTGCGCAAAGCCAAACCGGGCCTGGACGCGGCTCAACAGCGGCGCGTCGAGCAACTGCCCAAGCCACGGGAACTGGCAGGCGGATCGCTACGGGCCCAGCGCTGGGTGGTGGTGGACCTGGAAACCAGCGGCCTGAACCTCAATCGCGACCTGGTGTTGTCGATTGGCGCCGTGGTGATCGAGGACGGCGCGGTGGACTTCTCCCAACTGTTCGAACGCACCCTGCACCGGGCCGAGACCAAACTCAGCCCCAGCGTACTGATCCACGGCCTGGGCCCCAGCGCCATTGCCGCGGGCAGTGATCCGGCTGAAGCGTTGATGGACTTTATGGAGTTTGTCGGCGACAGCCCGTTGCTGGCGTTCCATGCGCCCTTCGATCAACACATGCTGTGCCGGGCCCTCAAGGACAGCCTGGGCTATCGCCTGAACCACCCATTCCTGGACGTGGCCGACATCGCCCCGCTGCTGTGCCCCGACGCGAACATCCGCGAGGCCGGGCTGGATGACTGGATCGGGCATTTCAAACTGCAGGTGGGCGAGCGTCACCATGCGAGTGCAGATGCGTTGGCGACGGCAGAGTTGATGTTGATTCTGTTCAACCGGGCCCGGCAGCAGCAGATCGACAGCCCCAAGGCCTTGCAGGAGCGCCTTGGTCAATGGAAACGTCGCAAACAGGCCCCCTCCTTATAATCGTGGCGAGGGAGCTTGCTCCCGCTGGGGTGCGAAGCGCCCCCAAAACCAGCCGACCGCTCTCCTACTGAGTGAATGCATAGCCTGGATTGCGGCCGCTGCGCAGCCGAGCGGGAGCAAGCTCCCTCGCCACAACAAGCTGCATCATCATAAAAGATGTCATTACGCCGCCACCCGACCAACGCCAATTGCACCCGTACGACGCCTCTGCCACAATCGCGAATAATTCTCGTTAGTTTAAACTTTCCGATCGGTGTCGCCTTGTCGTCAATCCAAAGTCCCCACAGTGAGCTTGTTGGCGCGTTGTACCGCGACCATCGCAGCTGGCTGTTGGCGTGGCTGCGACGCAACGTGGCCTGCCCCAGCCGTGCCGAAGACCTGAGCCAGGACACCTTCATGCGCCTGCTGGGCCGTGAAGAACTGCGCGAACCCCGCGAGCCCCGGGCCTTCCTGGTGGCCATCGCCAAGGGCCTGCTGTTCGATTACTTCCGCCGCGCTGCGCTGGAACAGGCCTACCTCACCGAACTGATGCTGATCCCGGAAAGCGAACACCCGTCCCCGGAAGATCAGCAACTGATCCTCGAAGACCTCAAGGCCATCGACCGCCTGTTGGGCAAACTCTCCAGCAAAGCCCGTGCGGCCTTCCTCTATAACCGCCTCGATGGCCTGGGCCACGCCGAAATCGCCCAGCGCCTGGGGGTTTCCGTGCCCCGCGTGCGGCAGTACCTGGCCCAGGGCATTCGCCAGTGCTACATCGCCCTGTATGGCGAGCCGCTGTGAGCCCGGTCAGTTCCAGGCCGGTGTCGGCGCGGGTGCTCGATGCGGCCATTGCCTGGCAACTGTCCCTCGATTCGGGCGACGGCAGCGCCGTGGAGCAGGAAGAGTTCGCCAAATGGCTGGCCAGCGATGAAGAACATGCCCGGGCCTGGCGCCAGTTGGGGATGCTCGACCAGCGTTTCAGCGTGGCCTCGGGCCCGGCCCGGGCGGCGCTGTTGCAGTCCCGCGAAGGCATTCGCCGCCGTGTTCGCAAGCTCGGCAGCGGCCTGGCCAGTGTGGTGCTGGTGTGCGGCCTGGTGTTGTTCGCCGGCCAGCGCTACCTGCCGCTCAACTATTGGCTGGCCGACCAGCGCACCGCCACCGGCGAACAGCGCACCCTGAAGCTGGCCGACGGCACGGTGATCAACCTCAATACCCACAGCGCCATCGACGTACGCTTCGACGAGAAACGCCGGCTGATCGTGTTGCAGGAAGGCGAGATCCTCGTCGAGACCGGCCACAACGACGCCCGCCCGTTTTTTGTCGAAACCCGCGAAGGCAGCCTGCGGGCGCTGGGCACGCGGTTTATCGTCAAGCGCGAAGACGACGGCACGCGCCTGAGCGTGTTGCAGTCTGCCGTCGGCGCGCAGCCCGAGGCGCGGCACCAGGAGCAGGTCTTCAAGGAAGGCCAGCAAGTGCTGATGCGCCGCGACGGTCTCGGCCCGATGCTGGCCGTAAACCCCGGCACCGACGCCTGGACCCGCGGCATGCTGGTGGTGGACAACGCCCGCCTCGGCGATGTGGTTGAGGAACTGAGCCGCTACCGCAGCGGGTACCTGGGTGTGGATAAACAGGTGGCCGACCTGCGGATCACCGGCAGCTTCCCGCTGCACGACACCAACCTGGCGCTGAACGCGTTGCTGCCGACCTTGCCGGTGCAAATCGAGCAGCACACGCCGTGGTGGGTCACCGTAAAGGCCAAGCCGCCCACGCAATAGCCACGTAGCAGCTGTCGAGCCTAAGCGAGGCTGCGTCGGGCGCGACTCAGTGCGATGCCAGGCGAAGGTTCGGCAGCGCTGCCAACGCAGCCTCGCTCAGGCTCGACAGCTGCTACGGGAAATAGCGCCTGGAGCCACCGATGCGGACCCAAATAGAAATTATTTTCATTGGGCCCTATCACTTTTTGCATCTCGTTCGGCACATAGGCAATTGAGAAATATTTCCATTCAGGAGCCGCCGTATGTCCCGCACGCTAGACACCTTGTTGCGCCCCAGCCTGTTAGCCGTGGCGATTGCCCTCAGCGCCCCGCTGGCCAGCACCCAGCTGATTGCCGCCGAACAGGCCTCCAGCGTGCGCGCCTACAACCTGCCGGCAGCACCATTGGCCACCACGCTGAACCAGATCGCCAGCCAGGCGGGTTTGGCGCTGACGCTGAATCCTGGGTTGGCGTCGGGTAAGACTTCCGCACCGGTGAAGGGCCAATTCGATGCACAGGGCGCGTTGCGCGAGGCGTTGCGTGGGACCGGGCTGCAACTGGAGCAGAGCAGTGCAGGCACGTTCAGCCTGGTAGCGATTCCGGATGGGGTTGTGGCGTTGCCGGAGACCAGTATTACGGGCCAAGCCGATGCCGAAAGTGCATGGGGACCCGTCAATGGTTACCTGGCGAGTCGCACCGCCGCCGGTACCAAGACCGATACCGCGCTGGTGGAAGCCCCGCGCTCGATTTCTGTCGCCACCCGTCAGCAAATGCAGGACCGCAACGTCCAGAACCTGGATGACGCCGTGAAGTACATGCCCGGCATTGTGTCCGCCAGCTACGGCAGCGACACCCGCTACGACTGGATGCGCGTACGCGGCTTCGAACCCACGCAATTCCTCGACGGCCTGCCACTACCGCGCGGCGTGTACGCCAACCCGAAGGCGGAAACCTGGAACCTCGACCGCCTCGCCCTGCTGCGTGGCCCGGCCTCGTCGGTCTACGGCCAGACGCCACCGGGCGGCCTGCTGGACATGGTCAGCCGCCGCCCAAGCGCTGAATCGAGCAACGCCATTCAGGTGCAGTACGGCAGCGACAACTATCGTCAGATCAACTTCGCCAGCACCGGCAAGATTGATGATGAAGGTAAATTTCTCTACGGCCTCAGCGGTGTAGTGCGCGATGCCGGTACCCAGGTCGATCACATCGACAACAAGCGCTACAACATCGCCCCCAGCCTGACCTGGAATATTGATACCGACACCAAGCTGACTTTCCTGTCGCAGTTCACTCGTGACGATACCGGCGCCACCAGCCAGTTCCTGCCGATTGTCGGCACCAAGATCAAATCGCCGCTGGGCGACGTGTCTCATCACAAGAACCTGGGCGATCCCGACTACGAGTACTACGACCGCACCTACTACGCGCTGGGCTATGCCTTTGAGCATCGCTTCAACGATACCTGGCAGTTCAAGCAGAACCTGCGCTACACCAAATCGGAGTTGTCCTTCCAGCAATTGACCGTGGGGTCCTACGGTTTCTCGACCATTGATGCCGAGGGCAACACCAGCCGCTCGTCGACCAATGTGGACGAAAACATCGGCCAGTTCGCCGTCGACAACAATTTTCAGGCTGACTTCGCCACCGGCGACATCACCCACACCGTGCTGCTCGGCCTGGACCATCAGCGCACCGACACCTCGTACCTGTCGATCTTCGGTGACGGCGGGACGGTCAACCTCTACAACCCGGTCAACACCCAGCCGGTGGTGCGCCCGGCGCGCTCCACCGCTTATTACGACTACAACCAGAAAACCATCCAGACGGGCCTCTACGCCCAGGACCAGATGGCCCTGGACAAGTGGCGCCTGACCCTGGGCGGTCGTGAAGACTGGGTGCACCAAGGCACCACGTACTTCAACAAGAACGACGCGACCAATACCGACCGCAGCAAGAATTTCAGCGGTAACGCTGCGCTGAGTTACGTGTTCGATTCGGGCTTCGTGCCGTACCTGTCCTACGCCGAGTCGTTCCAGCCCGCGAGTAACGCCAGCGTCTCGCCGACCGAGTCGTACAAACCCACTGAAGGCAAGCAATGGGAAATGGGGGTCAAGTATCAGCCGCCCGGCTCAAATACCCTGCTGAGTGCTGCGGTGTATGACCTGACCCAAAAGAACGTGCTGGTTACCAGCTTCGGGGCCGGTGGCCAGTCGATCACCAACCAGACCGGCGAAGTGAAGGTCAAGGGACTGGAACTGGAAGCAGTGTCTGACGTGACCGAAAACCTCAAGGTGATCGCCGCTTACACCCTGGCCAAGTCCGAAGTACAAAAAGGCCAATACAAAGGCAACCGCCTGCAACTGATGCCCAACCAGCAAGCGTCCCTGTGGACCGACTACACCTGGCACGCCGGCGTGCTCGACGGTTTCGGCATTGGCGCGGGCGCCCGTTACACCGGCAACACCTATGGAGACCAGGGCAATACCTGGCTGGGCAAGGCCAACGCCTACACCGTGTTCGACGCCTCCGTGCACTACGACCTCGGCCGCCTGGACAACAGCCTCAAAGGCGCATCGGTGAAACTCAACGCCACCAACCTGTTCGACAAGGACTACATTTCCACCTGTGATGCGTCCTACTGCTACTACGGCGACCAACGCAGCGTAGTCGCCAGTGCCACCTACCAGTGGTAATCGACTGAGCTAACAACCAGGCCGCCCCCGTGGGCGGCTTCGGTGTGTCTGAAGGCTAGAAAATGAAAAGCAAAACCATCCGCCGCTGGTCCTTCATCCACACCTGGACCAGCCTCGTCTGCACCGTATTCCTGCTGCTGCTCGCCCTCACCGGCCTGCCGTTGATCTTCCACCACGAGATCGATCACCTGCTGGGCAACGAGCCCGAGCTGGCACAGATGCCCGCCGACACCCCACAGCTGAACCTCGAACAGCTGGTGGCCAAGGCCCAGGCCCATCGCCCCGGCGAAGCCATGCAATACCTGGCCTGGGACGAAGACGACAAGAACGGCGTGATCGCAATCATGGCCGCCACCGCCGGCACCGAACCCAACGCCTCCCACACCTTCATGCTCGACGCCCGCACCGGCGAAGCCGTGGAAACACCCGCGGCCAACGGCGGGCTGACGATGTTCCTGCTGCGCCTGCACGTCGACATGTTCGCCGGGCTGCCGGGCAAGTTGCTGCTGGCGTTCATGGGCATTCTGTTTGTGCTGGCGATCATCTCCGGCACGGTGTTGTACCTGCCGTTCATGCGCCGGTTGAAGTTCGCCACGGTGCGCCAGGACAAGTCCACGCGCCTGCGCTGGCTCGACCTGCACAACCTGATCGGCGTGGTGACCCTGACCTGGGCCTTGGTGGTGGGCGTAACCGGCGTGATCAGCGCCTGCGCCGACCTGATCATCGCCGCCTGGCGCACCGACAGCCTCAGCGCGATGATCGAACCCTACAAGAACGCCCCGCCGCTGACCTTGCGTGCGCCCGCCACCGACCTGCTGACGATTGCCGCCAAGGCCGCGCCGAGCATGGAGCCGGACTTTATCGCGTTCCCCGGCACGCGCTTTTCCAGCGAGCATCACTACGCGGTGTTCATGAAAGGCAGCACCCACCTGACGTCGCACCTGCTGACACCCGTGTTGATCGACGCCAGCAACCTGCAGGTCACCGCCATCGCCGAACGCCCGTGGTACATGGACGCCATGGGCATGTCCCAGCCGCTGCACTTCGGTGACTACGGCGGCATGCCGATGAAGATCCTCTGGGCGGTGCTGGACGTGCTGACCATCATCGTCCTGGGCAGCGGCGTGTACCTGTGGCGGGTGCGGCGCAAGGCGGGCAAGTCATGAAGCCGAGGCAGTCGAGTTTCTGGAAGGTCTTCGGCATTCCGCTGGCCATCGGGCTGCTGAGCGCGGCCGGGTTGTTTGCGGCGTTGCTGGGGGACGGGTTGTGGGATTCGTTGAGCTGGGTCGGGCTGGGTATTCCGGCGGTCATTGGCAGCTGGGCGTTGCTCAAGCGTTGAGATAGATTAGCGCTGCCCTTTTCCGAGGAATGCCCATGTCCACCCCCAGCATGACGTTGTTCCACAACCCTGCCTCGCCGTTTGTGCGCAAAGTACGGGTGCTGTTGCACGAGACCGGCCAACTGGACCGCGTGACCTTACATGCCTGCATGCCGACACCGGTCGCGCCCGACGCCGATGTGATCCTGGACAACGCACTGGGCAAGATCCCCGCGCTGCGCCTGGCCGACGGCAATGCGTTGCATGACAGCCGGGTGATCCTCGATTACCTCGACTACCAACACACCGGCACGCCGCTGATCCCCCGCGACGGCCCGGCCCGCTGGCGCCGCCTGACCCTGGCCTCGACGGCCGACGGGATCATGGATGCCGCCGTGCTGGTGCGTTATGAAACTGCCATGCGCCCGGTGGAAAAACACTGGGACCTGTGGCTGGAAGGCCAGCGCGACAAGATCCGCCGCGCGCTCGACATGCTGGAACAGGACGCCATCGCCGAACTGGCCGGGCCGTTTGACGTGGCTGCAATCAGCGTGGCCTGTGCGCTGGCTTACCTGGATTTCCGCCACCCGGACATGCAGTGGCGGTCGAGCCATCCACGACTGGCCGCCTGGTATGCCGAGGTGAGTCAGCGCCCGTCGATGCTCCAGACCCAGCCACCGGCCTGACCTGCTGCAAGGCTTCCTAGTGGTGAGGGAGCTTGCTGTGGTGAGGCAGCTTGCTGTGGCGAGGGAGCTTGCTCCCGCTGGAGTGCGAAGCGCTCCCACGATTTTTAGGGCCGCTGCGCAGCCCAGCGGGAGCAAGCTCCCTCGCCACAGCAAGCTCCCTCGCCACAAAAAGCACTCGATCCGCAGGAAATAGCGCGTTGATCCTCGCCACCAATCGGGCCCCATCCTGCTGATCCTCCCGCAACCCCAACGACCGGCTCATCGCTTGCCCACTCCATACCAATCCAGTTTCCGGGTCAGCACCATCACCGTGCCCAGCAACCCGAACAGCAACAGCGAGCCCATCAACAACGCGTAATCCTCCGCACTCAGCAACCCGTACAACAGCCCATACAACGCCGCCAATCCCGCCGAAAACCCCAGCCCATGAGCAACGCTGCGCAGCACATGGCACACGTAAAACCCGATCAGCAACACACACGCACTGGCCGACACCAGGTACGCCAACGCAAAGCCGATATGCTCGGACAATGACAACAGCAGCAGGTAGAAAAAAGCCAGGGCAACCCCCACCAACGCGTACTGGATCGGGTGCACCGCCAGGTTCTTGAGCACCTCGAACAGGAAGAAGCCGGCAAACGTCAGGGCGATAAACAGCAGCGCATATTTGATCGCCCGGTCGCTCTTGAGGTACTGGTCCACCGGGTCGATAAAACTCACGCCGAAGCTGCGGCCATTGAAGTCGTCGCACCCGCGCTCCGTCAGGCAACCGGCAAGGGCTTCTTCCAGGTTGGTGGAGAAGAACGTGGTCTGCCAACTGGCGGTAAAGCCTTGGGCGGTGACCTCACGCTGGGCCGGCAGGAAGTTGCCGATGAAACTTGGATGCGGCCAGTTGGAGGCCAGCTTGACCTGGCTGGTCTTGCCCACCGGCACCACTTGCAACTGCTCGGTGCCTTGCAGGCGCAGGTCGAAGGCGAAGTCCAGGGGTGCGGGTTTCTTGCTGTCCTGGTCGGGCAACATCACGTGAACGCCCTCCCCCAGCCACGCCACTTGGGTGCCCGGCGAAAACACCAGTTGCTGGCTGCCCAGTTCCAGCTTCAGCGCATTTTCAATGCCGCGAATGTCGCTGATACCCACCGCCAGATACGCCGGGTCAAAGCGGTAATCGGCAAAGTTTTCCTTGATGCCCCATTGCTCCGGCAACACAAACCGCCCGCTGATACGGTTGTCGGCGTGGAACAGCCGCGCCTGGTAGATGCCCCGGGCGCGCACTTCGGTTTGCACCTGGCCGTCGAGGGCGAACTGCTCCGGCAGGAAATACAGACGACCGCGCACCTCACGGGTTTCTTCGTAGCGTTCGTTGAGCTTTTCATTGAGCTTCCACTCCCGGACGGTCTTGCGATACGGCACCACCAACACCGGCCCACTGAGGCGCTGGCTGTAACTGGAACTGCGGGCGATGTCCTGCAACACGTCGTCGCGCAGTTGCTGACGGTCGGTAATCACCCCGTGGATCATCAGCAACGGAATCAACAGCAGCACGATCAGCAGCGCGATGGCGCCCAGTTTGAAAAGCAGATTGCGGTTCATGAAGCTCTCCCTGTTTTGATGGGGGAGAGTCTGGCGGGCGCTTAAGGGGGATTTATGAAGGGAATGTGGAGACTGTGTGGAGATGCAGTCTGACCTGCACACCGCCCGGCACGTTGCCGATCTGCAATGAGCCGCCGTGCAGCTTCATCACTTCCTCGACAAAGTTCAGCCCAAGGCCAGTGCTCTTGCGCCCGCTGGCCGGGCGCGGCAGCGAATAGAAGCGCTCGCTCAGGCGCGGCAAGGCGTACTCGGGGATCGGCTCGGCCTGGTTGAACAGGCTGAATTCGACGCCGTCATTCAACGCCTTGGCGCTGAACCGCAATGTGCCGCCAGGCGGAGTGAAATCCAGGGCATTTTCCAGCAGGTTGCCCAGGGCCTGGCGCAAAAGGAACGGCTCGCCGTACACCTGCACCTCTGCGGCAATCGACTGCTCGACCTGCAACCTGTTGCCTTCGATACGCGCGCATTGGGCCTTGAGCACTTCGTCCACCAGCGTCGCAAGGGACATGCTGCTCTGGTCTTCGAGGCCCTGGCGCTGCTCCACCTGGGCCAGGTTCAGCAGGCGCTCGATCAACTGCTGCAAGCGCGCGCTTTCACTGTCGATATTGCCCACGAAACGCTGCTGCTGGTCACGGGACATGTCGCCCTGCAACAGCTCCGCCGCGCCGCGAATCGCCGCCAGCGGGCTTTTCAATTCGTGGGTCAGGGTGTGCACATACCGTTCGACATACGCCTTGCCTTCCAGCTGGGTGCGCATGTGTTCCACGGCGGTAGACAACTGCTCCAGCTCGCCGCCGCGATAGTGCGGCAACTCGGCACGCCGGCCTTCGCTGACCGCCTGGGCATACGCCGTGAGCCGGCGCAGCGCAACACTCAACCACCACGACAACAGCGCACCAAACAGCAGGCCCAGGCCCACCAGCCCGGCGCCGTACCACAGCAGCCGGTCTTCGGTGCGGTCCACATACGGTTGCAGCGAACTGTTGGGCTTGGCCACGGTGACCACGCCGATGATCTGGCCGTTGTCGCGGATCGGCGCGCCCACGTGCATCACCGATGAGGCCGGGTCGTCCAGTTCGCTGCGGGTGGAGCGCGCACCGTATTCACCGCGCAGGGTCAGGTACACGTCGTTCCACTTCGAGTAGTCCTCGCCCACGGCTTCGCCGGTGGAATCCAGCAGCACGATGCCCTTGGCGTCGGTGACGTAGATGCGGTGGTTGACCTGGTTTTTCGGCAGGCCCCAGATGTTGGCGCCAGGCTGGCGTTCGCCGTACGCCTTGAGCAATTCGGGCCAGTGGCTCTGGCCGAGGGTGCCGTTCTTCACATCATCGCGCAGGATTTCTGCCAGCAGGTTGGCGGTGTCCACCAGGGTTTCTTCGGTGGACTGGCGCACGCCGGGGCGGATTTCCTTCATTACAGTGCTGAGCACGAAGTAGCCGGTCAGGCCGATAAACAGCGCGTACACCAGGAAGAACCGGATCCCCAGGCGCATCAGCTGTTGCCTGGGCTGTAGCTGTAGCCGAGGCCGCGATGGGTCTGGATCGGTTCGGCGTCGGGGGCTACGGTGCGCAATTTGCCACGGACGCTTTTGATGTGGCTGTCGATGTTTCGCTCATAGCCCGCGTCGGCGGCCACGCCCACGGCGTCCAGCAGCTGTTCGCGGCTGAACACCCGCTCAGGCTGCTCCAACAGGCTTTGCAGCAGGCGAAATTCATGGCGCGTAAGGCTCAGGGCCTGGCCGCGATAACTGATCTGCATGCGCTCCAGGTCCACCTGAAACACGGCCGGAGCCGCACCGGGGCCCACACGCTTGAGGATCGCCCGCACCCGCGCCGCCACTTCACGCGGGCTGAACGGCTTGACCACATAGTCGTCGGCGCCGATCTCCAGGCCCACCACACGGTCGATCTCGCCATCCCGGGCACTGAGGAACATTACCGGCACTTCGCTGAAGCGCCGCAGTTGCTTGCAGGTTTCAAAGCCGGTGATGTCCGGCAGGCCGATGTCGAGGATGATCAGGTCCGCCGGGGTTTGCCGCTGATGGGCCAGCGCCGCCTGGCCGAGGCTCAGCCAGGTGGTGGTGAAGCCCTCGCCTTGCAGGGCGAAAATCAGCGTGTCGGCGATGGCCGCTTCGTCTTCGACAATCAGGATGTGCGGCATGGTCTCAATCAGCAGTCCGGTTTGTCGGCAGTGTAGCGACGTGCCGGGTTTACCGCAGCGCCAAATTCACGCAGGGCCTTGGCGCCGATCAGCAGCGGGTAGTTGAAGCTGCTGCGGTCGGTGAGGTTGACCTCGACGGTGCGCTTGACGTTGCCCAGGCACATTTCCAGGTCGATCACCGGGCGCTTGGCTACCGTGGCTTCGTCCTTGTCGTCATCTTCGTCGGCGCGGCTTTTGATTTTGCTGATGCGCGAGACCTTGTGCTCATACACCTTGTTGGTGGCGTCCTTGCCGCCGAGGCGGAAGCGTACCCAGTCGTCGCCGTCACGGGTGAAGGTCTCGATGTCCCGGGCCGACAGCGAGGCGGTCAGCGCGCCGGTGTCCATCTTGGCCTTGAAGGTCTCGCCGATTTCCGGCAATTGAATGTATTCGTAGCGACCGTACAGGGTCGGCTCGGCAGCCATGACAGGCAAGGCTACGAGCGTTAGCAGGGCAAGGATGGATTTCACGTAGGAGGTTTCCTTGAAATAAGTGGGCGAATTCTAGACCGCAAAACCGCTGCTTAGTTGGGCGCCTAAGCATACCGGGCCTTAAGTGAAACATTCATCATCACATCTGCGATTTGGCCTCTAGACCCAAGCTGCTTATTATGGCGGGCCAAAAATGATTCCAAGAGTTACTTATGCGCCGCCTGCTCACCGGCTGTTTCGTCACATTCCTGCTATTGCTCAACACCCTGGCGCTGTTCGGGCCGTTGATGGTGTTTGCCCTGCTCAAGCTGGTGGCCCCTGGCCGGTTTCGTGACTATGCCTCCTGGGCGGTGATGTGGATCGCGGAAACCTGGGCCGAGATCGACAAGCTGATCTTCGCCCTGTGCATTCCCACCCAATGGGACATTCGCGGCGGTGACGACCTGCGGGGCGACACTTCTTATCTGGTGATCAGCAACCACCAATCCTGGGTCGACATCCCGGCGCTGATCCAGACCCTCAACCGGCGCACGCCGTTCTTCAAATTCTTCCTGAAAAAGGAGCTGATCTGGGTACCCTTCCTGGGCCTGGCGTGGTGGGCGCTGGATTACCCGTTCATGAAGCGCTACACCAAGGCGTTCCTGGCCAAACATCCGGAACTGGCGGGCCAGGACCTGAAGATCACCCAAGAGGCCTGCGAGCTGTTCAAGCGCCAGCCGGTCACGGTGGTCAACTACCTGGAAGGCACGCGGTTCACTCAGGCCAAGCGCAAACAGCAGGACTCACCCTACGAGCGCCTGCTCAAACCCAAGGCCGGCGGCGTGGCGTTCGTGCTGGCCGCAATGGGCGAACAGCTGGACGCGGTGCTCGACGTCACCGTGGTTTATCCACAGGAAAAGATTCCCGGCTTCTGGGACTTGATCAGCGGCGCGGTGCCGAAAGTGATCGTGGATATCCGCACCCGAGAGCTGGACCCGGCGTTGTGGCAGGGGGATTACGAGAACGATCCGGCGTTTCGCCAGACCGTCCAGAACTGGGTCAACCAGCTCTGGAGGGAGAAGGATGCGCGCATCGAACAACTGCGCGCAGAGCGACCTTAGCCGCCTGTGCCCCAGGCCGAAGCCAGCTTGCCCAGCACCGATTCGCTGGCGCCCTGGCCGCCCAGGTATTTCAGGATGACCGGCGCAAACTGGCCAACCATCCCACTGTCCATGCCCAACGCGCTGAACGCAGTGTTCAGGTCGTTGGTGTTCTTCACGTTACCCAACACGCCGTCCAGGCCCGAAGTCTTGCTGCCGCCGCTCTGGCCGAGCATGCCGCTGAGGGCGCCGAGGCTGCCCAGGGAGTTGCTGCCGGAGAGCTGGTCCAGGCCCGGTACGCTTTTGGTCAGTTGCGAGTAATCACCGCCACCCAATTTGTTCTTGGCCAGGCCCAGCATCGCGCCGGTGCCGCCGACGGCCTGCTCAGGGGTCACGTTCAGTTGCGAGGTCAGGGCGCCCAGCAGACCGGCGGTCTGTGAGGTGGGCGCAGCTGCTGCCGCCTTGTCGCCACCCTGTGCACCGGAAACGGCATTGGCCACGTCGCCGAGGCTGAAACCTGCCGCAAACACCGGGCTGGCTGCCACGGTCAACAGGCAGGACAGGGCAAAACCGCGTGAAATCTTCATCAAGACAACCTCTGAAAGTAAGCGCTAAAAGCACGGGTTTGACTGGGTACGCCGAAGGATTGTTCCCTCCCTGCAGATTAGTTCAGAAAACCACTGCATCCGAATCGCCCTGGGCTGCGTATATCCATCACGAGCCGCGCGGAGGTAGATGGAATGAATGCCCAAGCTGGACTAACCTCAGCCTGCCCTCTTTACCGTGCGCCGTCCCATCGCCCTGTTGCAAGTGCCTGGAGAAGCCCCATTTCGACCCACGATGCAGATCAGCTACGGCAATTGCTGGCCCAGTGTTCTTTGGGTAACCGCCAGGCGTTCGAAACTCTCTATCGCAGTGTTTCCCCGCGTTTGCACGGTGTTGCCCTGCGGTTCATGGGCCGCCAGGACCTGGCCGAGGACGTGTTGCAAGAGAGCTTCGTACGCATCTGGTTCAACGCCTCCCGGTATGAAGCCCACTTGTCAGCGCCGCTGACCTGGATGATCAACATCACCCGCAACCTGGCCATCGACCAGTTGCGCAAACACCGCGAACAGCCCCTGGGCGAAGGCCAGGAGGAGGCCATGGCCGACGAAAGCCCCAGCGCCCATGAACTGCTCGACAGCGAGCGTGAAGCCCACGCCCTGAACCGTTGCCTGGACAGCCTTGAAGGCATGCAGCGCCAATCGATCACCGTGGCTTACTTCCAGGGCTTGTCCTGCTCGGAACTGGCCGACCACCTGGCCGCGCCCCTGGGCTCGGTCAAATCCTGGATTCGCCGCGGCATGGAGCGCTTGCGCAGGTGCCTTGAATCATGAACTACCAGACCACCGCCCTGCGCCGCGCCCTGGCAGCTGACTACGCCATCGGGCTGATGCCTGCCACCGCCCGCCGGCGCTTTGAAGCGCTGCTGCGGGATGACGCGGCGCTGCGCGTCGAACTCGGGCACTGGCAGGATGCCCTCGCCAGCCTCACCGGGCCGCTGCCTGAACGGCCGGTGCCGGACCACGTATGGGAAGGGATCAAGGCGCGCATTGAGCCGCAAGTGCTGCATATGCCGCCGAAGAAACCGTTCTGGATGAACCTGCGCTTGCTGGTAGCGGCGTGCGGGGTGGTGATCGCGGTATTGATGGGTGTGTTGTACCAGCGCGATCTTGGGGTGGAGTACAACGCCACGCTGGTGGCGGCTGATCAGCAGCCGGCGCTGAAGATCCAGGCCTACGCGGATCACCTGCAAGTGGAACCGCTGACCCTGGCGGCCGTGGAGCCGGCCCGCGCGTTGGAACTGTGGGCAATCCCGGCAGGCGGCAAACCCATCTCCCTGGGGTTGTTGCCGGTGTCGGGTAACGGCCGAATCCAGTTGAGCAAAGAACACCAGGCGCTGCTGACGGCGCCGCTGACCCTGGCAGTGAGCCTTGAGCCTGAGGGCGGCTCGCCGACCGGACAACCCACCGGGCCGGTGCTGTACCAGGGCCAATTGGCATCACTCTGATCCGAGGCTCAATACGACGGATGAGGAACCGATCGCCGTTAACTGGGTCCATGAAAGACTACAAAACATGTCAGGAAGAGCCTAATGACTGCGATCAACCCCCAAGTGATTGAGCACAAGCCTTCATTCTGGAACCGCCCACGCCTGTTCGTCGGCGCCTGTTTGGTGATAGTGGCAGGCGTCGGCGGCGCCCTCTACACCCAGGACAGCGTCAAGGCTGCCGCATTGCTGGTGAACACCACCCAGCAACCGGCCACGCAGATCGTGGCCCACAAGGATTACCTCGAAGTGCAGCCGATTGCCGCCACGGCACCGGCTCCGGACCAAAGCCTGGAACTGTGGGCCGTCCCGGCTGACGGCACGCCAGTGTCACTGGGCCTGTTGCCGGAAGACGGCAAAGGCATTATCGGCATCAACCCTCGCCAGCAGGAGTCGATCAGTAAACCGGTGACACTGATGGTCAGTTCGGAAACCAAGGGCGGCTCGGTGAGCAAGCAGCCTACGGGGCCGACGGTGTATCAGGGGGCTTTGGCGATTCGCTGAGTGACCCACGCAGGCAAAGAAGGCGACCCCCGGGGTCGCCTTTTTTTGCCCGGCGCCCTCAGGTTTTTCGCGGGCAAGCCCGCTCCTACAGTTGATCGTCATTGTGTCGGGAAATGTGTTCGGCATTGCGTCTTGCCTCGGCCAAACAAGGAAGCTTATAGTCCGGCGGTCGTCCACATGGCGATACGGGTTTGGCGACCCGAGGAATGGTGCAAAAGCGCTCTGCTTGTTTGCAGGTTCTTTTGCGTCCGCAATAGCCGCTTTATGGCGGCTGTGCGCGGGAGACCTTCGGGTCTGCCGGTCTCCATTCCCGGTTCGCCAACCTGCGTACAGCTGCCACCCATTTCGTTTGGCGACGAAATAAGTGTGCAGTCCACTCCTACTTGAATGGATTTAAAACATGAACCGTTACATGCCCTTAACCGGCCACGACTGCACCGTCCCTTCCCTGCTCATCGACACCCAGACCCCGCTGGACGTGCTCCACGACGCAGCCGCCTACCGCATCCGCGCGGTGACCCAAGTCCTGGAAAACCTCGCGTTTCGCGACACCCTCATCACCGACACCATCGTCCTCAAGGACTTCGCCCTGCTCTGCGCCATTCCGCTGCGCGACGGTTGCGATTTGATGGATGTGATCGGTCGGCGGCTGCAGGAGTAGGCATACGCCGACACTTAAGTAGTCCATTTCCGAAACACTAAAAACGTCCCTGCACGCGTCTTACCTCGCCTGCAGCGCTTTCTTATAGTCGTGCGCCTCAGTCACTTGGAGGTGCACGCGATGCAGGGACCTTACGCATTTATCAATGATCGACCACAGCCTTATCCGCTACTGAAACAACGCCTCTCGCTTAATCCTCATGTTCAAACCAAGTTCGACATCCTTAACCAACATATCCGCAACCGTGGTGTTACCTGGGCAGCCGGTGATTAATGCTGGGGAGTTGGTGGGTAAAGTTCTCTATCAGGCAGTGGTGGATTGAATGTACTTGGAATACTTTGCGGTGGGCTCATGCGCCCTCCTGCTGCTCAGCTTCCCGATCGTCTTTTCTGCCATGTACAAAAAGCTCGATGCCGCTGAGCGCTATATGCAATACAGCACCTTTATAGTCGGATACAGGTACACGTTTCGTCATAGCCACTTTGAAGGAAGGCCGCAACGCGTATTCGCTATGGCGACCGTTATTCTCATTCCGAGAATAATTCAACGCAGGGGTATGGTACTGGTTGAGGACGTTGAACAAATACCACGGCACCTCAAGTATTGGATGGTCATACCAACACTCGTTACCTGCCTCTCGCTTATAGGTATCACCATCACCGGGTTTCTTATAGAAAACTGAAATTTTATATAACAAGGGCGACCCCAGGGTCGCCCTTATCTATCGCCTACGCCGCGCTGAACAACTTATGCGGATCGATCACAAACTTCTTCGGCACACCCGCATCGAACTCGCCATAACCGCGTGGCGCGTCATCCAGGCTGATGACTTCCACACCGACGATATCGGCAATGTTGATGCGGTCCCACATGATCGCCTGCATCAACTGGCGGTTGTACTTCATCACCGGGGTTTGCCCGGTGTGGAAGCTGTGGGATTTGGCCCAGCCCAGGCCGAAACGAATGCTCAGGCTGCCCATTTTTGCAGCGGCGTCCACGGCGCCCGGATCTTCGGTCACGTACAGGCCAGGAATGCCGATTTTGCCGGCCACCCGCACCACGCCCATCAACGAGTTGAGCACAGTGGCCGGGGCCTCCGCCTTGGCACCTTCATGGCCATGGCCGCGGGCTTCGAAACCAACGGCATCGACGGCGCAGTCCACTTCGGGCTCGCCCAGCAACGCAGCGATCTGCTCATGCAGCGGCGTGTCTTTCGACAGGTCGGCAATTTCAAAACCCTGGGCCTTGGCGTGGGCCAGGCGGATCGGGTTGACGTCACCAATGATCACCACTGCGGCGCCCAATAGGCGAGCGGAAGCGGCAGCCGCCAGGCCCACCGGACCGGCACCGGCAATGTAGACGGTGCTGCCCGGGCCAACGCCCGCGGTGACTGCACCGTGGTAGCCGGTAGGCAGAATGTCGGAGAGGCAGGTCAGGTCACGGATTTTCTCCATGGCCTTGTCGCGGTTCGGCAGCTTCAGCAGGTTGAAGTCGGCGTAAGGCACCAGCACGTATTCGGCCTGGCCGCCGGTCCAGTCGCCCATGTCGACATAGCCGTAGGCGCCACCGGCACGGGCCGGGTTGACGGTCAGGCACACGCCGGTGTGCTGCTCTTTGCAGGAACGGCAACGGCCGCACGCCACGTTGAATGGCACGGACACCAGGTCGCCGATCTTCAGGTTCTCGACGTCGCTGCCCTTCTCGATCACTTCGCCGGTGATTTCATGCCCCAGGACCAGGCCGGTCTGGGCGGTGGTACGGCCGCGCACCATGTGTTGGTCGGAGCCGCAGATGTTGGTGGAGACCACGCGCAGGATGACGCCGTGTTCGATCTTCCTGCCACGGGGGTCCTGCATTTTGGGATAGTCGATTTTCTGCACTTCGACCTTGCCGTTGCCGAGATACACGACACCACGATTACCAGACATGCTTTCACCTCGCTGTTGTTTTTATGGAACCGCGTTGCCCAGGCAGGCAGCGCGTTTAAGTGCTCGGGTACAGATGCTGTTTTTGCGTTGTTAGTAATGGCCTCATCGCGGGCAAGCCCGGCTCCCACATGTTGATTTGTGAACACATTCAACTGTGGGAGCTGGCTTGCCTGCGATAGCAATCTAAAGAACGACCGTGCGATTGGCGTTCAAGAACACCCGCCGCTCAATGTGATACCCCACCGCCCGGGCCAGGGTCAGGCCTTCGATATCCCGCCCCTTGGCAATCAAGTCTTCCGGGTAGTGACTATGGTCCACCACCTCCACACCCTGGGCGATGATCGGACCTTCGTCCAGGTCGTTGTTGATGTAATGCGCGGTGGCGCCCACCAGTTTCACGCCCTTGTTGTACGCCTGGTGATACGGCTTGGCGCCCTTGAAACCGGGCAACAGGGAGTGGTGAATGTTGATGGCCTTCCCGTCGAGCTTGCGGCACAGCTCCGGCGACAGCACTTGCATGTAGCGCGCAAGGATCACCAGTTCGGCGCCCGACTCTTCGATCACCTGCCACACCTGGCGCTCCTGGGACGGTTTGTCGTTGGGGTCCAGGGGAAAATGGTAGTAGGGAATCTGGTGCCAGTCGGCCAAAGGTTTGAGGTCGGGGTGGTTGGAGACCACGGCGACCACGTCCATCGACAGTTGGCCGATGCGCTGGCGGTAGAGCAAATCGTTGAGGCAGTGGTCGGCCTTGGAGACCATGATCACCACTTTCGGCCGGTAATTCGGCGCGGTCAGTTCGAAGATCATGCCGAACGCTTCGCCGCGGGTGGCCAGGCCGTCGCGGAAGGCTTGTTCGTCGAAACCGTCGGGCTGGCGGAACTCCACGCGGATGAAGAACCGGCCCGAAAGCCGGTCATCGAAGGAGTGGTGCTCAGTGACGTAGCAGCCCTGCTCGAACAGATAGCGGGTCACCGCGTCCACCGTGCCGAGCACGCTGGGGCAGTCGGCGGTCAAAATCCATGTGTCGGGTACGCGGCTCATTGCGGGTAACTCCTCAAACAACTTCAGGCAACGCGCGCTCTGTAGGAGCCCGGCTTGCCGGCGATGACGATCTCACCGATGCCATCGCCGGCAAGCCGGGCTCCTACAGGGTAAGCGTCATATCAGGCTTCGACGGCCAGGCCATACTCAGCCGCCGCATCCTGCAACCACAGCCACCAGTAATCCGAGAAGCTGCGACGAATCACCAGCTCCCAGGTGTCTTGCGCGGTATGGCGAATCACCAGTTGCGACTTGGCGAACACCGTGCCGACGGCCTTGCCCACCGGGAAGCTGTCGGGGTGCACGTCGTAGCTGGTGGACTTCATCAGCACATCCCGCACGTTCGGGCCGCTGAGTTCCAGAATCTGCTGGCCGCCGCTGACGTTGACGATCTGGATATGCAAATCACCCAGCGCCTCGCGCAAGCTTTTCTCGGCGGCGAATTCTTCACCGCTCGGCACCACCAGCAGCCACTCATCCGGGCCAAGCCATTGCAGGCTGGTTTCGCCCTTGACGATGACGGTCAACGCGCCGGGCAATTCGATGCCCAGGGCCTTGTGCACGCCGGCCGCGAAGGCAGCGTCATGGCCGTCGCCACGAAGGGTCAGGTGGCCGAGGAGTTTCTTTTCACGCACGGTCACGCCGGCGTTCTTGCGGCCCTTGCCTACCAGGCTGGCGAGGTCGGCATGGTGCAGCGACGACTCGGCCTTGGCTCCGGAGGTGGGGCGTTGTTGGTAAACATTGGCTGCTGTCATAAAGCACCTGTTTGAATTCTGTAGGTCTTGCAGTGACTGTTCTGGCCTCATCGCGGGCAAGCCCGGCTCCCACATTTTTGAATTGTGAACACTTTCAAATGTGGGAGCTGGCTTGCCTGCGATGCAGGCGACTCGGTCGGTCAGATGTTCTGGCGTTCGCCTTTCGGGTCAAAGAACACCGAAGACACAATCTCCGCCTCGATCACGCTGCCATCCGCCAACGGTGCAAACACCCGCTCGCCGATGCGCTTCAAGCCGCCCTTCACCACGCCCATGGCAAACGAATAACCCAGGGAGTTATGGGCATAACTTGAAGTGACGTGGCCGACCATCTTCATCGGGATCGTCTGCTTGGTGTCGAACACCAACTGCGCGCCTTCCGGCAGCCACACGTTCGGGTCAATTGGCTTCAGGCCCACCAGTTGCTTGCGGTCTTCACGCACGCAATCTTCGCGATTCATCCCGCGCCAGCCGATCCACGAGAACGGTTTGGTGCGGCCTACACACCAACCCATGTTCAGGTCGTCCGGGGTCATCGAGCCGTCGGTGTCCTGGCCGACGATGATGAAACCCTTCTCGGCCCGCAGCACGTGCATGGTCTCGGTGCCGTATGGCGTCAGGTTGTATTGCTTGCCGGCCTCGACGATTTTCTCGAGCACGCCCATGGCGTAGTCGGCCTGCACGTTGACTTCGTACGACAGCTCACCGGTAAACGAAATCCGGAACACCCGCGCCGGCACGCCGCCCACCAAACCTTCTTTCCAGGTCATGAACGGGAAACCGTCCTTGTCCAGGTCGATGTCGGTGACTTCGCTCAGCAGCTTGCGGCTGTTGGGGCCGGACAGGGTCATGGTCGCCCAGTGGTCGGTGACCGAGGTGAAGTACACCTTGAGGTCTGGCCACTCGGTCTGCTGGTAGATTTCCAGCCATTGCAGCACACGCGCGGCGCCGCCGGTGGTGGTGGTCATCAGGAAGTGGTTGTCGGCGAGGCAGGCAGTTACGCCGTCGTCGAAGACCATGCCGTCTTCCTTGCACATCAGGCCGTAGCGGGCCTTGCCCACGTCGAGCTTGGTCCAGGCGTTGCTGTAGATGCGGTTGAGGAACTCGCGGGCATCCGGGCCCTGGATGTCGATCTTGCCGAGGGTAGACGCGTCCAGCAGGCCGACGCTGTCGCGCACCGCCAGGCATTCGCGTTTCACCGCGGCGTGCAGGTCTTCACCGTTGCGCGGGAAGTACCACGGGCGTTTCCATTGGCCGACGTCTTCAAACTCGGCGCCGTTTTTCACGTGCCAGGCTTGCAGCGCGGTGTAGCGCACCGGCTCGAAGATGTGCCCACAGTGGCGGCCCGCTACCGCACCGAAGGTCACCGGCGTGTAGTTGGGACGGAACATGGTGGTGCCCATCTGCGGGATGGTCACGTTCAGCGAACGGGCCGCAATGGCCAGCCCGTTGACGTTGCCGAGCTTGCCCTGGTCGGTGCCGAAGCCCAGTGCGGTGTAGCGTTTGACGTGCTCCACCGACTCGAAACCTTCGCGGGTAGCGAGTTCGATGGCGGCGGCGGTGACGTCGTTTTGCAGGTCGACAAATTGCTTCGGCGCCCGTGCGGTAGCTTTTTCGTGAGGCACCTGGAACAGCGCCAGGGTCGGCTCTTCGAGACGGCTCAAGGCTTTTGGCAGCGTTCCTTCCACCGGTGCAAAACCGGCTTCGCTGGCGGCGCGCACGCCACCTTCAAAACCGTCGGCCAGGGAGTCGCCCAGGCCGTAGACGCCGTTGATCCCACCCACGCACACACGTTTCTGCGGTGCTTCGCCCGGTACAAAACCGAGGATGTCTTCACGCCAGGTCGGCTTGCCGCCCAGGTGCGAGGCCAGGTGAACCACCGGGCTGTAGCCGCCGGAGCTGGCCACCAGGTCGCACTCCAGCCACTCGCCGGGGCTGGTGACTTTGTGGGCTTTTACATCGATGGCCGCCACGCGGGCGCCCGTGACGTGCTTGCTGCCACGGGCTTCGATCACGGCGCTGCCGGTAAGGATGCGAATGCCTTTGGCGCGGGCTTCTTCAACCAGTGCACCCCGTGGGTTGTGGCGGGCATCGGCCACAGCCACCACGGCGAGGCCTGCGTCGAACCAGTCCAGCGCAACGCGGTAGGCGTGATCGTTGTTGGTGGACAGCACCAGCTTCTTGCCCGGCGCTACGCCGTAGCGACGCACGTAAGTCGAGACTGCACCGGCCAGCATGTTGCCCGGCACGTCGTTGTTGCCGTACACCAGCGGACGCTCGCACGCACCGGTGGCCAACACGACACGCTTGGCGCGAATACGGTGGATACGCTGGCGCACCTGGCCGATCGGCGCACGGTCACCGAGGTGATCGGTGAGGCGCTCGTGAATGGTCAGGAAGTTATGGTCGTGGTAACCGTTGACGGTAGCGCGTGGCAGCAGCAGCACGTCCGGCAGGGCCTTGAGTTCCGCGATCACGCTGGCAACCCACTCGGCCGCCGGCTTGCCGTCGAGGCTTTCGCGGGAGTCCAGCAAGGAGCCGCCGAACTCTTCCTGCTCGTCCGCGATGATCACCCGGGCGCCGCTTCGCGCGGCAGCCAGGGCAGCCGACAGGCCGGCAGGGCCAGCGCCCACAATCAGCACGTCGCAATGACGGTTCATGTAGTCGTAGGTGTCCGGATCGTTCTCGGTCGGCGAGCGGCCAAGACCAGCGGCCTTACGGATGTACTTCTCGTAAGTCATCCAGAACGATTGCGGGTACATGAAGGTTTTGTAGTAGAAGCCCGGCGGCATCAGCTTGCCGCCAACCTTGCCGAGAATGCCCATCATGTCGTTGTTCACGCTCGGCCAGCCGTTGGTGCTGGTGGCGACCAAACCCTGGTACAGCGCCTGTTGCGTGGCGCGCACGTTGGGGATTTGCGTGGCTTCGGTGGCGCCGATCTGCAGCACGGCGTTGGGCTCCTCGCTACCGGCGGCGAAGATGCCGCGCGGGCGGGAATACTTGAAGCTGCGACCGATGATGTCGACGCCGTTGGCCAGCAGTGCAGCGGCCAATGTGTCGCCTTCAAAGCCTTTGTAGCTCTGGCCGTTGAAGCTGAAGGTCAGCACCTTGTTGCGGTCGATGCGGCCACCGTTGGACAGGCGATTGATCTGGCTCATACCTTCTCTCCAGAAGCCTTGGCGGTGAATTGCGGCTTGGTGCCTATCTTGTAGGTTTCAAGAATTTCGTAGGTCACGGTGTCGCGGGTCGCGTTGAAATACTGGCGGCAACCGGCGGCGTGAATCCACAGTTCGTGGTGCAGGCCGCGCGGGTTGTCGCGGAAGAACATGTAGTCGCCCCACTGCTCGTCGGTGCAGGTGTTCGGGTCCAGCGGGCGCGGGATGTGCGCTTGGCCGGACGCGTGGAATTCCTCTTCGGAGCGCAGTTCGCCACAGTGAGGACAGAAGATATGCAACATAGGGAATTTCTCCTGTTAGTGGGCGACGGCCGCAGCGCCGTGTTCGTCGATCAGCGCACCGTTGTGGAAACGGTCGATGGAGAATGGAGCGGCCAACGGGTGCATTTCACCCTTGGCGAGGCTCGCGGCAAATACGTTGCCTGAGCCTGGGGTGGCCTTGAAGCCACCGGTACCCCAACCGCAGTTGAAGAACATGTTCGGGACCGGGGTCTTGGAGATGATCGGGCAGGCATCCGGCGTGGTGTCGACGATGCCGCCCCACTGGCGGTTCATGCGCACGCGGGACAACACCGGGAACATCTCGACGATGGCCTGGATGGTGTGTTCGATCACCGGGTACGAGCCGCGCTGGCCGTAGCCGTTGTAGCCATCGATACCGGCGCCGATCACCAGGTCGCCCTTGTCGGACTGGCTGATGTAACCGTGCACGGCGTTGGACATGATCACGCTGTCGATGATGGGTTTGATCGGCTCCGACACCAACGCTTGCAGCGGGTGGGATTCGATCGGCAGGCGAAAGCCCGCCAGCGACGCCATATGGCCGGAGTTACCGGCGGTCACCACACCGACGCGCTTGGCGCCGATAAAGCCCTTGTTGGTTTCGACGCCGATGCACACGCCGTTTTCCTTGCGAAAACCGATGACTTCGGTCTGCTGGATCAGGTCCACGCCCAGTGCATCGGCGGCGCGGGCAAAGCCCCAGGCCACGGCATCGTGACGGGCCACGCCGCCGCGACGTTGCACGGTAGCGCCCATCACCGGGTAGCGGGTGTTCTTCGAGCAGTCGAGGTACGGAATCTCGTCGGCCACTTGTTTGGCGTTGAGCAACTCGCCGTCCACACCGTTGAGACGGTTGGCGCTGACGCGACGCTCGGAATCACGGATGTCCTGCAGGGTGTGGCACAGGTTGTAGACGCCACGCTGGGAGAACATCACGTTGTAGTTCAAATCCTGGGACAAGCCTTCCCAGAGTTTCATCGCGTGTTCGTACAGGTGCGCCGACTCATCCCACAGGTAGTTGGAGCGCACGATGGTGGTGTTGCGCGCGGTGTTACCGCCGCCCAGCCAGCCTTTCTCGACCACGGCCACGTTGGTGATGCCGTGCTCCTTGGCCAGGTAGTAAGCCGTCGCCAGACCATGCCCGCCGCCGCCGACGATGACCACGTCGTAGACCTTTTTCGGCGTGGGCGTGCGCCACATCTTCTGCCAGTTTTCGTGGTGGCTGAGTGAGTGCTTGAAGAGGCCGAAGCCCGAGTAGCGTTGCATAGTCATTACTCCAAAACCGCGCTCAGCGATAAACCGGGAAATCAGCGCACAGGGCGGCCACATGCTTGGCGACGTTGGCCTCCACATCGGCGTCGCCGAGGTTGTCGAGGATGTCGCAGATCCAGCCGGCAAGCGTGAGGCATTGGGTCACTTTGAAGCCGCGCGTGGTTACCGCCGGGGTGCCGATGCGCAGGCCCGAAGTCACGAAGGGCGACTGCGGGTCGTTGGGCACGGCGTTCTTGTTGACGGTGATGTGGGCGCGACCCAGGGCGGCGTCCGCCTCTTTGCCGGTGAGGCCCTGACGGATCAGGCTGACCAGGAACAGGTGGTTATCGGTGCCACCGGACACTACATCGTAGCCGCGTTTGATAAACACGCCGGCCATGGCCTGGGCGTTGTCGATCACTTGCTGTTGATAGGCCTTGAAACCCGGCTCCTGGGCTTCCTTGAAGCACACCGCCTTGCCGGCGATCACGTGCATCAGCGGGCCGCCCTGGGCGCCGGGGAAGACCGCCGAGTTGAGTTTCTTTTCAATTTCTTCGTTGGCCTTGGCCAAAATCAGCCCTCCACGCGGACCGCGAAGGGTCTTGTGGGTGGTGGTGGTGACCACATCGGCGTACGGCAGCGGGTTCGGGTACAGGCCGGCGGCAACCAGGCCGGCGACGTGGGCCATGTCGACGAACAGCAGCGCACCAACCTTGTCGGCAATCTGGCGAAAGCGCGGGAAATCCAGAGTCTTGGAGTAAGCGGAGAAACCCGCCACGATCATCTTCGGCTTGTGCTCCACGGCCAGGCGCTCGACCTCGTCGTAGTCGATCAGGCCGGTGTTGGTGTCGATGCCGTATTGCACCGCGTTGTACAGCTTGCCCGACGACGACACTTTGGCGCCGTGGGTCAGGTGACCACCGTGGGCCAGGCTCATGCCGAGGAGGGTGTCGCCGGCGTTCAACAGCGCCAGGTACACCGCGCTGTTGGCGGACGAACCGGAGTGCGGCTGCACGTTGGCGTAGTCGGCACCGAACAGTTGCTTGGCGCGCTCGATGGCCAGCACTTCAACCTTGTCCACGTGCTCGCAGCCACCGTAGTAGCGCTTGCCCGGATAACCTTCGGCGTATTTGTTGGTAAGGCCGCTGCCCTGGGCTTCCATGACGCGCTTGCTGGTGTAGTTCTCCGACGCGATCAGCTCGATATGATCTTCCTGACGCTGCTCCTCGGCATTCATGGCCGCCAGCAGTGCATCGTCATAACCCTGGATCTGGTCTTGCTTGCTGAACATCGCGTCTCTCCCGGCATTTTGTCTTGTTGAGGCTCACGCACGCGGCAGCGCCCTTTGATGCGATGGTAGGGCTGGCGCAGAGAGACCAAATGCCTACGCACGCCACGCAAAGGTGCGTTTACGACATGGCCGGAACAACACGGAAAAAATGTGGGAGCTGGCTTGTGTGGGAGCTGGCTTGCCTGCTCCCACAGGGGTCAGGCGATGATCTTGCGTACGAGTAGCAGCAGCAGGAAATGCGCCGGATAAAGCGCATACGCCCAGCGCCGCATGGCCGGCGGCGACACGTGCCTGACCTGTCGCAACAAGACCAATCCGGCCAGTGGCGCAATCAGGCATGTCGCCAATCCCAGCATCGCCACCAGCGTGCCGCTATTGAGCAGGATCTGCCATTGATTGGCAGCCAGGCACACCACTCCCGGCAACACGCTGAAATACCAAGGCCGACGAAACACCAGCAGCATCGCCAACGGCAGCAGCACGCCAAAAAAGCCGAACATCAACTGCGCCGAAAACAACCCCGCCAAAACCAGCGCGATCAACGCCAATCCTCGATCAATGACCGCCTTCTGCTGCCATCCCCTGGCAACCAGCAGGC
The DNA here is from genome assembly GCF_036346535.1 of Pseudomonas sp. Z18(2022). NCBI lineage: Bacteria > Pseudomonadati > Pseudomonadota > Gammaproteobacteria > Pseudomonadales > Pseudomonadaceae > Pseudomonas > Pseudomonas sp. Z18(2022). The sequence goes on from NZ_JAOTOA010000009.1 coordinate 126,502, forward strand.
CCAGCGCCAGGGTCGGCAGCACGTTCAGCGTGTCGGCGTCGTCAATGAACAGCCGGTACGGCACTTCACTGATCACGCTGAACAACAGCAACCAGCCCAAGTAGCGCCACTGGCCAGTCACCGGCGCATCCTTTACCCGGTGCAGATTCGCCGCAATCGCCAGGCAAAACCACGGGAACGCCAGGCGCCCCGGCACGTACAGCCCGTCCAGGCTCAAACCGACATAACGCAGGTGGTCCAGCACCATGCAGAGCAGCGCCAGCCACTTGAGCAGATCCAGGGTCCCATCGCGGACGCGGCTTACAGGAAGGCTTTCAGAACCGTGCATAATTCCCCACTGACTTTGCATTAACAGTGCGTGCGCCCGCCCGACAATCTTGGGTAAAGTGCGCACCAACATCGACCACAGGACTGGGCCATGACTGACAAGAGCCAACAATTCGCCAGCGACAACTATTCCGGTATCTGCCCGGAAGCCTGGGCCGCCATGGAACTCGCCAACCAGGGCCATCAACGCGCCTACGGCGATGATGAATGGACCCACCGCGCCGCCGACGGTTTCCGCAAACTGTTCGAAACCGACTGCGAAGTGTTCTTCGCGTTCAACGGCACCGCCGCCAACTCCCTGGCCCTGTCTTCACTGTGCCAGAGCTACCATAGCGTGATTTGCTCGGAAACCGCCCACGTCGAAACCGACGAATGCGGCGCGCCGGAGTTTTTCTCCAACGGCTCCAAGCTGCTCACCGCCCGCACTGAAAACGGCAAGCTGACCCCGGAGTCGATCCGCGAGATCGCCCTCAAGCGTCAGGACATTCACTATCCAAAGCCCCGCGTCGTGACCCTGACCCAGGCCACCGAAGTCGGCAGCGTGTACACCCCGGAAGAAATCCGCGCCATCAGCGTCACCTGCAAGGAACTGGGGCTGAACCTGCACATGGACGGCGCACGCTTCTCCAACGCCTGCGCCTTCCTCGGCTGCTCGCCTGCCGACCTGACCTGGAAAGCCGGGGTCGACGTGCTGTGCTTTGGCGGCACCAAGAACGGCATGGCCGTGGGTGAAGCGATCCTGTTCTTCAACCACAAGCTGGCCGAAGACTTCGACTACCGCTGCAAACAGGCCGGGCAGCTTGCATCAAAGATGCGCTTCCTCTCGGCCCCGTGGGTGGGCCTGCTGGAAAACGACGCCTGGCTCAAACACGCCCGCCACGCCAACCACTGCGCGCAGTTGCTCAGCAGCCTGGTGGCCGACATTCCCGGCGTGGAATTGATGTTCCCGGTGCAGGCCAACGGCGTGTTCCTGCAACTCTCGGAACCGGCGATTGCGGCCCTGACGGCCAAGGGCTGGCGCTTCTACACCTTCATCGGCAAAGGCGGCGCGCGCTTCATGTGTGCGTGGGATACCGAGGAAGAGCGCGTAAGAGAACTGGCCGCCGATATTCGGGAAGTGATGAGCGCCTAAAGTAGGAATCAAGCCAATGAATACTGGCGGATTGCCGAGACTGTTTTTTGATATTTCTGACAGCAGCTAACCGTAGTTTCATTGACTAGCCTCTTGGAACCCGGAAGGAAAGGCCGCCTTTCGGGATCAACCGCCTGCCGAACAATCGGCCGGAAACGGAAATCCAGCAGAGGGCAATACCATGGAAATTCAAAGCTACGGCATCAACCTGCAAGGCGAAGGCACTGTCAGCACCACGGTTATCGACTGGGATGAATTCAGGAAGTCGGCAAAAGTCGGTGACACCATCAGGGAACCCTTCAGAACCCTGAAAATCACCGACAAAGTCTATGAATTGACAGCGTCAGGCCAGCACTTCGTCGTCCACATCTACGCCCAATAACCTCTAACCGATCGCTCCCACGCTCTGCGTGGGGGCGATCAAAGTGCAGGGTTAGAACTCGATACGCACATCACCCTTCGGCACGCTGCAGCACGACAGGATGTAACCCTCGGCTTCGTCTTCCTCGGTGATCCCGCCGTTGTGGTCCATCTCGACCTCCCCGCCCAGCTTCATCACCTTGCACGTACCGCAAATCCCCATGCCGCAGGCTTTCGGAATCAGCAGGCCCAGTTTGGCGGCCGCTGCATGCACAGTTTCACCCGGCGCAACGCGGATGCTCTTGCCAGAGGCAATGAACTCCACCTGATGCAAGTCCGCCAGGTCGATTTCCGGTGCATCCGCCGCTTGTTCGGCTTGCTCTACCGCGTCGGCACGGGCTTCCGGTGGCGTGGCACCGAAGGACTCTTCGTGGTACCGCGCCATGTCGAAACCGGAGGCTTCCAGCAGGCGTTTCACCGCATTCATGTACGGCGTAGGGCCGCAGCAGAAGACTTCGCGCTCCAGGAAGTCCGGCACCATCAGTTCGAGCATCTTGTGGTTCAAGTAGCCGCGATAACCGGCCCACGGCTCGCCAAGACCATGCTTTTCGCAGATCAGGTGCAGGCTGAAGTTATCGATCCGCGACGCCATGTGCTCCAGCTCGCGGTGGTAAATGATGTCTTTCGGCGAGCGGGCGCTGTGGATAAACGTCATGTCGACGTTGGCGTTGGTGTCGTAGAACCAGCGTGCCATGGACATCACCGGGGTAATCCCCACACCGCCACTGAGGTACAGCACTTTCGGGCTCGGGAAGTCGATGGCGTTGAACAGGCCCACCGGCCCGTGCACCGCCAGTTCCTGGCCTTCGTGCAAGGTGTCATGCAACCAGTTGGACACCCGGCCGCCGGGCACGCGCTTGATGGTCACCGAAAAGCTGTAAGGCACCGAGGGCGAGCTGGAAATGGTGTAGGAACGCATGATCGGCTGGCCTTCGATCTCCAGCTCCAGGGTGACGAACTGCCCCGGCTTGAAAAAGAACAGGATCGGCTGGTCGGCCATAAAGCAGAAGGTGCGCACGTCCCAGGTTTCCTGGATGACTTTGACGCAACGGACGATGTGCCGACCATTGGCCCAGGTCTGGGTAGTTACCGGATTCAGGAAGCTGTTGGACATGCTGTTCTCCACCGCCGAAGGTCGGCCTTATGGTGGCGATTCTGCGTAACGCGCGAACCACCCATTTACCTATCTGCGACATTCACATACTTATCGCGACCAGCCCCCATACCACGGGGGTTGCGCGTCGGGAACAGAGTGGGCCATGTCGCTCATGGATAAGGTTCCGGCCTGCGCCGGCCCCACACTCGCTTCACATAAAGACGCTTTCTTTACGCCTTGCATAGCACCAACCGTAGCCACTATTCGCCGGCCACACAGAATGGCCATGAGGACACACACGATGGACGTCACCGCAACCTTAAGCTTGGGCGATCCGCTGGAACCCGCACGCAAGGCCACCGCGCAAATGCTGCAAGAGCGCGAGCGCACCTTTTCGCTGCCGCAGCCGTTTTACTCTGATGAGCGGCTGTTCGATATCGACATGCAGGAAATTTTCCAGAAAGAGTGGTTGATCGCCGGCATGACCTGCGAGATCCCAGCCAAAGGCAACTACATCACCCTGCAGGTGGGCAAAAACCCGATCATCGTGATCCGCGGCGCCGATGGCGTGGTGCATGCGTTCCATAACGTGTGCCGCCATCGCGGTTCGCGCTTGTGCACCAGCGACAAGGGCAAGGTTGCCAAGCTGGTGTGCCATTACCACCAGTGGACGTACGAGCTGGACGGCCGCCTGCTGTTCGCCGGCACCGAGATGGGCGCCGACTTCGACATGAAGCAGTACGGCTTGAAGCCTGTGAACGTGAAGACCGCCGGTGGCTATATCTTCATCAGCCTGTCTTCGACTCCGCCGGCCATCGACGACTTCCTGTCGACGCTGAGCCACTACATGGAACCCTACGACATGGAAAACACCAAGGTGGCGATCCAGACCACCTTGTTCGAAAAAGCCAACTGGAAGCTGGTGCTGGAAAACAACCGCGAGTGCTACCACTGCAACGCGTCGCACCCGGAGCTGTTGAAAACCCTGCTGGAATGGGACGACGTCACCGACCCACGGGCCGACCAGGCCTTCAAGGATCACGTGGCCGCCTCCGCTGCTGCCTGGGACGCCGAGAAGATCCCTTACGCCCACGCCAGCTTCGGCCTGCGTAACCGCATCGTGCGCATGCCGCTGCTCAAGGGCACCGTGTCGATGACCCTCGACGGCAAGCAGGGCTGCAACAAGCTGATGGGTCGCATCAAGAACCCGGACCTGGGCTCGATGCGCATCCTACACCTGCCGCACTCGTGGAACCACTGTATGGGCGACCACATCATCGTGTTCACCGTGTGGCCGATCAGCGCCCAGGAAACCATGGTCACCACCAAATGGATCGTGCACAAGGACGCCGTGGAAGGTGTGGACTACGACGTGGAGCGCATGCGCAAAGTGTGGGACGCCACCAACGACCAGGACCGTCGCCTGGCCGAAGAGAACCAGCGCGGCATCAACTCCACCGCCTACCAGCCGGGGCCGTACTCCAAGACCTATGAGTTTGGCGTAGTGAACTTTGTGGACTGGTACAGCGAGCGGATGCTGAGCAATCTGGGGGCGGCGCCGGCGCCTTACCTGAAAGGCGTGGCCGTACATGAGTAAACCGCTGACACGCGGCTGATCAAAATGTGGGAGCCGGGCTTGCCCGCGATAGCGATTTAACATTCAACCCTTCTGTTGGCTGTTACTCCGTCATCGCGGGCAAGCCCGGCTCCCACAATAGTTTGTGGCTGTACATAATTCATGCAACACCCTGACAGACCAGTTCCGCCCTGCCCTCCAGCCATTGCCCAACAACTTATCCACAGAGCCACCCACAGCAATTGTGGGCAACTGCGCTTTCCTATCGAAATAAAATCAAGAAAATCCGTGACTTATTCAAACGGCCGGGTTTTATCCCGCATTGATCATTTTTTGATCTAAAGCCTGAAAGCCACGTTCTGTATGGGCTACAGAGGAACGCAAACACCTTATCCACAGAAGCGCCAACAGACTTTGGGGGCAACTTTGGCCTGTCTGTGGAAAACCGCCTGTGAATGAGTGAAATCGCGGGTTTGAGAGGGAAAACCAGCGAAAAAGACGATATTGATCATATTTTGATCAAACAACTACAGGCCACGGTTTATAAGGCATACAGCGGATAGCGAACATCTTATCCACAGAAGCACCAACAGACTTTGGGGGCAAGTGTGCGCCGGGCATTTTCCTTATCCACAGAAAAACCCAAGGAAAAACCGGCAGTTAGGTTGGTTGTTTTTCGTACAGAGGGCTGCAGGGCTTGATTTGCATGGGGTGTGGACAGCGGCGAACAGGTTATCCACAGCTGGGTTAACAGGGATTGTGGGTAAACCCACAAATCTCCTGTAGGAGCGAGCTTGCTCGCGAAAAACGTCAACGATAACGCAGCGTGTCAGGTTTAACGCGGAGGTCTCAGGCTCTTCGCGAGCAAGCTCGCTCCTACAAGGGGTCAGCGAACGACACCTTCTTCTATAAGCAATTTAAGGATGGCCTGGGCACCGTCTTGCGGGCTGACACCCTTGAGCACCTGCCCACCACCACCACTGGCCTTGGCCGTGGCCGCCTTCATCCTGTCCGCACCGCTCTTGGCCTTGATTACCTTGAGGCGCTTGGGCCGTGGCTTGGCCGGCTGCAACACAGCACCTGTGAATAACTCATCCTCCAACACCTCAACATCATGCGCCTCCAGCACCCCGCGCTGAGCCGGGCCGTAGGCGCTTTGCCGTGGCTTGGGCGCCGCGTTATCCACCGTGGCCAGAAACGGCAGGCGCACCTTCAGGCGTCGCCGCTGGCCACGTGGCAGCGCTTGCAGCACGTGAGCCACGCCGCCCTCGATGGATTCCACCTGGGCCAGGCCGACAATCAGCGGCCAGCCCAATTGCTCGGCCAGCAGGAACGGCAACATGCCCGAGCCTTCACCGGTTTCCGCCTGGCTGCCGGTGAGCACCACTTGGGCGCCCGCGTCCCGCAGATAGTCGCTGAGCACCGGCAAGGCGTCCGCCCCGGCCGGTTGCTCAAGTACATGCATCTGCGCCAACCCCATGCCCAGGTAGGCGCGCAGCGTCGGCTCGCCGATGTCGCCGGCGTGCAGCACTTGCAGGTTATCCCCAGCCAGTTGCAGGCCCAGTTCTACCGCACGGGCATCTTGCTCCGCGCGGCGCGGGCGGCCGGACGTCGGGTGGGCGCCGATGGACACCAGGCTGATTACATTCGTGGTCATGGCCATATCCTTAAGCCGCATCGCGCTTGGCGCCATTGCGGTAGGCCTCGACCGCAACGATCAAGGCTTGCAGTATCGCGGCGCTTTCGCCGATCACCGACAGGTCGGCACGCTTGATCATGTCGCAGCCCGGGTCGAGGTTGATCGCCACCACCTTGTCGCAGGCACCAATGCCTTGCAGGTGCTGGATCGCCCCGGAAATCCCCACCGCCACGTAAACCCGGGCGGTGACCCAGGTGCCGCTGGCACCCACCTGGCGGTCACGGGCCATGAAGCCGTCGTCCACCGCCACCCGCGAGGCGCCTTCGGTGGCGCCCAGCGCGGCGGCGGTCTGGTGGAACAGCGCCCAGTCCTTGACCCCGTTGCCGCCAGAGAAAATAAACTCCGCTTCGGCCATGGGAATCGCCGCCGGGTCGACGGCCACCGCGCCCAAATCTTCAATACGCGGCAAGCTGCGGGCCAGGCTTGTGGATAACTCTACCGGCAGCACTTCGTGACGGGTCTCGCTGACAGGATCGGCGCATTCCGCCGCTGCCAGGATCATCCGAGGCAAAGGCCTGGCCAGGTCTTCCTGGCCGGCACCGGCGCGGCCAATACATTCCTGGCCCTTGATCTGCCAGACCCGCGTGGCCGGGCGTTCCTTGAGGCTGGCGGCAAAGCGCCGGCCCAACTCACCACCGCCGTTGCGGCTGTCGGGCAGCAACCAGTGGCGCGGGTTGAACTGGTTATCCACAGCCCGCAGGCCATGGACCCGTTGCTCCGGTGAATAACCGTCGAACTCATGACCGTCCAGCACCAGCAGCCGGTCGACACCGGCGGTGGCAAAGGCGTTTTCCTTGTGCTCGCCGAACACCACGGCCAGCACCGCACCGTCGTCGCCGGCCAGTTGCCGGGCCAGGCCCAGCAGGTCGCGGTCGTGGCTGCTCAGGCGGCCGCCGACCATGTCCGGCACCACGTTGATGTAGAACGCCGGGGCTGCCACCTGATGCAACGGCAACTGCACTTCCACCGCCGCCGAACGCTTGGCCGCGCCGCCCTGCTGGGCGCCGCTGCGGTCGATACGCTTGATGCCGTTGGGGCCGATAAAACCGACACCGTGCACGTTCTTGCGGATGACGCCGTTAGGCCCCATCCAGCTGTGTTGCACCGGCTGCATCGCCGCGTGCAGCGGGTGCAGGCGGTTACGCGCGATCCATTCAGCCCGTGGGTCGCGGCGGATAATGTCGCTCATATATGCACCTGCGCAGGTTCGCGTTTCGGGGTCTTGGCCGGGGCGGCGTCTTCAAGCAAGGCATCAGCCACCAGCTCGGCGATGTCCTTGATCAGTGGGCGCGGTTCTACAACGCCCTCAAGCATCGCCGTGCACTGTGGACAACCCACGGCCACCAGCTCGGCGCCGGTCTCGCGGATGTCTTCCATGCGCATGTCGGGAATCCGCTGCTTGCCGGGAATATCGGTAATCGGCGCGCCGCCACCGCCACCGCAGCAGCGGGAGCGGAAGCCGGAGCGCTGCATTTCCTTGACCTCGATTCCCAGCGCCCGCAGCACTTGGCGCGGTGCCTCGTACTCGCCGTTGTAGCGGCCCAGATAGCACGGGTCGTGATAGGTCACGCTATTGCCTTTGTGCTGGCCCAGGTTCAAGGCGCCGGCGTCGATCAGCTCGGCCATGTAAGTGCTGTGGTGCTGCACGAGGTAGTTGCCGTCGAAGGCGCCGTATTCGTTTTTCAGCACGTGGAAACTGTGGGGGTCGCAGGTGACGATGCGCTTGAAGCTGTACCTGGCCAGGGTCTGGATATTGCGCGCGGCCAGCAGCTGGAAGGTGGCTTCATCTCCAAGACGCCGGGCCACGTCGCCGCTGTCGCGCTCTTCAAGGCCCAGTACCGCGAAGTCGACCTTGGCGGCTTTCAGCACTTTGACGAAAGAGCGCAAGGTGCGCTGGTTGCGCATGTCGAACGCGCCGTCGCCGACCCAGAACAATACGTCGACGGTTTTCCGGTCGCTGAGCAACGGCAGGTTCAAGTCCGCCGCCCAGTTCATCCGCCCGCCCGGCGCGAAACCGCCCGGGTTATCGGTGGCGATCAAGTTTTCCAGGACTTCGGCGCCCTTGTTCGGGGTGGCGCCTTTTTCCAGGGTGAGGTGGCGGCGCATGTCGACGATGGCGTCCACGTGCTCGATCATCATCGGACACTCTTCCACGCAGGCGCGGCAGGTGGTGCACGACCACAGGGTTTCAGCATCCACCAGACCGTTGACGATCGGCTGATGCGGATTGCCACCGTGTTCGCCGATGGCTTTGCCCGGATAAGGGCTGCCAGCGAACTTGGCGTCGGTGCCACCGGCCAGGCCGACCACCATGTCCTGGATGAGTTTTTTCGGGTTCAGCGGCTGGCCGGCGGCGAACGCCGGGCACGCGGCTTCGCACTTGCCGCACTGCACGCAGGCGTCGAAGCCAAGCAGCTGGTTCCAGGTGAAATCCAGCGGTTTTTCCACGCCCAGGGGCGCGGTTTTATCGGCCAGATCCAGCGGTTTCAATCCGGTGGAACGGCCACCGCCGAAGCGCTCGGCGCGGCGGTGCCAGGCCAGGTGCAAGGCACCGGCGAAGGCGTGTTTCATCGGGCCGCCCCAGGTCATGCCGAAGAACATCTCCGACACGCCCCACAACACGCCCAGGCTCAGCAGCGCCGCGAGCAGCCAGCCGCCGAAGTCGGCAGGCAGGATCCCGGCCACCGGCAAGGTCACCAGGAAGAAGCTTACCGAGAACGCCATCAGGCTTTTCGGCAGGCGCATCCATGGGCCTTTCGACAGGCGCGCAGGTGGGTTGCGCCGGCGCAGGTAGACGAAGGTGGCGCCGACAAACATCAGCACCGAGGCCAGCAGCAAGGCGTAGCCGAGGATGCGGTTATGCAGGCCGAAACCGTGCACCAGGATCGCCAGCAGCGCCGAGAGCACAAAGCCCAGGGCGGTGGCGACGTGGGTGTTGGCGATGTATTTGTCGCGGGCGACCACGTGGTGCAGGTCGACCATGTAGCGCTTGGGCATGGCCAACAGGCCGCCAAGCAGGTCGACTTTGGAAGCACGACCACGGCGCCACATGTTCACCCGGCGCAGGGCGCCGAGGACGGCGAGGCCCAGTGCGGCAAACAAAAGAACAGGAAGCAAGGTGTTCAACATGGTGAAGCTCCACAGACCACACTGGTCCTGCATGGAAACCGAATCAGTGTGGGAGCTGGCTTGCCTGCGATGGCATCAACTCGGTTTCACTGACGACCGAGTCGCCTGCATCGCGGGCAAGCCCGGCTCCCACAGAAAAGCCGGCTCCCACATTGATCAATTTCCACATGAGTTCAGTGTCGGATCAGAAATCCTTGCACAGGCGCAGGGCGTCATAGATGGCGGCGTGGGTATTACGCTGGGCCACGCAGTCACCGATGCGGAACAGCAAATACCCTTCACCCGGCTCGCTCAGGCACGGCTGCGGCTTGATCGCGAACAGGGCTTCAACGTCGATCTGGCCCTTGTTGCGCGAACCCTCCTTGAGCCCGTAGTAGATGGCTTCGTCCGGACGCACGCCGTTTTCGACCACCACCTGGTCCACCACCCGCTCCTCTTTGGCGCCGGTGTATTCGTTCTCCAGCACCGCCACCAGCTTGTCGCCCTCGCGGTAGACCTTTTCCAGCATCATGTCGCCGGTCATGATCACTTCTTTCGGATACATGCTGCGGTAGTAGGTCGGGAACGATGTACCGCCGATGGCCACGCCCGGCTTGATGTCGTCGGTGACGATCTCGACCTGGCTGCCTTTGTCCGCAAGGAAATCCGCCACCGACATGCCGGTGAACTCGCAGATGGTGTCGTAGACCAGCACGTTCTTGCCCGGCGCGACTTTGCCGTCGAGCACGTCCCAGCTACTGACGATCAGCCCTTCGGCCGCGCCCCAGTGTTCGTTCTGCTCCACGTTCGGATGCCCGCCCACCGCCAGCACCACCACGTCCGGACGCAGGTCCAGGATGGTCTCGGCATCAGCGGCCACGCCCAGGCGCAGGTCGACTTTCAAGCGCGCCAGCTCCAGCTGGAACCAGCGCGTGATCCCGGCGATCTGGTCGCGTTGCGGGGCTTTGGAGGCGGTGGTGATTTGCCCGCCGATAAACTCTTTTTTCTCCAACAGGGTCACGTCGTGGCCACGTTCGGCGGCAACGCGCGCGGCTTCCATCCCCGCAGGGCCGGCACCGACCACCACCACCTTGCGTTTCGGCCCGGTGGACTTCTCGATGATATGCGGCACGCCCATGTATTCACGGGAGGTCGCGGCGTTCTGGATGCACAGCACATCCAGGCCCTGGTACTGGCGGTCGATGCAATAGTTGGCGCCGACACACTGCTTGATCTGGTCGATCTGGCCCATCTTGATCTTGGCGATCAAGTGCGGGTCGGCGATGTGCGCACGGGTCATGCCGACCATGTCCACATAGCCGCCTTCGAGGATGCGCGTGGCCTGGTTCGGGTCCTTGATGTTCTGCGCGTGCAGCACCGGAACCTTGACCACTTCCTTGATACCGGCCGCCAGGTGCAGGAACGGCTCCGGTGGATAACTCATGTTGGGGATAACGTTGGCCAGGGTGTTATGGGTGTCGCAGCCCGAGCCGACGACGCCGATGAAATCGAGCATGCCGGTGTCGTCGTAGTACTTGGCGATCTGCTTCATGTCCTCGTGGGACAGGCCGTCCGGATGGAACTCGTCGCCGCACAGGCGCATGCCCACGCAGAAGTCGTCACCGACTTCGGCGCGCACCGCTTTCAACACTTCCAGGCCGAACTTCATGCGGCCTTCGAAGGTGCCACCCCACTCGTCGGTCCGCTTGTTGACCCGCGGGCTCCAGAACTGGTCGATCATGTGCTGGTGCACGGCAGACAGTTCCACACCGTCCAGGCCACCCGCCTTGGCGCGCTTGGCGGCGCTGGCGTAGTTGCCGATCACACGCCAGATCTCTTCCGGCTCGATGGTCTTGCAGGTGGCACGGTGCACCGGCTCACGCACGCCGGACGGCGACATCAGGGTCGGCCAGTTAAAGCCATCCCAACGCGAGCGACGGCCCATGTGGGTAATCTGAATCATGATCTTGGCGCCATGCTTGTGCATGGCGTCGGCCAGGTTCTGGAAGTGCGGGATGATACGGTCGGTGGACAGGTTCACCGAGCTCCACCATTCCTGGGGGCTGTCGATGGCGACCACCGAGGAACCGCCACAGATCGCCAGGCCGATGCCGCCCTTGGCTTTCTCTTCGTAGTACTTCACATAGCGGTCGGTGGTCATCCCACCGTCGGTGGCATACACCTCGGCGTGGGCGGTACTGAGCACGCGGTTGCGGATGGTCAGTTTGCCGATCTGGATCGGCGCAAACATTGCTTCGAAAGCCATGGCAGGTTCCTCGACTTACAACGGCTTGACGGTGAACAGGCCGTCGTCGTGGCCCTCTTCGGAGCCGCCGTAGACTTGCTGCGCAACGGTGCGGACCTTGCTGCCGCGGGCTTCGAGGATCTGGTCCATCGCGCCGGCAAACCAGCCGGTGAACATGTAGTCGACCTTGCGCCCGACCTTGCCGTACACGTAGACGAATGCCGAGTGTTCGAGCTTGACGCTGGCGGTGCCTTTGTCGAGGTCGATGTCCTGGATCTTGAACAGGCCCCAGCCGCGCTGCGACAGGCGCTTCATGTAGTGCTCGAACACTGCGACGCCTTCCAGGCCGTGGCATTCAGCTTCTTTTTCACACCAGTGCCAGGCGGATTTATAGCCGGCCTTGTAGAGGATTTCGGCGTAGGCGTCGGCTCCCAGGACTTCTTCGATACCCATGTGGTTGTTGACGAAGAAATGGCGCGGCACGTACAGCATCGGCAGGGCGTCGGAGGTCCAGACACCGGTTTCGCTGTCGACTTCGATAGGCAATTGAGGGGCGATCTTGGCCATGGAAATTTAACTCCAGAAAATTCGTTTGGATGCCCCCGGCGTGGATGGCCGGGGGAAAAGAGAGGTTGGCTTATTCGCCCCAGACTTCTTTCAAGACGTTGACCCAGTTCTCGCCCATGATCTTGCGCACCACACGCTCAGGATGGCCGCGCTTGAGCAGGGTCTCGGTGAGGTTGGGGAACTCGCCCACGGTGCGGATGCCCAGCGGGTTGATGATCTTGCCGAAGCTGGTCAGGCGGCGGGCGTAGCCCTTGTCGTGGGTCAGCATTTCGAAGAAATCCTGGCCATGGCCCTGGGTGAAGTCGGTGCCGATGCCGATGGCGTCTTCGCCCACGATGTTCATGGTGTATTCGATGGCTTCGGCGTAGTCGTCGATGGTCGAATCGATGCCCTTGGCGAGGAACGGCGCGAACATGGTCACGCCCACAAAGCCGCCGTGGTCGGCGATGAACTTCAGCTCTTCATCGGACTTGTTGCGCGGGTGCTCTTTGAGGCCCGACGGCAGGCAGTGCGAGTAGCACACCGGCTTTTTCGATTCGAGGATGACTTCCTCAGAGGTTTTGGAGCCCACGTGGGACAGGTCGCACATGATGCCGACGCGGTTCATCTCGGCGACGATCTCGCGACCGAAACCCGACAGGCCACCGTCGCGCTCGTAGCAGCCGGTGCCCACCAGGTTCTGGGTGTTGTAGCACATCTGCACCACGCCCACCCCGAGCTGCTTGAAGATCTCGACGTAGCCGAGCTGGTCTTCAAACGCGTGGGCGTTCTGGAAGCCGAAGATGATGCCGGTCTTGCCCTGCTCTTTGGCGCGACGGATATCGGCGGTGGTTTTCACCGGGATCACCAGGTCGCTGTTCTCGCGGATCAGGGTCTGGCTGGCCACGATGTTGTTAATGGTGGCCTGGAACCCTTCCCATACCGACACAGTGCAGTTGGCGGCAGTGAGGCCACCCTTGCGCATGTCTTCGAACAGGTCGCGGTTCCACTTGGCAATGATCAGCCCGTCGATAACGATGCTGTCGGCGTGCAATTCGGCTGGGCTCATCAGGCGTCCCCTTATTGGCGATTCATGCGCCGAATCGTCTGCCGGCGCTTTGGGGCCAGCATATGCCCCGGGGCAGAAGGAGCCGGGTGCAAAAACGACAAGGGAATTGCCGAAAGCGTCAATCCGCGACAAAGGCCAACATGACATCTCTGACGGGTGTCTGTTCTTTGTCTTACGCTTGAGCCAGAATTTGCTGATCAACTGATATGAGACGGCGCAATGAAATCGATTTTCCTGGCTTTGGCACTCATCGCAACCGGCGTACACGCGGCGGAAGACACTGACAACACGCCCTGCGATGGCATCGAGAACGACAAACAAACCCTGGAATGCGCCACCTACAACAAAACCACCGCCGAACAACTGCTCAAGGATAACTACCAGGGGCTGCTGGAACGCATGGGTTCGACCTATGGCAGCAACAAGACGCAGCTGGCAGACATTACCGCTCGTCTGAAGGATGCCCAGCAGAAGTGGGAAAAGTTACGGGATGCGGATTGCGCCGTGGATACCTTCCCGGCGGTGGCGGGCAGCAAGGAATATGCGATCCAGCAAAATGATTGTTTGGCGCGGATGAGTGATGAACGGTCGGAGTTTTTGGAGTCGATTGGGCAGGAATAAGCGTTAGAAGTCTTTCCACACCGAGTTAAGCGTCAGCAGCACACTTTCCCGCTGGTCCTTATCGACCTCGAAGTCGGCACAGTGCTGATTCCATTGCGATAACGCGTCCAGGGTCTGCTCGATGTAAAGCTCAGGCTCCAGAAAGCTGAATGGCTTGCAGACTTCGGTGATCACCTTGCGTGTCGGGTAGCCGGCGCCTGCAAACGCCGTGGTGTGCTCATTGCCGCGACCACTGGTGCTGGAAAATGTCAGGTCATACGCTGGCGCCATCTGCCAGCCACTGGTTGCGCCAAAGAACGAGAAGTTTTTAGCGTGATCGTCCCGGTTGTGGGCAAGCGCGTTGAACACCATCAGCCGCGCCATTTTCTGTACCTGGCTGGCATCCTTGGTAACCGCGAACGTGAGGCGCAACAGGTCGCCATAATCCAGGCTGGGCATGCGGAAGTCTGCGTACAGAATCGCAGCGGCTGTCAGCATATGCCGCCGGGTGGCGCCGTCACGGTCAAAACGGCGAGTGGCAAAGAAGCGCTCAATGCCTGTCGGTGTCCGGACCTCTAACAAGTCCGAAGCGGAAATTTCGACGCCGGCACTACGAGCCGTGATTGCGTATACCTGCTCGATCGCTCCGCTGTCGCGATGCTCGTCCTGGCTGCGGAATTTGATCAACCAGTGTTCGTATTCATCCGGCATCTCACCAAATGAAGAAATGGCCCGGGACTTGTCAGGCGACAGCCCGATGACCGCCTTGGGACGGGCACCGCCGGGGGAACCACCGGCGAAACGCAACGATTCAATCACTTCGCAGGTTTCACCCGACAGAACGTCTTGGGAAGCCTGGTAGAGAGAGGCCAGATCCAGGGCCGCCTGATCGGGATCCTTCTCGAACATAGGCACGTATTCCAATGCTCCCATGCCCCGGTCGCCCATGTAGGCCAATCGGTCCAAAGGTCCCAATGCATGCCGCTCAATCGCCATTGAGCGGCGAAAGAAACGATCCATCAGCAGCAACCCCCAACCATCGGGCAGGGAGTCGCTGAAGGCGCCATGCAGCCCATTGAACAGCGTGGTGTCCGCAGCCAGCTGGGGCCTCGATGAAAACTCCATGTGCAGGGGCGCCAGGTTGAAACCCTTCAACAGCCAGCTCGGGTCAAAGGAGAAATACAGGCCTTTACGGGGGATATCGACCAACTCACCCACCCGGGAACCTTGCAACATGACGTGGAGCGCGGTGACCGGTTTCATTGACGACCTCGAAGCCTGGTGTGATTTTTCAGTTCTTGAAGGCTGACCGGTGCTGGCGCGCTGAACAGTTGCGCCATTTGCTCGCCGACGCCCAGGCTCATCGCGATCAATAACAGCGCGTCCAGGGAAACCTTGCCGGTTGTCTCGAAACGCTTGATCGTGGACTCGGGCACCCCGGATTTGGTCGCCAGCGCACGTCGAGAAAGGTTTTTACTCAACCGAAGCGCTTTGGCGTTGCCAGCGATCTGCAGGGCGATTTCACCAGGGGCGTAAAGGATATGAATAAGGGCCATGGTTCGACTTCCGGTGGAGTGTGAGCAAGTGTAGCAGCGATAAAAAGAACAAATCTATAATGGGTAATGGGATATCTTTAATGGCAAAATATTGCCTTTAAAGGACAATATTTTATCTTTTATATATAATTAATTTTCTGAACCTTTACCTTCCGGCCCGGCCCCGAACAATTTTGTTGACTTGCCAGTCAATCAGATTGACCGCCATGATCAGCGCCCATTTCTACCAATGCCGCCCCATGAACCCACGCATCTACCTCCTCGCCCTCGCCGCCTTCGTCGCCGGTATCGATGAAAACCTGGTGGGCGGGATTCTGCCGCTGTTATCCCGGGAGATGGGTGTCACCCTGAGCGCTGCCGGGCAACTGACGGCGGTGTTTTCCCTGACCTTTGCCCTGTGCGCCGCACCCCTGCTGTCGCTGACCTCGCGCATTGAACGGCGCACCTTGCTGATTGCCGCATTGCTGACGTTTGCGGTGGGCAACCTCGGCTCCGGGCTGGCGGTGAATTACTGGATGCTGCTGGTCTGTCGCATCATCAGCGCGGCCAGTTGTGCGTTGGTGGTGGTGCTGGCCTCGACCCTCTCGGCGTCGCTGGTGGATGTGCGCTTGCGTGGCCGGGCGATCGGTATTGTGTTCATGGGCATCAGCGGTTCGCTGGTGCTGGGGGTTCCGCTGGGTATTGCCGTAAGTGAGTCGCTCAGTTGGCGGGCGCCCTTCCTGCTGTTGGCGCTGCTGGCGGTGGTGATTGCCGTACTGTTGCGCCTGAGCCTGCCGACGTTCGCCAGCCGCCCGCCCACCTCACTGCGTGATTACTGTCGCCAACTGGCGATTCCCAAGCTGCTGTTGGCGCAACTGGTGTCGGTGCTGTTGTTGACCGGGCATTTTGTGCTGTTCGCGTACCTCGCGCCCTACGTGCAACAGACCATGGGCATCCATGGCGTGTCCTTGAGCTATCTCTATGTATTCTTCGGCATCGCAGCCATCTGCGGTGGTTATTGCGGCGGCTGGCTGTCGGACCGGCTGGGGTTCAAGCGCGCGCTGGTGTTGATCCCGGCGCTGTTCACCCTGGTCATGGCGCTGCTGCCATGGGCCACAGGGTCGCTGGCGAGTTTCCTGGCGCTGTACGCGTTGTGGATGGCGTTGAGCTGGACCATCTCGCCCGTGGTCCAGAACTACTTGCTGCACACCGCGCCAGAGTCCGGGGAGGCCAATGTGGGGATCAATACCTCGGCGATGCACCTGGGCGTAGCCTTGGGCGCGGCGCTGGGCGGTGTGGTAATCGCCAAGAGCAGCCTGGAAATCACGCCGCTGGTGGGTGCTCTGGTGACGGCATCAGCCCTGGCGGCAGCGTGCCTGAGCCTGATGGCCGGAGCGCGCCAACCGCGTCGAGCCTGATACCATTCGCGCCTTCTCCACTTTTCCAAGGCGACTCCATGACTATCTGCGGCATCGAAATCAAAGGCAGTGAAGCCATCATCGCCGTCGCCTCGCTGGACGGCCAGGCACTGAGCCACGTTGCCCTGGCCACCAAGAAAATCGCCCTTGAAGACGACGATGAGGCGGCCAACGTCAAGGCCTTCGCCGCTCAGGTGAGTGCGTTTGTGCGGGAAAATTCGATCACTCGGATCGCCATCAAGAAGCGCAGCAAGAAAGGCGAATTCGCCGGTGGGCCGACCACGTTCAAGATTGAAGGGGTGTTTCAGTTGCTGGAGGGTGTGGAGGTGACGCTGTTGTCGCCGCAGACCATCAATGCGCAGAACAAGAAGCACGACTTTGGTCTGCCTGCGACGTTGAACAAGTATCAGCATGAGGCGTTTAAAGCGGCCTGCTCGGCACTGGTGAAGAAATAAGCCACACCGCAAATCCACTGTGGGAGCTAGGTTGCCTGCGATAGCGGTGTATCAGCCAGTACATCAGGCACTGAAACACCGCTATCGCAGGCAAGCCAGCTCCCACATTTGATCTTTGTTGTTCTCAAGAGCGGTGCTTACACCGCCTCCCGGCGCCGATCCTCCCTTGGGCACCTGGCAAACCTTGCCCGGTAACTGCGGGTGAAATACGACGGCGATTCAAACCCGCACGCAATGCTCACCTCCAGCACGCTCAGGTCGCTCTGGCGCAACAACTGCCGGGCCTTTTCCAGGCGCAACCCCAGGTAGAAATTGCTCGGTGTGTCGTTCAGGTGCAGCCGAAACAAGCGCTCCAACTGCCGCCGCGTCACCTTGATCGTCTCCGCCAGCGCCAGCGTGCTCAGCGGCGGTTCGGTGTGCTGTTCCATCTCGCCGATCACCTGCACCAGCTTCTTGTTGTTGATGCCGTAGCGCGTGGCGATCTGCATGCGTTGGTGGTCTTTGCGCGGGCGGATGCGGCCGAGCACAAACTGTTCGGACACCTGGATCGCCAACTCCGCCCCGTGGGCCTGGCTGATCAGGTCGAGCATCAGGTCGATGGAAGCCGTGCCGCCCGCCGAGGTGATGCGCCGACGGTCGATTTCGAACAGCTCCTGGGTCACCGTCAGCTGTGGATAAGATTCCTTGAAGGCGTCGATGGCTTCCCAGTGCAGGGTCAGGCGGTGGCCGTCGAGCAGGCCGGCTTCAGCGAGGACGCAGGCGCCGGTGTCGATGGCGCCGAGGGTCACGCCGTCGTGGTCGAGGCGGCGCAGCCAGTGTTCCAGTGCGGGCGTGGCGAACTTCAGCGGTTCGAAGCCGGCCACCACCAATAACGTGGCGCCTTTCTTCAACGGTTCCAGCGCGGCGTCGGCGTTGACCGACATGCCATTGCTCGCCAGCACCGCGCCGCCGTCGGCGCTCAACACATGCCAGCGGTACAACTCACCACGAAAGCGGTTGGCAACCCGCAGCGGTTCGATCGCCGAGATAAAGCCGATGGCGGAGAAACCCGGCATCAGCAGAAAGTAGAAATCCTGGGACATGGAGCGCTCTCGTAGGACGGGCAGCGTGTCACTGTGATACGCCAGTTCAATCGGTCATTCAAGGGGGCAGGTCGCTGCAGTGCAAGAGTGGGTCGCCGCCGTGCGTTTTATCGGGCTCCAAGCTGCGTAACTTGGCTGCACGGCGCACAAAGACGCCGGAACCCACAATAACAACCTGCCGAGGGATCCACCATGAACCGACTGATCAGCCGCTGCGTGCTCGCACTCAGCGCCAGCGCCATTTTGAGCACCAACGTCATGGCAGCCGATGCGGCTTCTTGCCAGAACGTGCGCATGGGCGTGGTGAACTGGACCGACGTAATCGCCACCAGCGCCATGACCCAGGTATTGCTCGACGGCCTCGGCTACAAGACCAAACAGACCAGCGCGTCCCAGCAAATCATCTTTGCCGGGATCCGCGACCAGCGCCTGGATATGTTCCTGGGCTACTGGAACCCGCTGATGACCCAGACCATCACCCCGTTTGTCGACGCCAAGCAGGTCAAGGTGCTCGACAAGCCGTCCCTGGAAGACGCCCGCGCGACCCTGGCGGTGCCGACTTACCTGGCGGACAAGGGCCTGAAAACCTTCGCCGACATCGCCAAGTTCGAGAAGGAACTGGGCGGCAAGATCTACGGGATTGAACCAGGCTCGGGCGCCAACACCCAGATCAAGGCGATGATCGCCAAGAATCAGTTCGGCCTCGGCAAGTTCCAATTGGTGGAGTCCAGCGAGGCCGGCATGCTCGCCGCTGTCGACCGCGCCGTGCGCCGCAAGGAAGCCGTGGTGTTCTTCGGCTGGGCGCCGCACCCGATGAACGTCAACGTGGCCATGACTTACCTCACCGGCAGCGATGATGCCCTGGGCCCGAACGAAGGCATGGCCACCGTATGGTCGGTCACTTCGCCGACCTACGCCGAGCAGTGCCCCAACGTGCACAAGCTGCTGAGCAACCTGACCTTCACCGCCGCCGACGAGAGCCGAATGATGCAGCCGCTGCTGGATCACAAGGACGCTTTCGAGTCGGCCAAGCAATGGCTCAAGGACCACCCGCAAGACCAGCAACGCTGGCTGGAAGGCGTGACCACCTTCGACGGCAAGCCGGCCGCCGCCAATCTGCAATTGACCAGCAAATAACCGTTTTTTGAATCACCGTTTCGCGGTCACTTTCGACCGCGAACGGCACCACCACGCCTGTAAGGAACCTGCCTCATGAACCACGACGTCATCATCACCTGCGCACTCACCGGTGCTGGCGACACGACCGCCAGAAGCCCACACGTGCCGGTCACTCCCAAACAAATCGCTGCCGCTGCGGTGGAAGCCGCCAAGGCCGGTGCCACCGTGGTGCATTGCCACGTACGTGACCCCGAAACCGGCAAGTTCAGCCGCGACGTGGCGCTGTACCGCGAAGTGATGGAGCGCATCCGTGAGGCGGACGTCGACATCATCGTCAACCTCACCGCCGGCATGGGCGGCGACCTGGAAATCGGCGGCGGCGAGAACCCCATGGAGTTCGGCCCCAACACCGACCTCGTCGGCCCGCTGACCCGCCTGGCCCACGTGGAAGAGCTGCTGCCGGAAATCTGCACCCTCGATTGCGGCACCCTGAACTTCGGCGATGGCGACACCATTTACGTCTCCACCCCGGCCCAGCTGCGGGCGGGCGCCAAGCGAATCCAGGAGCTGGGCGTCAAGGCCGAGCTGGAAATTTTCGACACCGGTCACCTGTGGTTCGCCAAGCAGATGATCAAGGAAGGCTTGCTCGACAACCCGCTGTTCCAGCTGTGCCTGGGCATCCCGTGGGGCGCGCCGGCCGACACCACCACCATGAAAGCCATGGTCGACAACCTGCCGGCAGACGCGGTATGGGCCGGCTTCGGGATTGGTCGCATGCAGATGCCGATGGCGGCGCAAGCGGTGCTGCTGGGCGGCAACGTACGGGTCGGCCTGGAAGACAACCTGTGGCTGGACAAGGGCGTACTGGCCACCAACGGCCAACTGGTGGAACGCGCCAGCGAGATCCTCAGCCGCCTTGGTGCACGGGTCATGACCCCGGCCGAAGGCCGCGTGAAGATGGGCTTGACCAAACGCGGCTGACTGTCCCGAACACCACCGAACCTTGTGGGAGCGGGCTTGCCCGCGATCGCGGTACACCTGCACCGAATACAGCTGCTGACATACCGCTATCGCAGGCAAGCCAGCTCCCACATTGATCACCGAACTCTTTAGGAATTTGCCATGAGCTTTATCACCGAAATCAAAACCTTTGCCGCCCTCGGCAGTGGCGTTATCGGCAGCGGCTGGGTGTCCCGTGCCCTCGCCCACGGGCTGGATGTGGTCGCCTGGGACCCGGCACCCGGCGCCGAAGCGGCCCTGCGCAAGCGTGTCGCCAACGCCTGGGGCGCTCTGGAGAAACAGGGCCTGGCACCCGGTGCCTCCCAAGACCGCCTGCGCTTTGTCGCCACCATTGAAGAGTGCGTGAAAGACGCCGACTTCATTCAGGAAAGCGCACCGGAACGCCTGGAGCTGAAGCTGGAATTGCACAGCAAGATCAGCGCCGCGGCCAAGCCAAACGCACTGATCGGTTCGAGCACCTCGGGCCTGTTGCCGAGCGAGTTTTATGAAGGCTCCACGCACCCGGAACGTTGCGTGGTGGGTCACCCGTTCAACCCGGTTTACTTGTTGCCATTGGTGGAAGTGGTCGGCGGAAAGAACACCGCGCCGGAAGCGATTCAGGCAGCGATCAAGGTGTATGAATCCCTCGGCATGCGTCCGTTGCACGTGCGCAAGGAAGTGCCTGGTTTTATCGCCGACCGACTGCTGGAAGCCTTGTGGCGTGAAGCGTTGCACCTGGTCAACGACGGCGTGGCAACCACCGGTGAGATCGATGATGCGATTCGCTTCGGCGCTGGGTTGCGCTGGTCATTCATGGGCACATTCCTGACGTACACCTTGGCGGGCGGTGATGCCGGGATGCGCCACTTCATGGCACAGTTTGGCCCGGCCTTGCAGTTGCCATGGACCTATTTGCCGGCACCGGAATTGACCGACAAGTTGATTGACGACGTGGTGGACGGCACCAGCGATCAATTGGGCAAACACAGCATTTCGGCGCTGGAGCGCTATCGTGATGATTGCCTGCTGGCGGTGCTGGAGGCAGTGAAGACCACCAAGGAAAAACACGGTATGACCTTCGCTGAATAACAGCTTTTGATTCTCTGTGGGAGCTGGCTTGCCTGCGATAGCGATGTTGGATTCACTGCCGCCATCGCAGGCAAGCCAGCTCCCACATTTTGACCGAGTACCTACCGGGAACCGAACCATGGCCGCATTGACCACCTACACCACCAAAATCCTCCCCGAGTGGGTCGACTACAACGGCCACCTGCGTGATGCGTTCTACCTGCTGATCTTCAGCTACGCCACCGATGCCCTGATGGACACCCTCGGCCTGGACAGCGAAAACCGCGAAGCCAGCGGCCACTCGCTGTTCACCCTGGAACTGCACCTCAACTACCTGCACGAAGTGAAGCAGGGCGCCGACGTCGAGGTGCACACCCAACTGATCGCCCACGACCGCAAGCGCCTGCACCTCTATCACAGCCTGCATCGGGTGGGCGACGAAAAGGAGCTGGCCGGCAACGAGCAAATGCTGCTCCACGTCGACCTCGCCGGCCCGCATTCCGCGCCGTTCAGCGAGGAGGTGCTGGGCAAGCTTGCGAGCATCAGCGCCGAACAGATCGACCTGCCCAGGCCCGCCCTGCTCGGCCGCGTGATTGGACTGCCACCCCAAAAATAAGGAATCGCCATGCAAACCGCCGCCGCTGTTGCCGACTTCCGTACTTACCCGCTGATCAGCGACCTGGCCGCTGTGCAGGTGCACAGTGATCACCTCAGCGTGGAATGGGCCGATGGGCGGGTCAGCCCGTTCCATCACCAGTGGCTGCGGGACAACTGCCCTTGCCCCCTCTGCGTCTACAGCGTGACCCGTGAACAGGTGCTGGAAATCGTCGACGTGGACGAAAACCTCACGGCTCTCGGTGCGCGAATCGAGCAGGGTTTGCTGACGGTGGAATGGAGCGGCGGGCATCGCAGCCAATACGATCCCGGCTGGCTGCGGGCGCACGCCTACGACGATGAATCCCGCGCTGAACGCCGGGCTGCCAAGCCGAAATCCCGGCTCTGGGACCGTACGTTTGAGCTGCCCGTATTCGACTACGCGGCGCTGCTGGAGGACCCGAAAGCCCTGCTGCAATGGCTGCTGGCCCTGCGTGACAGCGGCCTTACGCAAGTACGCGGCGTGCCCACCGAACCCGGCTCGCTGGCGCTGATTGCCAAGCGCATTTCATTTATCCGCGAGAGCAACTTCGGCGTGTTGTTCAACGTGCAATCCAAGGCCGATGCCGACAGCAATGCCTACACCGCTTTCAACCTGCCGCTGCACAGTGATTTGCCAACGCGCGAGCTGCAACCGGGGCTGCAATTCCTGCATTGCCTGGTGAACGACGCCGACGGTGGCGAGAGTATCTTTGTCGATGGTTTTGCGATTGCCCAGGCGCTGCGGGATGAAGACCCGGAAGCCTTTCGTGCGCTGTGCGAGATACCCGTGGAGTTTCGCAACAAGGACCGCCACAGCGACTATCGTCGGCTGGCGCCGATCATTGCGCTGGATGCGTTGGGTGAGGTCGCCGAGATTCGCATGGCCAACTTTTTGCGCGGGCCGTTTGAGGCGCCAGTCGCGCAAATGTCGTTGCTGTATCGCGCGTATCGCCGGTTTATTGCGATGACTCGGGAGGAGCGTTTTCGGTTGGTCAAACGCCTGAATCCGGGCGAGCTGTGGTGCTTCGATAATCGCCGCACGCTGCATGCGCGCAATGCGTTTGATCCGGCGTCCGGGGCGCGGCATTTCCAGGGCTGCTATATCGACCGGGATGAGTTGTTGTCCCGGATATTGGTGTTGCAAAGGTAGACCGCCATCGCAGGCAAGCCAGCTCCCACATTTGAAGGTGTTCACAAATCAAACTGTAGGAGCTGGCTTGCCTGCGATGAGGCCAGTTGCAACCCCACAAATCCCAGCCAAAAAAAGCCCCGATCAAGCCGTGACTGGATCGGGGCAGAGTGCTTTGTGTGAGCTGCGCATCCCGAGGGTGACCAAACCTTCAAGCTGCTTGCTGGGTTCCAGTGTGCACACTCCCTTCCCCTTCGAGTTAGCCGAAAACGACCTGTTCATAGGTGTGCCGGACATTCGCGCATTCAGGCCTTGCCGACTCGGTGGCGGCCTACCAGAATCGACCTCAGTCTCCCGCTCCCCTAACAAGGATAAACGTCATGATGCACGCGGATTTGATTGACCAGGATGACCTGCTGGGCCAGCTGCGGTCATTGGGTTTCGAGGTGTCCAGCGGCGCGACCGCCGAGCAGGCTTGTGAATGTGCGGTGCGCGGCTTGAGCGCGGCCCGGGCCAAGGCGCTCAAGGGTATGGTTGAGCAGATGTACACCGGCAGTGCGACGATTTTGCCTGCAGTGAGGCAGGCGATCGACAAGCAGTTGTTGCCGGCGTTGGTGCAGTTCAGGCAGAACTCTGGCGCCTGACACACCTACTTTGTGGCGAGGGAGCTTGCTCCCGCTGGGCTGCGAAGCGGCCCCAAAATCCTGGGAGCGCTACGCACTCCAGCGGGAGCAAGCTCCCTCGCCACAAAAGCCAGGTGATGTTAGAGCCTGACACTCGCAAACGTCGACTCATTCCTGGCCTGACTCAACGCCGACAACGGCCCGGACAACGGTGACAACACCAGCGCCTGGGGAATCGGCATCATCGCAACCTGCTGCGTGGTATTGGAACCCACGCGCTCATCCCGCGGCGGAATGCCGAAGTATTCGCGGTAGCACTTGGAGAAGTGCGGCGTGGAGACAAACCCGCACACCGACGCCACTTCGATGATCGACATCGGCGTTTGCTTGAGCAACTGCCGTGCACGGATCAGGCGCAGCTTCAGGTAATAGCGCGACGGCGAACAGTGCAGGTATTTCTGGAACAACCGCTCCAGCTGACGCCGGGAAACCGCGACGTACACCGCCAGTTCATCCAGGTCGATCGGCTCTTCCAGGTTGGCCTCCATCAGCGCGACGATTTCCTGCAGTTTCGGCTGGTTGGTGCCAAGCATGTGCTTGAGCGGCACACGCTGGTGATCCTGTTCGTTGCGGATGCGCTCGTACACGAACATCTCGGAGATCGCCGCCGACAATTCACGGCCGTGGTCGCGGCTGATCAGGTGCAGCATCATGTCCAGCGGCGCGGTGCCGCCCGAACTGGTGAAGCGGTTGCGGTCGAGGGTGAACAGGCGTGTGCTCATCGCCACGCGCGGGAAGGCTTCCTGCATCGACGCCAGGCATTCCCAGTGCACGCTGCAATCAAAACCGTCCAGCAGGCCGGCGCAAGCCAGGGCCCAACTGCCGGTGCACACCGCGCCGAGGCGACGGGACTGGCGCGCCTGGCTTTGCAGCCACGACACATGTTCACGGGTCACGGTGCGCTGGATACCCACGCCGCCGCAGACAATCACAGTGTCCAGGGCCGGGGCTTTGTGCATGGAAGCATCGGGGGTGATTTGCAGACCGTCGCTGGCCCACACCTGGTTTCCGTCCACACTCAACGTCGTCCAGCGATACAGCTCGCGGCCGGAGAGTTGGTTGGCCATGCGCAGGGGTTCGACTGCGGAGGCCAGGGAAATCAGCGTGAAATTGTCCAGCAGCAAAAAGCCGATGGATTGAGGCGCACGGTTCTGGGGTTGAGCCCCGGAGTTGAACGACGTCATCGCGGTATCTCCTCACACAAAGCGGGTGATGGCCTCAGGCGAGGCTCTTGTTATTGCGCTCATCCCGGTCAGGAGAGAGGCTTTGGAATTGATAGAGCAAATGCCATGCCTAAAGTTGAATGCACATTCAATAACTCCTGAAAACGACCTCATGACGTGTCTATATAAGCCCGCGCATGGAGTGGGGGATATGACCCGAAAAAGGCAGGAGAGAACGCAGGCTCAAGGTGTGTGAGCAGTTCGGTATCACTTGTGGGAAGGGAGAGAAACGACGTAGGAAAAGTCTGTCACCACACGCACGGGTGACAGGTGGTCATGAGGGGAAATCGTTCGGGAGCTACTTATCTAATTGCGACGCGCTAAAAGGTGGCGCTTTTGGTTCGGGTGTTCACTTTATGCGCAGCGTCGTTCTTCTGTGGCGAGGGAGCTTGCTGTGGCGAGGGAGCTTGCTCCCGCTGGAGTGCGAAGCGCTCCCAAGATTTTGGGGCTGCTACGCAGCCCAGCGGGAGCAAGCTCCCTCGCCACAGCAAGCTCCCTCGCTACATAAAAGCGGGATCAACACTCGACAGCACTCACCGCCAACCCACCCCGCGATGTCTCCTTGTACTTGTCATGCATATCCGCCCCGGTATCGCGCATGGTGCGGATCACCCGGTCCAGGGAGATAAAGTGCTGGCCATCACCCCGCAGCGCCATCTGCGCCGCATTGATCGCCTTCACCGCGGCAATCGCATTACGCTCGATGCACGGCACCTGCACCAGCCCGCCCACCGGGTCGCAGGTCAGGCCGAGGTTGTGTTCCAGGCCGATCTCCGCTGCGTTGCACAACTGCTCAGGCGTAGCACCAAGGATCTCCGCCAGTCCCGCCGCCGCCATGGCGCACGCCGAACCGACTTCGCCCTGGCAACCGACTTCGGCACCCGAGATCGACGCATTCTTTTTACACAGGATGCCCACCGCCGCCGCGCCCAGGAAATAGTCGACGACGTTGGCCTCGGTCACCTCTTCGCTGAACTTCATGAAGTAATGCAGCACCGCCGGGATGATCCCCGCCGCGCCATTGGTCGGCGCCGTGACCATGCGCCCGCCGGCGGCGTTTTCTTCATTCACCGCCAGGGCAAACAGGTTTACCCATTCCATCGCGCTCAAGGTCGAGCCGATCACGTTCGGCTTGCCCAGCTCCTGCAAGCTGCGGTGCAACTTGGCGGCACGGCGCCGCACATTGAGGCCGCCAGGCAGGATGCCTTCGTGCTTGAGGCCCTGCTCCACGCAATCCTGCATGGCGCGCCACAGCTTCATCAGGCCGCTGCGGATCTCTTCTTCCGAACGCCAGGTTTTTTCATTCGCCAGCATCAGTTCAGCGACCCGCAGGTTGTGGGTCTTGCACAGCTGGAGCAATTCCACCGCACTGGAAAAATCATAGGGCAGCTCGGTGCGGTCCATGTCTGCCACTCCGCTGGCGGCCTGGGCTTCATCCACTACAAATCCACCGCCCACCGAGTAGTAGGTGTCGCGGTGCAGCTCACCGTTATCACCGAACACCACCAGGGTCATGGCATTGGGATGGAACGGCAGGTTTTCATCGATCAGGCGCATGTCCCGCGCCCAGATGAATGGCACCGGCAAACGTGCGTCCAGCAGCAGTGTGTTGGTCTCGCGCAGGGTCTCGATGCGGATGCCGATCTGCGACGGATCGATCGCGTCCGGCCACTCGCCCATCAGGCCCATGATCACGGCGTTGTCGCTGCCGTGACCGATGCCGGTGGCCGACAATGAGCCGTACAGCTGAACTTCAACGCGCGTTACTTGTTCCAACACATCACGTTCACGCAGTCCTTGAACGAACAACGCCGCGGCGCGCATGGGGCCGACGGTGTGAGAACTCGAAGGCCCAATGCCGATCTTGAACAGGTCGAAAACGCTGATAGCCATTGCCGTGAAACTCCGCAGGTGAACGGGCCGGGCTTGAATGAGCTGCTACGCTCAGATCGCCCAGATGGCGGCATCATCAAGCTTTTACTCGCCGTCACGGCGTCTCACACCGACGTACCCATGCTCATCAGCGCCGCTGTTGTGGAAGGCGACGTTTTGGCCGTTTTTTGCGGTGCAGATCGGTAAAAAGTGCAGTTTTGTCGTGGAAAAAATCTGTAAGCGACGTCACCGACACTGGATACGACCATCCCTGTACTGGATACGACGCCCCCTGTAGGCGTCAGATTTTCACTGGTACATGATCAGTCTCGACTCGTTTGCACAGTTGCGTGGCAGAGCTGTGCCGCACGCCCAACCGCAACACCTATAAGCGCGGTGTTATTGCCGCCAGAAAAACACCAGGAGTCCACCCCCATGAAAGGTTCCCCGTCGTTGTTGTTGGCCGCCATGCTGAGTCTGCCAGTCCTGGCTCACGCTGCAGAACCGGCGCAATGCCAGACCGTCAACTTCTCCGATGTCGGCTGGACCGACATCACCGTCACCACGGCCACCACCAGCGAAGTGCTCAAGGGCCTCGGCTACAAACCCCGCACCACGATGATTTCCGTCCCGGTGACCTACAAGTCCCTGGCCGACGGCAAGAACATGGACATCTTCCTCGGCAACTGGATGCCGACCATGGAAAACGACATCAAGCAGTACCGTGATGCCGGCACCGTGGAAACCGTGCGCGCCAACCTGGAAAACGCCAAGTACACCCTGGCCGTGCCGGAAGCGCTGTACAACAAGGGCCTGAAAGACTTCGCCGACATCGTCAAATTCAAGGACGAACTGGGCGGCAAGATCTACGGGATCGAGCCGGGCAACGACGGTAACCGCACCATCCAGACCCTTATCGACAAAGACGCCTTCGGCCTGAAAACCGCAGGCTTCAAAGTGGTCGAATCCAGCGAAGCCGGGATGCTCTCGCAGGTGGAACGCGCCACCAAACGCGACCAGGCCATCGTGTTCCTCGGCTGGGAACCGCACCCGATGAACACCCGCTTCAAGATGAAGTACCTGACCGGGGGTGATGATTCATTCGGCCCCAACTACGGCCAGGCCACCATCTACACCAACGTTCGCAAGGGCTACACCCAGGAATGCAGCAACGTGGGCCAGCTGCTGAAAAACCTGTCGTTCACCCTGAACATGGAAAGCACCCTGATGGGTAACGTCCTGGACGACAAAATGAAGCCTGACGCAGCCGCCAAGGCGTGGCTGAAGAAGAACCCGCAAGTGCTCGACACCTGGCTGGCCGGTGTTACCACTGTCGATGGCAAACCAGGACTGGAGGCCGTCAAAGCTTACCTCGCCAAGTAACCGCTGACCCCGGGCCGGTACGCTGGCCCGGGATGTTTTTCCTCTTCGCATGTGGACATTCACTACCATGCTGACTGAACATAAAATCCCGCTAGGCCAGTACATCGCTGCCTTCGTTGAATGGTTGACCCAACACGGGGCCGCCTACTTCGACGCAATCGCATCGACCCTGGAAACGATGATCCACGGCGTGACGTTCGCGCTGACCTGGTTCAATCCGCTGGCATTGATCGGTCTGATTGCGCTGCTCGCTCATTTCATTCAACGCAAATGGGGCCTGACCGTTTTTGTCATCGCCTCCTTCCTGCTGATCCTGAACCTGGGGTACTGGCAGGAAACCATGGAGACCCTGGCGCAGGTGCTGTTCGCCACCCTGGTCTGCGTGGTGATCGGCGTGCCGCTGGGCATTGTTGCCGCGCACAAACCGATGTTCTACACCCTGATGCGGCCGGTGCTCGATCTGATGCAGACCGTACCGACCTTCGTCTACCTCATCCCTACCCTGACCCTCTTCGGGCTGGGTGTGGTGCCCGGGCTGATTTCCACGGTGGTGTTTGCGATTGCCGCGCCTATCCGTCTGACTTACCTGGGTATCCGTGATGTGCCGCAAGAGTTGATGGACGCCGGCAAGGCCTTTGGCTGCTCGCGCCGTCAGTTGCTCTCGCGGATCGAACTGCCCCACGCCATGCCGAGCATCGCCGCCGGCATTACCCAATGCATCATGCTGTCGTTGTCGATGGTGGTGATCGCGGCCCTGGTGGGCGCCGACGGCCTCGGCAAACCGGTGGTCAACGCGCTGAACACCGCTGATATCGCCCTGGGCTTTGAAGCGGGCCTGGCGATCGTATTGCTGGCCATCATGCTCGACCGCATCTGCAAACAACCCGACGCCAAAGTAGGGGGTGATGCATGAGCATTATCCGATTCGAAAATGTCGACGTGATCTTTTCCAAAGACCCGCGTGAGGCGCTCAAGCTGCTGGACCAGGGCATGACGCGCAACGAGATCCTGAAAAAGACCGGGCAGATTGTCGGCGTTGAAAACGCCAGCCTGGATGTGGAGAAAGGCGAGATCTGCGTGCTGATGGGCCTCTCCGGTTCGGGCAAGTCGAGCCTGCTGCGCTGCATCAACGGCTTGAACACGGTCAGCCGCGGCAAGCTGTTTGTGGAGCATGAAGGTCGGCAGATCGACATCGCTTCCTGCACCCCCGCCGAGCTGAAAATGATGCGCACCCAGCGCATCGCCATGGTGTTCCAGAAGTTCGCCCTGATGCCCTGGCTGACGGTGCGCGAAAACATCAGCTTCGGCCTGGAGATGCAGGGCCGGCCCGAGAAAGAACGGCGCAAGCTGGTGGACGACAAGCTAGAACTGGTGGGCCTGTCGCAGTGGCGCAACAAGAAGCCCGACGAGCTTTCCGGCGGCATGCAGCAGCGCGTCGGCCTGGCCCGCGCCCTGGCGATGGACGCCGATATCCTGCTGATGGACGAACCCTTCTCCGCACTCGACCCGCTGATCCGCCAGGGCTTGCAGGATGAGCTGCTGGAGCTGCAACGCAAGCTGAGCAAGACCATCGTATTTGTAAGCCACGACCTGGATGAGGCGCTGAAACTCGGCAGCCGCATTGCGATCATGAAAGACGGCCGGATCATCCAGTACAGCGTGCCGGAAGAGATCGTGCTGAACCCGGCGGACGACTATGTGCGCACCTTTGTGGCCCACACCAACCCGCTGAATGTGCTGTGTGGCCGCAGCCTGATGCGCACGGTGGACAACTGCACCCGCGTCAACGGCTCCATCAGCCTCGACCCGGGCGGCGACTCGTGGCTGGACCTGGCCGAAGGCAACGTGATCAAGGGCGCACGGCAGAACGGTACACCGTTGAACCTGCAGAACTGGGTACCAGGGCAATCGGTGGAGGGTTTGGGGCGGATGCCGACGTTGGTGGATTCCAATATCGGGATGCGTGAGGCGTTGCAGATTCGCTATCAGACCGGCAACAAGCTGGTGCTGCAGGACAACGACAAGGTGGTGGGGATACTGGGTGACAGTGAGCTCTACCATGCCCTCCTGGGCAAGAACCTGGGGTAAATCCTCCTGAAGGAACGGGGTCAATGTGGGAGCTGGCTTGCCGGCGATAGCTGCAGTGAATTCACCACTGCAATCGCAGGCAAGCCAGCTCCCACATTTGACCCCATTCCAACCTTGGAACAGCGGCGCCAGTGAAGGCGCCGCTCGGCTCAACCATCAGCTATAGACACGGCCAAGGAGCTGCCGATGGCTTTCAAACTGATCGAGCACGTCCCGGGTGATCTGTTCCTGGGCAAAGCCCATCAGATCGTATTCCTGAGGCCCGTTGTGCAGGTAAACCTCGGCGCGGTAGTAGCGCGTGCGCTCTTCCTCGGGCAAATCGTTCGGTGCCGACGAATAAGCATCCAGGCTCACCTCGTAGACAAACGGATTACCCTCTTCCATCTCGATGCGCACACCAATGCAGCGCTTGGATTTGCCCAGCAGGGTTTGCACTTCCAGGCCCTGATCACGCAACGCAGTCGCCGCTTCTTCCAGCGCCGGCGTGACGTGCTTGTCCATAAAGCGCTGCACGGTACCCTGGCTCGGTTGCAGGTCCAGGGCGGTCAGGCGCTCGCTGAAACCACGACGGCCACGCTCGGCCAGTTGCGCCTGCTCAAGCTCAATCGCCACGTCCTGGCGCATCGCCTTGTGCAGACCGAACATGAAGAAAACCAGCACCACCGAGAACGGCAAACCTGCCAGCACCACCATGGTTTGCATGGCTTCGAAGTTACCGGCGAACAACAGCCCAATGGTCACCAGGGTGATCACCGCCGACCAGAAAATCCGCAGCCAGTGCGGCGCATCTTCGTCAACGTTGCCACCCTTGCAGGAAAGGTTCGCCATCATCACCGCGCCGGAATCCGCCGGGGTCAGGAACAGTACGAAGCCCACAAAGATCGACACACCGATCACGATCTTCGACGCCGGGTAATGCTCCAGCAGTTGGTAGATCGCCATGGACGGCTGTTCCAGCGCCGTCTTGCCCAACTCCACGGCACCATGGTTAACCACCAGGTCCAGGGCCGAGTTGCCGAAGATCGACAGCCACGCCAGGGTGAAGCCCAGCGGGATCAGCAGCACGCCGGCCACCAGTTCACGCACCGTGCGACCACGGGAAATACGCGCGATGAACATGCCCACGAATGGCGCCCAGGAAATCCACCAGGCCCAGTAGAACAGGGTCCACAGGCCCATCCAGCGCTCGGTCTTGTCGGCGTCGCCTTCGTACACATAGAGGTCGAAGGTTTTCAGCACGATGCCGTTCATGTAGTCGCCGATGTTCTGCACGAAGCCGTTGAGCAAGTGCAGGGTCGGGCCAAACAGCAGCACGAAAATCAGCAGGCCGCTGAACAGCACGATGTTCAGGTTGGACAGGCGGCGAATGCCGTTCTCCACACCCGACACGGCAGCGATGGTCGCCACGGTGCTCATCACGATGATCACGATCAGCAGGTTGGTGTTGCTGTGCTGCATGCCGAACAGGTTTTCCAACCCGGACGACACCTGCATCGAACCAATCCCCAGGTTCGTCACCAGGCCCAGCAGGGTCACGAACATGCCGAAGCCGTCCACCGCGTGACCGGCCGCGCCTTTCACCCAACGCTCGCCCACCAGCGGGTACAACGCCGAGCGCAGGGCCAGCGGCTGGTTATGACGGTATGCAAAGTACGCCACGGCCAGGCCGACCAGTGCGTAGATCGCCCAGCCGTGCAGGCCCCAGTGCAGGAACGTCAGCTGCAACGCCTGGCGTGCGGCTTCGCCGGTGGCCGACGCGCCTTCAGGCGGGTTGAAGTAGTGGTCCAGCGGCTCGGAAGCGCCGAAGTACAGCAGCGAGATGCCGATGCCCGACGAGAAGAGCATGCCGGCCCAGGCGCCGTAGCTGAAGTCCGGGGTGTCGTCCTTGCTGCCCAGTTTCAATTTACCGTAGGACGAAAACGCCAGGCCCACCACAAACACCAGGTAGGCGGCGATCACGACCATGTAGTACCAGCCAAAGCTTTTCGACAACCAGGCTTGGGCCACACCGAGCATCCTGCCGGCTTCCTGCGGGGCGATGATCAGAATCGCGGTCAACAACAGAATCAGCGCGGTGGAGGTGTAGAACACCCAACCGTTGACCCGCACCTTTTCTGGCGGGGTCTTTATAAGAGAGGCAGAACTCATGGCACAGATGCTCCGGGCAGTGCAGAGAAACACAAGGCAACGCATGACCCGAGCCATCGATTTTTCGGCAGTCGACGGACGGGTGTATAAAGACACCCCGAAAAACCATGAACCCACGGCGAACCGCTGTGCCGGGCTGTTTCATGGGTTTTCCCGATGTCAGGTGGCGCCACATACACGTAGGAAATACCTGTAGGCAGCGACCATTTGTCGCAGATCTTATTCTTTGTTGATTGAACGTTCAATCAAAACAAAATAGACTGGCCCACAAGCCGACGGACGTTTATCGCCCGTTGGCAGGCCTAAGGAGAGGTGCACGATGCCCAAGGTCGGTATGCAACCCATACGCCGCCAGCAGTTGATCGAAGCCACATTGACTGCGGTCGATCAGGTCGGAATGGGGGATGCCAGCATTGCACTGATCGCCCGTCTGGCCGGTGTCTCGAATGGCATCATCAGTCACTATTTTCAGGACAAGAATGGCCTGATCGCCGCCACGATGCGGTACCTGATGAACGTCCTGATCGAGAACGTCACCGAGCGCCGGTTGGCGCTGAAAGATGACAGCCCGCGGGCGCATCTTCAGGTGATCATCGAAGGCAACTTCGACGCCAGCCAGGTCAACGGCCCGGCGATGAAAACCTGGCTGGCCTTCTGGGCCACCAGCATGCACCACCCGTCATTGCACAGGTTGCAGCGGATCAACGATCACCGCCTGTATTCCAACCTGTGCTGCCAGTTCCGCCGCGCGCTGCCGCTGTCCGATGCACGCAGCGCAGCCCGAGGCCTGGCGGCCCTGATCGACGGTTTGTGGTTGCGCGGCGCCCTGTCGGGAGACGCTTTCGACACGGAGCAGGCGCAACGGATCGCTTACGAATACATGGATTTCCAATTGGCCAAGCAGGTGAGTTAGAGCACACATAGACGCTCAACTCCCGAACCGCGCCAACCACTTATGCACTTGCGAGGACTTTATGGCCCGTTTCGAACTGCAAAAACTCTACATTGACGGCGGCTACTCCGACGCTGGCAGCGATGCCACTTTCGAAGCCATCAACCCGGCTAACGGTGAAGTTCTCGCCAACGTGCAACGCGCCACTAAAGAAGACGTCGAGCGCGCTGTGGTCAGCGCCGAAAAGGGCCAGAAAATCTGGGCCGCCATGACCGCCATGGAGCGTTCGCGCATCCTGCGTCGCGCCGTCGATATCCTGCGTGAGCGCAACGACGAACTGGCCGCCCTGGAAACCCTGGACACCGGCAAGCCGTACTCCGAAACCCAATACGTCGACATCGTCACCGGCGCCGACGTGCTGGAATACTACGCAGGCCTGGTGCCCGCCATCGAAGGCGAGCAGATCCCGCTGCGTGACACGTCGTTCGTCTACACCCGTCGCGAGCCACTGGGCGTGGTCGCCGGTATCGGCGCGTGGAACTACCCGATCCAGATCGCCCTGTGGAAATCCGCCCCGGCCCTGGCCGCCGGTAACGCGATGATCTTCAAGCCAAGCGAAGTCACCTCGCTGACCACCCTGAAACTGGCTGAAATCTACACCGCCGCCGGCGTTCCGGATGGCGTGTTCAACGTGCTGACCGGCAGCGGCCGTGAAGTCGGCACCTGGCTGACCGAACACCCGCGCATCGAGAAAGTCTCCTTCACCGGCGGCACCGACACCGGCAAGAAAGTCATGGCCAGCGCTTCGAGCTCGTCGCTCAAGGAAGTCACCATGGAACTGGGCGGCAAATCCCCGCTGATCATTTTCGACGACGCCGACCTCGACCGCGCCGCTGACATCGCGATGATGGCCAACTTCTACAGCTCGGGCCAGGTCTGCACCAACGGCACGCGCGTGTTCGTTCCGACCGCCCTCAAAGGCGCGTTCGAAGCCAAGATCGCCGAGCGTGTTGCGCGCATCCGCATCGGCAATCCGGAAGATGCCAACACCAACTTCGGCCCGCTGGTCAGCTTCGCCCACATGGAAAGCGTGCTGGGCTACATCGCCAAAGGTAAAGAAGAAGGCGCACGCGTCCTGTGCGGCGGCGACCGCCTGACCGACGGCGAATACGCCAAGGGTGCCTACGTTGCACCGACCGTGTTCACCGACTGCACCGACGACATGACCATCGTCCGTGAAGAAATCTTCGGCCCGGTGATGAGCATCCTCACCTACGACACCGAAGAAGAAGTGATCCGCCGCGCCAACGACACCGACTTCGGCCTGGCCGCTGGTTTGGTGACCCGCGACCTGAACCGCGCTCACCGCGTGATTCATCAGCTGGAAGCCGGTATCTGCTGGATCAACGCCTGGGGCGAGTCCGACGCGAAGATGCCGGTGGGTGGCTACAAGCAGTCGGGTGTTGGCCGTGAAAACGGGATCAGCTCGCTGAACAACTTCACCCGCATCAAATCGGTACAGGTTGAGCTGGGCGACTACGCCTCGGTGTTCTAAAACCTGATTGAGCCTGGCATGGCCCATGTGGCGAGGGAGCTTGCTCCCGTCGGGCTGCGAAGCAGCCCCATGCCAGGTACCGCAGTTCTTTCAGACAGAACTCGAGCGCTGACTTTGCGACTGCTGCGCAGTCGAACGGGAGCAAGCTCCCTCGCCACAAAAGCAGCCTGAACCAACTTTCACGAGGGTGCATTCAATGTCCCAAGAATACGACTACATCATTGTGGGTGCCGGCTCCGCCGGTAACACCCTGGCGACCCGTCTGACCGAAGACGAAGGCGTCACCGTCCTGCTGCTGGAAGCCGGCGGCCCGGACTACCGTCTGGATTTCCGTACCCAGATGCCCGCCGCCCTGGCGTTCCCGCTGCAAGGCCGTCGCTACAACTGGGCCTACGAAACCGATCCAGAGCCACACATGGACGGCCGCCGGATGGAATGCGGTCGCGGCAAGGGCCTCGGCGGCTCTTCACTGATCAACGGCATGTGCTACATCCGCGGCAACGCGATGGACTACGACAACTGGTCGAAACTCCCGGGCCTGGAAAACTGGACCTACCTCGACTGCCTGCCGTATTTCCGTAAAGCCGAAACCCGCGACATCGGCCCGAACGACTACCACGGTGGCGAAGGCCCGGTCAGCGTGACCACACCCAAGGCCGGCAACAACCCGCTGTTCCACGCGATGGTTGAAGCAGGCGTACAGGCCGGCTACCCGCGTACCGAAGACTTGAACGGCTACCAGCAGGAAGGCTTCGGCCCGATGGACCGTACCGTGACGCCGAACGGCCGTCGCGCCAGCACCGCTCGCGGTTACCTGGACACGGCCAAGAAGCGCTCGACGCTGACCATCGTCACCCACGCACTGACCGACAAGGTGCTGTTCGAAGGCAAGCGCGCCGTTGGCGTGCGCTACCTGATCGGCGCCGCCGAAGAACGCGTTGAAGCCCGCGCCCGCAAGGAAGTCCTGGTGTGCAGCGGCGCAATCGCTT
Source organism: Pseudomonas sp. Z18(2022) (assembly GCF_036346535.1). Taxonomy (NCBI): domain Bacteria; kingdom Pseudomonadati; phylum Pseudomonadota; class Gammaproteobacteria; order Pseudomonadales; family Pseudomonadaceae; genus Pseudomonas; species Pseudomonas sp. Z18(2022). The sequence continues at coordinate 162,594 of NZ_JAOTOA010000009.1, forward strand.
CGCCGCAACTGCTGCAACGCTCCGGCGTCGGCCCGGCGAAACTGCTGGAAAGCCTCGATATCCCGGTGGTCCACGACCTGCCGGGCGTCGGCGAAAACCTGCAGGATCACCTCGAGCTGTATCTGCAATACGCCTGCACCCAACCGGTGTCGCTGTACCCGTCGCTGCTCTGGTACAACCAGCCGGCCATTGGTGCCGAGTGGCTGTTCAACGGCACCGGCATCGGCGCCAGCAACCAGTTCGAAGCGGGCGGTTTCATCCGTACCCGTGAAGAATTCGATTGGCCGAACATCCAGTACCACTTCCTGCCGGTAGCGATTAACTACAACGGCAGCAACGGTGTTAAAGAGCACGGTTTCCAGGCGCACATGGGCTCCATGCGTTCGCCGAGCCGTGGTCGCGTGCAGTTGAAGTCGAAGAACCCGCGGGAATACCCGAGCATCCTCTTCAACTACATGGCCACCGAGCAGGACTGGCAGGAATTCCGCGACGGCATCCGCCTGACCCGTGAAATCATGCAGCAACCGGCACTGGATCAATACCGTGGCCGCGAAATCAGCCCGGGCATCGACGTGCAGACCGACGAGCAACTGGATAAATTTATCCGCGAGCACGCCGAGACCGCGTTCCACCCGTCCTGCTCGTGCAAGATGGGCACCGACGAGATGGCCGTGGTTGACGCTGAAGGCCGTGTGCATGGCATGCAGGGTTTGCGCGTGGTTGATGCCTCGATCATGCCGATCATCACCACCGGTAACCTGAACGCGCCGACGATCATGATCGCCGAGAAAATCGCCGACAAGATCCGTGGCCGCAAGCCACTGCCGCGCAGCACGGCGGACTACTACGTAGCGGGCGACGCGCCGGTGCGTGGCAAGCCGATGCGTGAAGTGGGTCCTACCGCGCAGTAACTGATACACCGAGGTGCCTGCATCGCAGGCAAGCCGGCTCCCACATTTGACTGTATTCACAAACCAAAAATGTGGGAGCGGGCTTGCCCGCGATGAGGCCCTGTCTGACACCGCAAGACCTCCCGCCTGCCTACACTTTCCTTGATCCGCTCCCCGCCCCAGGCCTACTCTGTTTGCCTGCCCGCGCCGAGCCGCCCACAAGGAAGGCCCCATGTTCGACCACCACGCCACACTCAAAAAGCAGTTCAGTGCCCTGCGCACCACCGCCGAATTCTTTTCCCTGCGCTATGTCCGCGAATCCGGCCAGTACCTGTCGGTACGCAAGAACGTCGCCGAGCCGCCCAGCCTGAGCCAGGACGAAGGCGTGATGCTCACCGTGCGCCTCAACGGCGTCGAAGCCTACGCCGCCACCCACGATATTTCCCTGCCCGGCCTGCAAGCCGCCCTTGAGCGCGCCGAACAGCAAGCTCGGCGGATCTTGCCCCACGCCCTGCTCGACCTGCGGGACCAGCCGGTGTCCAGCGATGTCGCCGACTACCTGTCGCCGAACCTCGACCAACCCTTCCCGTCCCTGAGCGATTGCTACCAACTGCTGGGCGCCGAATCGGCCGCCGTGCCCAAGGACGAGCGCCTGGTGAACTGGGAAGTCAGCCTGGGCATCACCCACGTCGAACAGATCTACCTCAACAGCGCCGGCGCCGAACTGCGCCAGGCCCAGCGTTTTGTATTCCCCGGCGTCAACGTCACCGCCTACGACGGCAACGACAGCCAGACCCGCACCCTGGGCGGCACCAACTTCGGTCAGCAAGGCGGCTTTGACGTGATCAGCCGCTTCGGCCTGGTGGGCGCGGCCCCGAAAGTCGCCGACAGCGCGCTGCAATTGCTGTTGGCACCCAACACGCCCAACGGCCAGCGCGACCTGCTGCTGATGCCCGACCAGATGATCCTGCAGATCCACGAATCCATCGGCCACCCGCTGGAGCTGGACCGCATCCTGGGCGACGAGCGCAATTACGCCGGCACCAGCTTCGTCAAGGCCAGCGACTTCGGCCACCTGCAATACGGCTCCAGCCTGCTCAACGTGACCTTCGATCCGGACATTCCCGAGCAACTTGCCAGCTACGGCCATGACGACGACGGCACCAAGGCCACCAAGCAGTTCCTGATTCGCGAAGGCCTGTTGCTCAAACCGTTGGGCGGAGCACTCTCGCAATATCGCTCCGGCATGCAAGGCGTGGCCAACAGTCGCGCCTGCAGCTGGAACCGCGCGCCGATCGACCGCATGGCCAACCTCAACATCGAGCCCGGCGACAAGAGCATGGCGCAGCTGATTGGCGGTATCGAGAACGGCATCCTGATGTCCACCAACCGTTCCTGGTCGATTGACGATGCGCGCAACAAATTCCAGTTCGGCTGCGAGTGGGGCCAGTTGATTGAAAACGGCGAGCTCAAAGGCGTGGTGAAAAACCCCAACTACCGCGCCATTTCTGCGCAGTTCTGGCGCAACCTCAGCGCCGTGGGCGATGCCGGTACCTCGCGGGTCCTGGGCACGCCAAACTGCGGCAAGGGCGAACCCAACCAGGTGATCCGCGTCGGCCATGCATCGCCGGCCTGCGTATTCAGCAACATTGATGTATTTGGAGGAGACGCCTGATGCACACATTCAAGGCGCTGGTGGATTGGCTCAAGCAGGCCATCACCGAGACAGAACAATTCCACCTCGGTTACGCGGCAGAGTCGTCCGAGTTCGTGCGTTTCAATCACGGCAAAGTACGCCAGGCCGGCCAGGTGCAGCAGGCCAGCGTGAACCTCAAGCTGATTGACGGCGGGCGCCATGCCGACCTCGGCATCACCCTCGCGGGCGAGCCAGAGCTGGACCGCCAGCGCCTGGCCGCCGGCCTGCAACAACTGCGCGAGACCTTGCCGTTGCTGCCCCAGGATCCGTACCTGCTGCTCAATCACAACGCCTGGCAAAACAAGGACCAGCAGGACCGACCGCTGCCGGACCTGGGCCAGGTGCTGGAAGCAATCAGCCAGGCCGCCGAAGGTGTGGACATGGTCGGCTTCTACGCCGCCGGCCCTATCAGCCGTGGCTTTGCCAGTTCGTCAGGCGCCTTCGGTTGGCACCAGGCCAACAGCTTCAATTTTGACTTCAGCCTGTTCCACACCAACGGCGAAGCGGTAAAAGCCAGCTACGCCGGTAACGAGTGGGACAGCGCGGCCTTCGCCCTGCGTTTCCAGCAGGCCCGCGAGCAACTGGAATTCCTCGGCCGCCCGCTGCACCCGCTGGCACCCGGGCAATACCGCGCCTACCTGGCGCCGGCGGCCATGGAAGAGATCATCAGCATGCTCACCTGGGGCGGGTTTTCCGCACAGGCCATCGCCAGCAAGGGCAGCCCGCTGCAGCGCCTGTATGCCGGCGATCAAGCGTTGAGCCCGCTGGTGACGGTGGACGAACAGGTCAGTGGCTCTTTGAGTTCGGCATTTTCCCGTGACGGTTATCCGCGCAGTGACGTGAAGCTGATCAGCGGCGGCAGGGCCGAAGGCCAACTGGTGAATTCCCGCAGCGCCGCCGAATACGGGTTAAGCACCAACGGCGCCAGCAGCGATGAATCCCCAAGCGCGTTGCAGATGGCGGCCGGCAACCTGGCCCAGGCCGATATCCTCAAGCAGTTGGGCACTGGCCTGTACATCAGCAACCTGTGGTACCTGAACTACTCCGACCAGCCCGCCGCGCGCCTGACGGGCATGACCCGCTTCGCCACGTTCTGGGTCGAAGACGGCGAGATCAAGGCACCGGTCAGCACCATGCGTTTTGATGACAGCGTGTACAGCCTGCTGGGTTCGCAGTTGGAGGCATTGACCGCTGATCGGGAATTGCTGTTGTCGGCGAGTACGTATAGCCAGCGCAATACCTCGTCCAACCTATTACCGGGCGCCTTGGTAAAACGGCTGACCCTGACCCTTTAACTCATACGTAGCAGCTGTCGAGCGCAAGCGAGGCTGCGTCAGCGGTGTATCAGACACACCGCGGACGCAGCCTCGCTTGCGCTCGACAGCTGCTACGCACGACGCCTCCTACAGCTGAATCCATTCTCCACCTGCGATCCCTCTCTTCCTGCGCCACCCCGTTGTGGCCCATCAAAAACCTCGTTATAAAGGTTGGTGGCACCTAGCCACGTCCGCGCGGTAAAAAAACTCAAACAACACCCCGCCGTCCTCAACCCACTTGCACGCAAGTGATGCATGACCTTGCCCGGGATAGGGCAAGCTGGAGCGTTGACATGAACCATGGAAGTTTTGTCATTGAGAAGCTGTTCAAGCACTACAACGTTCACGTAGAGCAGCTTGGTAACAACCCAGAGAAAAAAACCGTGCTGTTGGTCAATGGCGCGCTGTCCACCACCCGCTCGTTCGCGCGCACCAGCAAGTGCCTGTCGGAGCACTTCAATGTGCTGATGTTCGACCTGCCGTTCTCCGGCTATTCGCGCCCGTACAACACCGACCTGGACCTTGTGACCAAGGACGATGAAGTGCAGATCCTGCGGGCACTGGTGGAGCGCTTTCAGGTCAACCACCTGGTATCTGCCTCGTGGGGCGGGATTTCCACGCTGCTGACCCTGGCCCATAACCCGCCGTCCATTGAAAGCTCGGTGGTGATGGCCCTGGCGCCCAACCTCAACCAGGCCATGCTCGAATACGTAGAACGGGTGCGCGTGCTGATCGAGGCCGATGACAAATCCGCCGTCGGCCATCTGCTGAATGAAACCGTGGGCAAATACCTGTCACCCCGGCTCAAGCGCAACAACCACCGGCACCTGTCGACCATGGCCACCACCGAGTATCGCCAGGCACGTTTCCATATCCACCAGGTGCTGGCCCTCGGTGACGGCAACTACCTGCCGCAACTGAGCCAGATCGAAACCCCGGTGCACTTCCTCAACGGCGTACTGGACGAGTACACCCCGGCAGATGAAGCCCAACTGTTTAAAAAATACGTGGGCCGCAGCAGCTTCGCCACCGCCGAACACACCGGCCATTTGCTCGACCTGGAATCCCGCGAAGCGGCCCTGGCAGTGCACCGGGCGCTGCTCGACTTCCTGGTGGGGAAAGACGTGGCGTTGTCGGATATAGACGAAGCGCCAGTGGGAAAAGGAGCTGCCGATGGCGCATAATCGCCGACACATAGGCTGCTAACAAAAAAAGGTAACTCATGCCGAATCGCACCCCTCTCGATGCCAAGACCGCCCGCTGGCTACCCTGGGTGGTAGCGATTGCCTTCTTCATGCAGTCGCTGGATGGGACGATTCTCAACACTGCATTGCCGGCCATGGCCCGAGACCTGGCGGAGAACCCCTTGCGCATGCAAGGCGTGGTGATCGCCTACATGTTGACGGTGGCCTTGCTGATTCCCGCCTCGGGCTGGGTGGCCGATCGCTTCGGCACCAAGAAGATTTTCTTCGGCGCGATCATGCTGTTCAGCATCGGCTCTCTGCTCTGCGCACTCTCCAGCACGCTGACCATGCTGGTGGGCGCCCGGGTCATCCAGGGCCTGGGCGGCGCCTTGATGTTGCCGGTGGGCAGGCTGGTGGTGCTGCGCGCGTACCCGCGTTCGGAGCTGGTGCGGATCATGGGCTTCATCACCATTCCCGGGCTGCTCGGCCCGTTGCTCGGCCCGACCATGGGCGGCTGGATGGTGCAATACCTGACCTGGCACTGGATCTTCCTGATCAACCTGCCGGTGGGCATCATCGGCTGCTACGCCGTGTGGAAATTCATCCCCGACCTGCGGGGCAGCGAGCGCACGCGGTTCGATGGCGTGGGCTTCCTGTTGTTCGGCGCGGCGATGGTGCTGATCACCATCGCCATGGAAGGCCTCGGCGAATTGCACCTGCCGCACCTGCGCGTGATGTTGCTGCTGTTCGGCGGCCTGGCGTGCCTGGCGGCGTATTGGCTGCGAGCCGGGCATATCGATAACCCGCTGTTCTCGCCGGTACTGTTCAAGACCCGGACCTTTGCCGTGGGCATCCTCGGCAACCTGTTCGCCCGCCTGGGCAGCGGCGCCCTGCCGTTCCTGGTGCCGCTGCTGTTGCAGGTGGCGCTGGGTTACTCACCGTCGGAAGCCGGGATGAGCATGCTGCCCCTGGCGGCGGCGGCGATGTTTGCCAAGTCCATCGCCCGGCCGCTGATCGAGCGCCTGGGCTACCGCGTAGTGCTCACCGGCAACACCCTGGCGCTGGGCATCATGCTGGCGAGCATGGGCCTGGTCAGCGAACACACGCCCTACCCGTTGCTGCTCGGCATGCTGGCGATCCTGGGGGCGATCAACTCGCTGCAATTTACCGCGATGAACACCGTGACCCTGATCGACCTCGACGACGCCCAAGCGAGCAGTGGCAACAGTTTGCTGTCGGTGGTGGCGCAGTTGTCCCTGAGCCTGGGCGTGGCCTGCGCCGGTGCGCTGCTGGGTGGTTTTACCGCCGAAGTGGGCAACGACGGGGTCGACACCGTGCTCGGTGCGTTCCAGCTGACCTTCGTCACTGTAGGCATCATGGCGATGCTGGCGGCGGCGATCTTCCTGCAACTGTCGCCAAAAGACGGCAAACGGGTGGTCAGCCGCGAGCACGACATCGAGCATTAACAGGCTTCTCGTCTAGAACTTGCGGGGAAAATCCTTCGGGACTGGTACACTGCGCGACATTTTGTTTTGCAGAGCCAGTCCCGTGACTACCATCGCCACCGCTTTTAATACTTTGCCCCTGTCCGCCGCCATGCTGGCTAACCTCGACTCGCTGGGTTATGTCGAGATGACGCAGATCCAGGCGCAAAGCTTGCCGGTGATCCTCAAAGGGCTGGACCTGATTGCCCAGGCCAAGACCGGCAGCGGCAAGACCGCCGCCTTCGGTATCGGCCTGTTGAACCCGATCAACCCACGCTACTTCGGCTGCCAGGCGCTGGTGATGTGCCCGACCCGCGAGCTGGCCGACCAGGTCGCCAAGGAAATCCGCCGCCTGGCCCGTGCCGAAGACAACATCAAGGTTCTGACCCTGTGCGGCGGCGTGTCCCTCGGCCCGCAGATCGCTTCCCTGGAACACGGTGCCCACGTCATCGTCGGCACCCCGGGCCGCATCCAGCAGCATTTGCGCAAGGGTTCGCTGGTTCTGGACGGTTTGAACACGCTGATCCTCGATGAAGCCGACCGCATGCTCGACATGGGTTTCTACGACGCCATCGAAGACATCATCAGCAAGACCCCGGCCCGCCGCCAGACCCTGCTGTTCTCGGCCACCTACCCGGTGAGCATCAAGCAGCTGGCCTCGAAATTCATGCGCGCGCCACAACAGGTCAAGGCCGAAGCGTTCCACTCGGACGACCAGATCGAGCAGCGCTTCTACGAGATTTCCCCGGAAGAGCGCATGGACGCGGTGACCAAGGTCCTGGCGCATTTTCGTCCGGCTTCCTGCGTAGCCTTCTGCTTTACCAAGCAGCAAGTGCAGGAAACCGTCGACCACCTGACCGCCAAGGGCATTTCCGCTGTCGGCCTGCATGGCGACCTGGAACAGCGCGACCGTGACCAGGTGCTGGCGATGTTCGCCAACCGCAGTACTTCGGTACTGGTCGCCACCGACGTGGCCGCCCGTGGCTTGGACATTGATGCACTGGACATGGTGATCAACGTCGAACTGGCCCGCGACTCGGAAATCCACATCCACCGCGTGGGCCGTACCGGCCGTGCCGGTGAGACCGGCATCGCTATCAGCCTGGTTGCACCGTCCGAAGCCCACCGCGCCCAGGCCATCGAGCAGTTGCAGAAATCGCCGCTGAACTGGGACCAGTTGGACAACCTCAAGCCTCAGAGCGGCGGCCCGTTGCTGCCGGTGATGAGCACCCTGTGCATTGCCGCTGGCCGTAAAGACAAGGTTCGCCCGGGTGACATCCTTGGCGCATTGACCGGTGACGCCGGGATTCCCGGTGCCCAGGTCGGCAAGATCGCGATCTTTGATTTCCAGGCGTTCGTGGCCGTGGAACGCGGGATCGCCAAGCAGGCGCTGCAGCGTTTGAATGACGGCAAGATCAAAGGCCGTTCGTTGCGCGTGCGCATCCTGTAAAAACACCGCGTTCCTGTTGAAGGAACCGAATCAATGTGGGAGCTGGCTTGCCTGCGATAGCATCAACTCGGTCTGACAGACAGACCGAGTCGGCTGCATCGCAGGCAAGCCAGCTCCCACATTTGATTGCATTTCAGATCAGTATTTTTTTGAGGACATTGCTGTGCGTTCGACCGAAGTTGTGATCATTGGCGCCGGCGCCGCAGGCTTGATGTGCGCGCTGACCGCCGCCGGGCGTGGGCGCAAGGTGATGCTGATCGACCACGCGAACAAGGCCGGCAAAAAAATCCTGATGTCCGGCGGTGGCCGCTGCAATTTCACCAATATGTACACCGAGCCGGCCAACTTCCTGTCCCACAACGCGCACTTCTGCAAGTCCGCCCTGGCCCGCTACACCCAGTGGGATTTCATCGGGCTGGTGGCCAAGCACGGCGTGCCGTACCACGAAAAAAAGCTCGGCCAGCTGTTCTGCGACAACAAGTCCAGCGACATCCTCGGGATGCTGCTGGATGAGTGCATCCAGGTGGGCGTGAGCATGCACCTGGACACCTCGGTGCAGGAGATTGCCAAGGTCGAGAGCGGCTATCAGCTGCAAACCACCCTGGGGGAGTTGCGCTGCGAGTCGTTGGTGATCGCCACGGGCGGGCTGTCCATTCCGACCCTGGGGGCCACCGGGTTTGGTTACCAGGTCGCCAAACAGTTCGGCCATGAACTGCTGCCCACCCGCGCCGGGCTGGTGCCGTTCACCATCACCGACCAGCTCAAGGAATTGTGCGGCGAGCTGTCCGGCACGTCCGTGGACTGCCTGGTGAGCTGCAACGACCAGAGCTTTCGCGAGAACATCCTGTTTACCCACCGAGGTCTGAGCGGGCCGGCGATTTTGCAGATTTCCTCGTACTGGGAACCCGGCGACACCGTGGAAATCAACCTGTTGCCCGACCACGACGCCCACGCCTGGCTGCAGGAGCAACAGGTGGAGCGCCCGAACAGCGAGCTGAAAACCCTGCTGGGCGAGATCTTCACCAAGAAGATGGCCAACCTGCTGGCCGAAACCTGGTTCGTTTCCAAGCCGATGAAGCAGTACACCCACGCCGAGATTGCCGACATCGCCGGCAAACTGGGGAGTTGGCAGCTGGTACCGGCGGGCACCGAAGGCTATCGCACCGCCGAGGTCACCCTGGGTGGGGTGGACACGCGGGAAGTTTCGTCCAAGACCATGGAATCCCTGAAAAGCCCCGGTTTGTACTTTATCGGGGAAGTGTTGGATGTGACCGGTCACCTGGGTGGGTTCAACTTCCAGTGGGCGTGGGCTTCCGGGTATGCCGCGGCACAATTTGCCTGATTCAAGGATGTACTCGGTCAAACTGTGGGAGCTGGCTTGCCTGCGATGAGGCCGGCACCTTCAACATCCTGATTGACTGACACACCGCCATCGCAGGCAAGCCAGCTCCCACATTGGTTTGGGGTGTTCTTGAGAGAATGCCTGTAATAAATTTTGCTGTTGGATGTGATCGCCACGCTTGCCGTGGCGTCATTACTGGCTCAATTTAGCGACATCGTCCCGGAAGACCCCAGACTTCATGTCATCGACCTCCTTCAAGCAGTCCATGCGGCGCCTTTGGGCACTGGATAAGTTCAGTTACAGCGTACGGGTATTCATCGCCCTGACCGGCAGCATGGCGCTGTGCTGGTACCAGAATGAAATGGCGCTGCTGATCCCGTTGTTCCTGGGGATTATCGCCAGCGCACTGGCCGAGACCGATGACAACTGGCAAGGCCGCCTCAACGCCCTCGCCGTGACGCTGGTGTGCTTCAGCACCGCCGCGCTGTCCGTCGAACTGCTGTTCCCCTACCCATGGATCTTCGCGATTTTCCTGGCGCTCTCAAGCTTCGGCCTGACCATGCTCGGCGCGCTGGGCGAGCGCTATGGGGCGATTGCTTCGGCCACCCTGATTCTGTCGGTCTACACCATGATCGGCGTGGACCAGCGCGGTGGCGCCGTTACCGACTTCTGGCATGAACCCTTGCTGCTGGTGGCTGGTGCTGCCTGGTACGGCGCGCTCTCGGTGTTGTGGCAGGTATTGTTTTCCAACCAGCCGGTGCAGCAGAGCCTGGCACGGCTGTTTCGCGAGCTGGGGCGTTACCTCAAGCTCAAGTCGTCGCTGTTCGAGCCGATCCGCCAGCTGGATGTGGAAGCGCGGCGCCTGGAACTGGCCCAGCAAAACGGCCGGGTGGTGGCGGCGCTGAACGCCGCCAAGGAAATCATCCTGCACCGCGTCGGCAATGGCCGCCCGGGCTCCAAGGTCAGCCGCTACCTCAAGCTGTACTTCCTGGCCCAGGACATCCACGAACGCGCCAGCTCCTCGCACTACCCTTACAACGCCCTCGCCGAAGCCTTCTTCCACAGCGACGTGCTGTTCCGCTGCCAGCGCCTGCTGCGCCAGCAAGGCAAAGCCTGCCAGACCCTCGCCGAATCGATCCAACTGCGCCAGCCGTTCGTCTATGACGACAGCTTCGCCGAAGCCCTGGGCGACCTGAATGCCTCCCTGGAACACCTGCGCATCCAGAGCAACCCGGCCTGGCGCGGCCTGCTGCGCTCCCTGCGCGCCCTGGCGGCCAACCTCTCGACCCTGGACCGCCTGCTGGGCGACGCCGCCAACCCCGACAGCCTGGCCGATGCCACCGACAGCAGCCTGCTGGACCGTGCACCGCGCAACCTCAAGGAAATGTGGACACGCCTGCGCACGCAGCTGACGCCGACGTCCTTGCTGTTCCGCCACGCCCTGCGTCTGCCCCTGGCGCTGAGTATCGGCTACTGGATGGTGCACTTGATCCACCCGTCCCAGGGCTACTGGATCATTCTCACCACGCTGTTCGTGTGCCAGCCGAACTACGGCGCCACCCGGCGCAAGCTGGGCCAGCGGATCATCGGCACCGCCATCGGCCTGACCATCGCCTGGGCGCTGTTCGACCTGTTCCCCAACCCGCTGATCCAGTCGATGTTCGCCATCGCCGCCGGCCTGGTGTTCTTTATCAACCGCACCACCCGCTACACCCTGGCGACCGCGGCGATCACGCTGATGGTGCTGTTCTGCTTCAACCAGGTGGGCGACGGCTACGGGCTGTTCCTGCCGCGGCTGTTCGATACCTTGCTCGGCAGCCTGATCGCCGGGCTGGCGGTGTTCCTGTTCCTGCCGGACTGGCAAGGTCGACGCCTGAACAAGGTGCTGGCCAACACCCTGACCTGCAACAGCATCTACCTGCGCCAGATCATGCAGCAGTACGCCGCCGGCAAAAGCGACGACCTGGCTTACCGCCTGGCCCGGCGCAACGCCCACAACGCCGATGCGGCGCTGTCCACCACCCTGGCGAACATGTTGATGGAGCCGGGGCACTTCCGTAAGGAAGCGGACGTGGGGTTCAGGTTCCTGGTGCTGTCACACACGCTGCTCAGCTACCTGTCGGGGCTCGGTGCACACCGGGAAACCCAGCTGCCGGCCGAGATGCGCGAGCACTTGATCGAAGGTGCGGGCAAGACGCTGGCGGCGAGCATCGACGAGATCGCCACGGGGCTGGCCAACAAGCAGCCGATCGCGATCCAGAGTGATGCGGAGGAAGCGTTGGCGGTAGAGCTGGAGCAGATGCCGGATGAGATTGATGAGGGGCAACGGTTGGTGCAGACGCAATTGGCGTTGATCTGCCGGCAGTTGGGGCCGTTGCGCACCTTGGCGGCTCACCTGATCAAAGACACCAGCGAGGCCTGAATCGCTATCGCAGGCAAGCCAGCTCCCACAGTTGACCGAGTTCCACCTTTGAAGTGCGGCCAACTGTGGGAGCCGGGCTTGCCCGCGATGGGGCCATTAGCCTCACTACATCCCATGCTGCTTCATCAACCGCGCATAACTGCCATCCGCCTTCATCCTGACAATCTCCCGATCAAACCCGGCAACAATCTCCTCATGCCGGGGATTTTTCAGGCTGACCAGAATGTGCAGGCTGTTTTCGCTCAGCGGCACCGGCAGGAACTCCACCGCATTGCGCACAGCGGCCGATTCCCGAGCCAGGTAGTAGCGGGCAACGAACTCATCCTCCACCGTCAACCGCACCCGCTGCGCCGCCAGCATGCGCACGGCCATGGCGAAGTTATGCACCGGGACTTTCTGCAATTGCGGATCGGCATCGAACGCCGCCGAGTAGGCGTAACCGCGCACCACCGCGATGGGGTAGTCGTGGAGTTGCTGCAGGTTCTGGTATTCGATGGAATCGTCACGGCGCTTCAGAAACAACACCCGGTTGAGCAGATACTCGTCAGAAAACTGCCCCAATTGCGTACGCGCATCGTCGTACCAGGCATTGACCAGCACATCGTACCGCCCATCGCCCACGCCCATCAGCGCCCGGGCCCAAGGCACCTGTTCAAACTCACTGGCGTAGCCGGCGCGGGCCAGGGCGGTGGTCACGAGGTCGGTGGCCAACCCGCCATTGACCAGGGTGGAGTCAGTAAACGGCGGCCAGGCATCCGCCACCAGGCGCAAGCGTTCTGCCGCCGCCGTCTGGGCCAGCAACAACAAACCGATCAAAGCAACGGCACGAGAAAATCGCGGCATGCTCAAGTCCTTGGCGGGCATTCTATGGCCTGACCCCGGGGGCAAACCCGAGGATTTAACAGTAGCTCATCAATGAGCCTGCCCTGCAGATTACACAAAGAAGACAGCCGCGAACGCACTGAATGATGGCAAATTGACGCCACTCACAAAAAATCGCAATTTAGACACTCGTCGCCTGCACGCTTACTATCCTGAGCAGACAATTAGCCGAGAGAACACCATGACAGTCGAATGGGTCTGCAAACACCACAGTGACCTGGGCAAGGAGCAGCTCTACGCCATTTTGCGCCTGCGTTCGGAGGTCTTCGTCGTCGAGCAGAAATGCGTGTACCAGGACATCGATGGCCAGGACCTGGACGGTGACACCCATCACCTGATGGCCTGGGATGACGGTCAGTTGCAAGCCTACCTGCGCCTGCTTGACCCTGAATCACAGGGCGGTGATGTGGTGATTGGCCGGGTGATTGTCGCGCCGGGCGCACGGGGCACCGGGCTGGGCCACCAGATGATGGATGAGGCCCTCCGGCAGGCCGAGAAGCAATGGCCTGAGGTGCCGATCTATCTGTCGGCCCAGGCGCATCTGCAGGGGTATTACGGGCGGTACGGGTTTGTGGTGGCGGGTGAGGAGTACCTTGAGGATGACATTCCACATATAGGCATGCGCCGCGCTTAGAACGCCATCGCGGGCAAGCCCGGCTCCCACATAAGCACTCGATCAACTGTGGGAGCCGGGCTTGCCCGCGATGGCGTCGGGACAGGCAACCGGTGTCTCAGGGGTAACCCAACACCTGTTTAATGCTCGCCAGGTTCGCCTCGATCCAGCGCCGATCAATTGCGCCCCAATCACGAATCCGATAGCGCCCGGCATGATTGCGAGCGCCATCTTCCTGTTCAAACTCACACACAATGTCCAGGTCCGCCAACGCCGCAATCGTGTCCTGGGCGGTGCGCCGGGGCATGCCCGTGGCCTCGGTCAGCGCCGGGACGCTGCTGGCCAACTGGCTGTCGATCAGGTACGCCACGTACAGGCGCCGGTAGAAGCTGCTTTTGGTCTTGCTCACATCCATGCTCGATCGCCTTTGAAGGTCAGGGCTTGCCCTGCAGGTCCCGCCAGGTCAGGTACACCCGCAGGTCAAATTCCACCTGATGGTAGCCCGGCAACATGTATTCACAGAGTTTGTAGAACGCCTTGTTGTGGTCCGATTCCTTGAAGTGCGCCAGTTCGTGGACCACGATCATCCGCAGAAACTCCGGCGCGGCTTCCTTGAACAGCGAGGCGATGCGGATTTCTTTCTTCGACTTGAGGTTGCCCCCCTGCACCCGGGAGATGGTGGTGTGCAGGCCGAGGGCTCGGTGGGTCAGGTCCAGGCGGTTATCGAACAACACTTTGTCGATGGCCGGCGCGTTGCGCAGGTGTTCCTGCTTCAGGGCCTGGGCGTAGCTGTACAGGGCTTTGTCGCTCTGCACGCCGTGCCGTTCAGGGTAGCGCTGCGTCAGGTAGTCGCCCAGTTGGTCCTTGGCAATCAACTGGCGCACTTGTTCCTGCAATGCTGCGGGGTAGGCCTGGAGGTATTTCAGCGCGGTCATGGGGTCAACAACGGGTATTTGAATAGGCGCCAGTGTAGCGAATTCAGCGTAGCGCTGCGCGCAGGCGCCAGTTGGCGATTTCATCGGCCATCAACGGCGGCGCCACCTGCGGTCCCTGGATGAACTGACAGCCGTTGGCTTTGAGCCATTGCGCCTGCTCCTGGGTCTCGACGCCCTCGGCAATCACCAACAGGTCGAAATGCCGGCAGAGTTCGATAATGCTCTTCGCCATCGCCGCATCCCGGGAAGAGCCGGGCAGCCGTGCGATCAGCTTGGGGTCGAGCTTGAGGGTGTCGAACTCCAGGTCCCGCAGGTGGGCCAGGGAGCAGTTGCCCGCGCCGAAGTCATCGAGGGCAATCCGCACGCCGGCCTGGCGCAACAGCTTGAGCTGCTTGGTGGACTCTTCCAGGTTGTGCATCAGGCTTTCTTCGCTGACCTCCACCTCAAGCTGGCGGCCTTGCAGCCCATGTCGCTCCAGCACCTGCTGCAGCTGGCCAGCCAGGTTCGGCATGTTGAACTGGCTGCTGCTCAAGCTCACGCTCAGCACCAATTCATCACTGAACACGGCCTTCCATGCCTGCCGCTGGGCGGCCACCTGCTGGTAGATCCAGGTGCTCAACTGACTGATCAGCCGCGCCTCTTCCAGCAACGGCAAAAACAGCCCCGGCGGCACATCGCCGACACTCGGATGCTGCCAGCGCAACAGCGCCTCCACGCCCCGCAGATGGCCGTCGTGCAACGACACCTGCGGCTGGTACACCAGGGTGAAATCCTTGCTCTCGATGGCGCTGCGCACGCTGTCTTCGAGCATCAGCCGCGAGCGGGCCCGGCCATTCATTTCCTGATCGTAATAACGATATTGCTGACGCCCGGCGCGCTTGGCTTCGTACATGGCGACGTCCGCCGCCCGCAGCAGGCCATTGAGGTCCGAGCCGCAGTCCGGGAAGGTGGCGATGCCGATACTGACGCCGAGCATCACATCCAGGCCGTCGACCTGCTGACAGATCGACACCCGTTCGATCAGTTTTTCCGCAATTTTCGCCGCCTGCTCCGGAAATTCCAGCTCCAGCAGCGCGGTGAATTCATCCCCGCCCATGCGCCCGAGAATGTCGTAGGAACGCAGGCACGCCTTCAACTGCTCCGAGACCCAGCGCAACACCCGGTCACCGGCGTCGTGCCCCAGGGAATCGTTGACCCGCTTGAACCCGTCCAGGTCCAGGTACAGCAGCACCAGCGACTGCTCGTTACGCTCACTGCGCAACAGCACATTGTCTACCGCCTGGTGAAACCCACGCCGGTTGAGCAGGCCGGTCAGCGGGTCGGTGACCGCCTGGAACTCCAGCTGCTGATGCAGGTGGCGCACCTCGGACATGTCCAGCACGGTGACCACCATGGCTTTCTGCTCGGCCGGCAACGGCGCGCACGACATGGCCACCGGCAGTTGCTGGCCCGGCGCGGTGCGCAGGATCGCATCGTGCAGGCGCCAGGTTTCGCCGCGCTTGTAGCCTTCATACAAGGCCGAGTCGGCCCAGCCGGGCACATGGGGTTTTTGCAGGAACCCGAGGAACTCGGCGCCCTGAATCTGCGCCACCGGCGCATTCAGCAATCGCGAAATGGCCGGGTTGGCGTAGCTGATCACTCCGTCTTCGCCCACCACCAGGATGCCTTCGGCGGCGTTGTCCAGCACCGAGGCATTGAAGGCCCGGGCCGACTCCAGGTCATGGCTCAAGCGCTGCAGGGCACGGCGGTTGCGCTGGTGCTCCAGCAGGGCATGGACCTTGGGCTTGAGGATATTGGGGTCGAAGGGTTTGAGCAGATAGTCGATGGCGCCGCTGGCATAGCCCTCCAGCATCGCCGCCGGCGACTGGGCGTGGGCGCTGAGAAAGATGATCGGGGTCATCTGCGTGCGCTGGCTGCCCCGCATCAGGCGGGCCACCTCGAACCCGTCCATGCCGGGCATCATCACATCCAGCAACACCAGGTCGACGTCGTGCTCGAGCAGCAATCCCAGGGCTTCAACCCCGGACGCTGCGGTTACCACATACCAGTCTTCACGCTGCAATAGCGCACGCATGCTGATCAGGTTTTCGGGATAGTCATCGACCACCAAAAGCACTGAACAACCATCGCGGGGCTTGATTGGAGCGCATTCCATTGCTGCTTCTCTGTCGTCGGCGTCACTCCGGTCATTTTTGCGACAAAACCGGATAAACAATAAGGACTCACTCTAGCCCCGGATCCCTTAAAGCAGAAGCCATGACGGTGCCATCATGACGCCAAAGTTCAGGCAACCGACTAACGGTCGGTGTCTACAGCCCGCGATTTACGGGAAACATGGCTTTTTGACATTTACCTGGCGCCAACAAACCGCCACAAAATCATTAACAATCCATTTCCAGCCACCTATAAAGAAAGTGCCAGCTCTCGAGCCGCAACCTTCTCTCCCTGTTTAAGGCGCTTTCAATGATTGATCTGTCCACCTGGAACCTGAGCATCCCCGTCGGCTCCCCGCCCTCGACCATCGACACCCCGAAACTGCTCAGTGGGTTCAAGGACCAATACTTTCAGGCCGAAGGCAGCAGTGTGCAGTTCTGGACCCCGGTCACCGGCACACGCACCGAAAACGCGGTTTACCCCCGCAGCGAACTGCGGGAAACCTACGCCGATGGCCGCCTGCGCAACTGGCTCTACAGCGACGCCGACAACTTCCTGCGCGCCACGTTGGCGGTGAACCAGGTGCCGTCGTCCGGCAAGATCGTCATCGGTCAAATCCACGCCTATGACAGCCAGAAACCGCTGATCAAGGTCGAGTATCAGTACAAGGAAAAAACCCAGACCGGCAACATCGTCGCCAAGGTGCGCATGCGCCCCACTGAAGATGAAGGCCGGGTGATCATCGTTGCCGAAAACGTACCGCTGGACCGCAACTTCACCTACGTCATCCACCTGAATAAAGCCGGCCTGTTGAGTGTCGACGCCGCCAGCGGGCAATGGAACGAACGCATTGGCGCCGCGTGGGGCAAGCAACCGCTGTACTTCAAGGCCGGCGCCTATGTGCAGGACAACAGTGGCAACAGCAAGGAAGGCGCCCGGGTGACATTTGCCAAGCTGGACATTGACCACGACTGACGCTGATTCGCTTCAGCGACCGGTCCCACGACGCTTTAGGACAGAACCGCGACCCAGGGTCTCGACTTTCTTGTAGGACAATCCGAGTATGGCGCCGCGCACGCGCACTACCCCCTATAAGAAAGTCATGGAGACTGCCCAATGCCCTTTTCCCGCACCCTGCTCGCCCTCTCTCTGGGCATGGCTCTGCTGCAAAACCCGGCCTTCGCCGCCCCGCCACTGTCGATGGCCGACGGGGTGGCCCAGGTCAATATCCAGGACAGCAATGCCTGGGTCGAAATCAACAAAGTCGCCTTCGAAAACAACATCCGCACCCTGCAAGCCAGCCTCGCCGACAAGTCGAAAATCTGCGCCGTGCTCAAGGCTGATGCCTACGGCCACGGCATCGGCTTGCTGATGCCTTCGGTGATCAAACTGGGCGTACCCTGCGTCGGCATCGCCAGCAACGAAGAAGCCCGCGTGGTCCGTGAAAGCGGCTTCAAGGGCCAACTGATCCGCGTACGCACCGCCGCCCTGAGCGAACTGGAAGCCGCGCTGCCATACAACGTCGAGGAACTGGTGGGCAACCTGGACTTCGCCGTACGCGCCAGCCTGATCGCCGAAAACCACGGCCGCCCGCTGGTGGTACACCTGGGCCTGAACTCCAGCGGCATGAGCCGCAATGGCGTGGAAATGACCAGCGCCCAGGGCCGCCGCGACGCCGTAGCGATCACCAAGGTGCCGAACCTGCAAGTGAAGGCGATCATGACCCACTTCGCCGTCGAAGACGCCGCCGACGTGCGCACCGGCCTCAAGGCGTTTAACGAGCAGGCCAACTGGCTGATCAACGTCGCCCAACTCGACCGCAGCAAGATCACCCTGCACGCCGCCAACTCCTTCGCCACTTTGGAAGTGCCCGAGTCGCGGCTGGACATGGTGCGCCCGGGCGGGTTGTTGTTTGGTGACACCGTACCGTCGTTCACCGAATACAAGCGGGTGATGCAGTTCAAGTCCCACGTGGCTTCGGTCAATAGCTATCCGAAGGGCAACACCGTGGGTTATGACCGCACCTACACCCTGGCGCGGGATTCGAAACTGGCGAACATCACCGTGGGTTATTCCGACGGCTACCGCCGGGCGTTTACCAACAAGGGCGTGGTGCTGATCAACGGCCATCGCGTGCCGGTGGTGGGCAAGGTGTCGATGAACACGCTGATGGTGGATGTCACCGACGTGCCGACCGTGAAGAGTGGTGATGAGGTGGTGTTGTTCGGCAAGCAAGGCGCGGTTGAGACCAGCCAGGCGGAAGTTGAAGACATCAACGGGGCGTTGCTGGCGGATCTGTATACGGTGTGGGGTAACTCGAATCCGAAGGTGTTGGTGGAAAACTAAGTCCCCACCTATGCGTAGGTATCGTCCTATAGGACCTGCGGATCATTCGGTGATTAACACAATCGCTTAAACACCACTTATCCCTGTGGGAGCCGGGCTTGCCCGCGATGGCGGTGTATCAGTCACAGAATAAGTTGGCTGACCCACCGCCATCGCGGGCAAGCCCGGCTCCCACATGGGTTCGGTGTGTCCTACAGGGCCGTTGCGGTGAATCGGGGCGCCGCTTCACCCCTTGCACCGAAACAGCCACCGAATACCCCGTACTCCTGATCGACAGCGAAGCTCCGCTACCGGACCTGAACGCCTGCCTGCGCGAACGCCTCAACACCGCCCGCATCCTGGTGCAGGACGTTAGCGACGTATTCCGCGTCATCGAATACCGCGGCTTCGACACACCCACAGTCGCCTGACCAGATTTCAGCCACAAAAAAGCCCGCATCGCTGCGGGCTTTTTCATTAACGCGTAGGGCTTAGTTGACCTTGGCGTTCAACTCACCTTTCAGGTAACGCTGGTACATCGCTTCCAGCGAGATCGGCTTGATCTTCGAAGCGTTGCCCGCCGTACCGAAGGCTTCGTAACGCGCGATGCACACGTCACGCATGGCAGTCACGGTAGCGCCGAAGAATTTACGTGGGTCAAATTCGCTCGGGTTGGTGGCCATCAGGCGACGCATCGCACCGGTGGAGGCCAGGCGCAGGTCGGTGTCGATGTTGACCTTGCGCACGCCGTACTTGATGCCTTCAACGATTTCTTCAACCGGCACGCCGTAGGTTTCTTTGATGTCGCCGCCGTACTGGTTGATGATCGCCAGCCACTCTTGCGGTACCGAGGAAGAACCGTGCATCACCAGGTGGGTGTTGGGGATGCGTTTGTGGATTTCCTTGATGCGGTCGATCGCCAGCACGTCGCCGGTAGGTGGCTTGGTGAACTTGTAGGCGCCGTGGCTGGTGCCGATGGCGATGGCCAGGGCATCAACCTGGGTCTTCTTGACGAAGTCGGCAGCTTCTTCCGGGTCGGTCAGCATCTGGCTGTGATCCAGCACGCCTTCGGCGCCGATACCGTCTTCTTCACCGGCCATGCCGGTTTCCAGGGAACCCAGGCAGCCCAGCTCGCCTTCAACCGAAACGCCGCAGGCGTGAGCCATGGCCACGGTTTGTTGGGTAACACGTACGTTGTATTCGTAGTCGGTCGGGGTCTTGCCGTCTTCGCCCAGGGAGCCGTCCATCATCACCGAGCTGAAGCCCAGTTGGATGGAGCGCTGGCACACGTCAGGGCTGGTGCCGTGGTCCTGGTGCATGCACACCGGGATGTGCGGGAATTCTTCGATCGCGGCGAGGATCAGGTGACGCAGGAACGGGGCGCCGGCGTATTTGCGCGCACCGGCCGAGGCCTGGACGATCACTGGAGAGTCAGTCTTGTCAGCGGCTTCCATGATGGCGCGCATCTGCTCAAGGTTGTTGACGTTGAAGGCTGGAACGCCATAGCCGAATTCGGCTGCGTGGTCCAACATCTGGCGCATGCTGATAAGTGCCATTGTGAGTCTCTCTCCCGGTCGAGGGTCGTTAATCGTGCAAGCCTGCCGTAGCGGCGGCTGCTATTCAAGTTATTGAAGGTCAGGCTTTCAAAGCCTGGCCTGCTGAATCGTTATTGCTGTCAGGCGACTGACGCTATCGCCGGCAAGCCGGCTCCTACAGGTGATCGCGGCGTGTTATTGAGCTTTACAGCCGCGCCCGATCAAATCATCGGTGGCAACCCAGTAAACCAGGCCTTCCTCACCTTTTGTGTGAAACGCCAACTGGCCGTCGCTGTACAGCACGCCCGAGGCCGCCACTTCCTGCTTGAGGCGGTAAACCTGGTCCGAACCACCCAGGCGTACATCCACCTGCGTGCGGCCCTGGTCGGCAAAGCGCCAGTTGACTTGCGCCTGGCTGTCACACGTCCAGGTGGTCCACTTGTCCGCTGGCTCGGCCTGCTTGTCGAACATGTTCAGGTTGGTGCATCCGGCCAATAAAGCCAGTGCTGCCAGGGCGAAAACGCCTTTCATTGCCAATCCTCAAGCGGCGACCTGGGGCCACCGCTGCTGTCGGTTATTGAATCAGACCCGTCAAGGGCAACCCTGTTCCTGACCTTTGGGCGGGGAATCGTATTTCTCCAACCCGTCGGGCCCGATGCGCTTGTTGATCACCGGCATGGTTTCGGCTTGCCAGTCAGCCTGGTAGCAACTCTTTTGCCGCGCCGCCCCGGCCTTTTCAGACTCCGGCGGCGTTTTCGGCGCGCTGCCGCAGCCGGCCAACAGGCCTGCTGCGATCACCAGTGCCAACGACTTGATCATCGGAATGCTCCTTTTCCTCAGCAAGTGCCTTAGCCCTTGGCCCGGCTTTCCAGCACTTCTACGGCCGGCAGTACCTTGCCTTCGACGAATTCGAGGAACGCACCACCACCGGTAGAAATGTAGGAGATCTGGTCAGCAACGCCATATTTATCGATGGCCGCCAGGGTGTCGCCACCACCGGCAATCGAGAAGGCCGAGCTTTCAGCGATGGCGTGGGCCAGCACTTTTGTGCCGTTGCCGAACTGGTCGAACTCGAACACGCCCACCGGACCGTTCCACAGGATGGTCTGGGACGATTTCAGCAGTTCAGCGAAGTTCGCTGCAGTTTGCGGGCCGATATCCAGGATCATGTCGTCGGCGGCCACATCAGCGATCAGCTTGACGGTGGCTTCGGCGCTTTCCGCAAATTCCTTGGCCACTACCACGTCCACCGGCAGCGGTACGCTGACCTTGGCGGCGATGGCGCGGGCGGTGTCCAGCAGGTCCGGCTCGTACAGCGATTTGCCCACCGGATGGCCGGCAGCGGCCAGGAAGGTGTTGGCAATGCCGCCGCCGACGATCAGTTGGTTGCAGATCTGGCTCAGACTGTTGAGTACGTCGAGCTTGGTGGACACCTTGGAGCCGGCAACGATGGCGGCCATCGGTTGGGCCGGAGCGCCCAGGGCCTTGCCCAGTGCGTCCAGTTCAGCAGCCAGCAACGGGCCAGCTGCGGCGACTTTGGCGAACTTGGCCACGCCGTGGGTCGAACCCTCGGCACGGTGAGCGGTGCCGAAGGCGTCCATCACGAACACGTCGCACAGGGCAGCGTATTGCTGGGCCAGTTCGTCGCTGTTCTTTTTCTCGCCCTTGTTGAAGCGCACGTTTTCGAACAACACGATGTCGCCAGCCTTCACGTCCACGCCGTTCAGGTAGTCGGCCACCAGCGGCACGTCGCGGCCCAGGGCCTTGCTCAGGTACTCGGCCACAGGCTTGAGGCTGTTTTCTGCCGAGAACTCACCTTCGGTCGGGCGACCCAGGTGGGAGCAGACCATCACAGCCGCGCCTTTTTCCAGGGCCAGCTTGATGGTCGGCAGCGAGGCCAGGATTCGCGCATCGCTGGTGACGACACCGTCCTTGACTGGGACGTTGAGGTCTTCGCGGATCAGTACGCGCTTACCTTGCAGATCGAGGTCGGTCATCTTCAACACGGTCATGGGTGGCAATTCCTGAGAGTCTTTGAATTAGAGAGCGGATTTTGGGGAAGCGGTTTGCAGGTAGTGATCAGCCACGTCCAGCATACGGTTGGCAAAACCCCATTCGTTGTCGAACCACGCCAGGATGTTCACCAGCCGTGGGCCGGAAACACGGGTCTGACTGGCATCGACGATGGCCGAATGCGGGTCGTGGTTGAAATCACAGCTGGCGTGCGGCAACTCGGTGTAGGCCAACAGGCCTTTGAGCGGGCCGCTGGTGGCGGCGTCGCGCAGGATCCGGTTGACCTCGCCGGCGTCGGTGTCGCTGACGGTTTGCATGGTGATATCCAGGCACGACACATTTACCGTCGGTACCCGTACGGCTTTGGCCTGGATTCGCCCGGCAAGTTCCGGCAACAGTCGCTCGATACCGCGGGCAAGCCCGGTAGACACCGGAATCACGGACTGAAACGCCGAACGGGTACGGCGCAGGTCTTCGTGGTGATAGGCATCGATCACCGGCTGATCGTTCATCGCCGAGTGAATGGTGGTGATCGACACATATTCCAGGCCGATCGCCTGGTCCAGCAGGCGCAACAGCGGCACGCCGCAGTTGGTGGTGCAGGAGGCGTTGGACACCAGCAATTCGGCGCCGGTCAGGCAGTCCTGGTTCACGCCGTAGACGATGGTGGCGTCGACATCCGCCTCGCTGGCCATCGGCTGGGAGAACAATACCCGTGGCGCGCCGGCGTCGAGAAAACGCTGGCCATCGGCACGGGTGTGATAGGCACCGGAGCATTCCAGCACCAGGTCGACGTCCAGCGCCGCCCAGTCAATGCCTTCGGGGGTGGCACTGCGCAATACCTTCACGCAGTTGCCATTAATATGCAGACAGTCGTCCTCGACCCGCACTTCGCCGGGGAACCGGCCGTGGGTGGAGTCAAAGCGTGTCAGGTATTCGATGCTGGCCATGTCGGCCAGATCGTTGATCGCAACAATTTCAAACCCGGCCGCCGCCCCTCGCTCGAACAGAGCACGCAAGACGCAACGACCAATCCGGCCGTAGCCGTTGAGTGCAACTTTGTAAGGACGCGGTTGAGGCATGGGGTTCTCGCATTGTGGGCGACACAAACCATTGTAGGAGCTGGCTGGTGTGGCGAGGGAGCTTGCTCCCGCTGGAGTGCGAAGCACTCCCAGACCGGCTGACGAGGTGTATCTGACACATCTCGATCGCACGGCTTGGGGCCGCTTCGCAGCCCAGCGGGAGCAAGCTCCCTCGCCACAACAAGCTCGCTCCTACAAGGGGACGCGCTTTAGTCTTCCAGCAGCTCTTCAGCCTGACCCAGGATGTTTTCCAGGGTGAAACCGAACTCTTCGAACAACGCTGGCGCCGGCGCCGACTCACCGTAGGTGGTCATGCCGATCACGCGGCCTTCCAGGCCCACGTACTTGTACCAGTAGTCGGCGTGAGCCGCTTCGATGGCGATACGCGCGCTGACCTGCAACGGCAGCACCGATTGCTTGTAGTCGGCGTCCTGGGCTTCGAAAACGCTGGTGCACGGCATGGAAACCACACGCACGTTGCGACCGGCGGCGGTCAGCTTGTCGTACGCCTGAACCGCCAGGCCCACTTCGGAACCGGTGGAGATCAGGATCAGCTCCGGCTCGCCGATGCAGTCTTTGAGCACGTAGCCACCACGGCTGATGCCTTCGATCTGCGCCGCGTCGCGGGTTTGATGCTGCAGGTTCTGACGGGAGAAGATCAGCGCCGAAGGGCCGTCCTTACGCTCGATAGCGTGCTTCCAGGCCACAGCCGATTCGACCGCGTCCGATGGGCGCCAGGTGTCGAGGTTCGGCGTGGTGCGCAGGCTGGTCAATTGCTCGACCGGCTGGTGCGTCGGGCCGTCTTCGCCCAGGCCGATGGAGTCGTGGGTGTAGACGAAGATCACACGCTTCTTCATCAACGACGCCATGCGTACCGCGTTGCGCGCGTATTCCATGAACATCAGGAAGGTCGCGCCGTAAGGCACCAGGCCGCCGTGCAAGGCAACACCGTTCATGATGGCGCTCATGCCGAACTCGCGTACGCCGTAGTACATGTAGTTGCCGCTGGCGTCTTCCGCCGAAACACCTTTGCAACCTTTCCACAGGGTCAGGTTGGAACCGGCCAGGTCAGCCGAACCGCCGAGGAACTCAGGCAGCAGCGGGCCGAACGCGTTCAGGGTGTTCTGGCTGGCTTTACGGCTGGCGATGGTTTCGCCCTTGGCTGCCACTTCGGCGATGTAGGCCGAGGCTTTTTCCGAGAAGTCGGCAGGCAGGTCACCGGCCAGGCGGCGTACCAGCTCGTTGGCCAATTCAGGGAATTCGGCGGAGTAGGCAGCAAAACGCTGGTCCCACTCGGCTTCGGCAGCCAGGCCGGCTTCCTTGGCGTCCCATTCGGCGTAGATGTCGGCCGGGATTTCGAACGGGCCGTGGTTCCATTTCAGCGCAGCACGGGTCAGGGCGATTTCCGCGTCACCCAGTGGGGCGCCGTGGCAGTCTTCTTTACCTTGCTTGTTCGGCGAACCGAAACCGATGGTGGTCTTGCAGCAGATCAGGGTCGGCTGCTCGCTCTTGCGGGCGGTTTCGATGGCGGTCTTGATCTCTTCAGGATCGTGGCCGTCGACGTTGCGGATCACCTGCCAGTTGTAGGCTTCGAAACGCTTTGGCGTGTCGTCGGTGAACCAGCCTTCGACTTCGCCGTCGATGGAGATGCCGTTGTCATCGTAGAAGGCAATCAGCTTGCCCAGGCCCAGGGTACCGGCCAGGGAAGCGACTTCGTGGGAAATGCCTTCCATCATGCAGCCATCACCCAGGAACACGTAGGTGTGGTGGTCGACAACGTTGTGGTTCGGGCGGTTGAATTGCGCGCCCAGGACTTTTTCAGCCAGGGCAAAACCCACGGCGTTGGCCAAACCCTGGCCCAGTGGACCGGTGGTGGTCTCCACGCCCGGGGTGTAGCCGTATTCCGGGTGGCCCGGGGTGCGGCTGTGGATCTGGCGGAAGTTTTTCAGGTCGTCGATGGTGACGTCGTAGCCGGTCAGGTGCAGCAACGAGTAGATCAGCATCGAGCCGTGGCCGTTGGACAGCACGAAGCGGTCACGGTCGGCGAACGACGGGTTGCTCGGGTTGTGTTTCAGGTAGTCACGCCAAAGTACCTCGGCGATATCCGCCATGCCCATCGGGGCACCGGGATGGCCGCTGTTGGCTTTTTGCACGGCATCCATGCTGAGGGCACGAATGGCGTTGGCACGCTCACGACGGCTGGGCATCGCTGATCTCCTGGAGTTGAATAAAAGAAACGGAAAAAAGGATCGGCATTTTCCCTCAGCCACGGCCCTCGGGGCAATGACAGATAGTCACTTGAGGGTGTTTTTCCTGTGGATTGGCTGGAGAAACCGTTCAGCACTTCGTCTATGGGTTATAGCGGCTGCTTATAACCACCGATTATCGACCAATATCAAAACTTTTTGATATTGGCCTTGCGAGGTTTTCCCACCGTCTCTAGACTGCTGCCCTATGAACTCAAGCGCACCTTCCATTCGCCCCGACGACAGCGACGAGCTGGCAGCCCTGTGCAAGGCCGGCGGCGATCCATTGCGCCTGAATGTGCTGCGTGCGCTGACCAACGATTCGTTCGGGGTGCTGGAGCTGGCACAAATCTTCGCCATCGGCCAGTCCGGCATGAGCCACCACTTGAAGGTGCTGGCCCAGGCTGACCTGGTGGCCACCCGCCGCGAAGGCAATGCGATTTTTTACCGTCGCGCCCTGCCCCACACCGAACAGTTGGGCGGTAAGCTCCACGCCGCTCTGCTGGAAGAAATCGACAGCCTGGCCCTGCCGGCTGACGTGCAGTCGCGTATCAGCCAGGTGCACGGCCAACGCGCAGCAGCCAGCCAGGATTTTTTCTCACGGGTAGCAGAGAAGTTTCGCGCCCAGCAGGACCTGATCGCCGGGTTGGCGCAGTACCGCGAAAGCGTGCTGGCACTTTTGGACAAGCTGAGCTTCAGTGATGAGGCCACGGCAGTTGAAGTGGGCCCCGGCGACGGCGGTTTCCTGCCGGAGCTGGCGCGGCGCTTTCATCAGGTCACGGCGCTGGACAACAGCCCGGCGATGCTGGAGCTGGCCCGCCAGTTGTGTGAGCGCGAGGCGCTGGGCAATGTCCGCCTGCAGTTGGCGGACGCCCTGAATGACACCAGCCTGCGGGCCGACTGCGTGGTGCTGAACATGGTCCTGCACCATTTCGCCGCCCCGGCAGAAGCCCTCAAGCAGATGGCGAATTTGCTGCAACCAGGCGGCAGCCTGCTGATTACGGATTTATGCAGCCACAACCAGAGTTGGGCCAGGGAGGCCTGCGGTGATCTCTGGCTGGGTTTTGAACAGGACGATTTGGCCCGCTGGGCCACCGCTGCGGGACTCGTTCCCGGGGAAAGCCTCTATGTAGGTTTACGTAATGGTTTCCAGATTCAGGTCCGACATTTTCAGCGGCCGGCTGGCGACACTCACCATCGGTAAATATCAGGAAAACATCGAGATGAGCGAATACTCCCTTTTCACCTCCGAGTCCGTGTCTGAAGGGCATCCGGACAAAATCGCCGACCAGATCTCTGACGCGGTGCTGGACGCTATCATCGCTGAAGACAAGTTCGCCCGAGTGGCGTGCGAGACTCTGGTGAAAACGGGCGTGGCGATCATCGCCGGTGAAGTCACCACTTCTGCCTGGGTCGACCTGGAGCAGATCGTTCGTGATGTGATCATCGATATCGGCTACAACAGCTCCGACGTCGGCTTCGACGGCGCGACCTGCGGCGTGATGAACATCATCGGCAAGCAGTCCCCGGACATCAACCAGGGTGTCGACCGCGCCAAACCTGAAGATCAGGGTGCCGGCGACCAGGGCCTGATGTTCGGCTACGCCAGCAACGAAACCGACGTGCTGATGCCAGCACCGATCACCTTCTCCCACCAGTTGGTGAAGCGCCAGGCCGAAGCCCGTAAATCGGGTGCGTTGCCATGGCTGCGCCCGGATGCCAAGTCCCAGGTGACCTGCCGTTATGAAGGCGGCAAAGTCGTCGCCATCGACGCTGTCGTACTGTCGACCCAACACAACCCGGACGTTTCCTACGCCGACCTGCGTGAAGGCGTCATGGAACTGATCGTCAAGCACGTGCTGCCGGCCGAACTGCTGACCAAAGACACCCAGTTCCACATCAACCCGACTGGCCAGTTCATCATCGGCGGCCCGGTGGGTGACTGCGGCCTGACCGGTCGCAAGATCATCGTCGACAGCTACGGCGGCATGGCCCGTCACGGCGGTGGCGCGTTCTCCGGCAAGGACCCATCCAAGGTTGACCGTTCCGCTGCCTACGCCGGTCGTTACGTGGCCAAGAACATCGTGGCAGCCGGCCTGGCCGAGCGTTGCGAGATCCAGGTGTCCTACGCCATCGGTGTGGCCCAGCCTACGTCGATCTCGCTGAACACCTTCGGCACCGGCAAGATCAGCGACGACAAGATCGTCAAGCTGGTGCGTGAGATCTTCGACCTGCGCCCTTACGCGATCACCACCATGCTCGACCTGCTGCACCCGATGTACCAGGAAACCGCGGCCTACGGCCACTTCGGTCGCACCCCTGAACAGAAGACCGTCGGCAACGACACCTTCACCACGTTCACCTGGGAAAAGACCGACCGCGCCAACGACCTGCGCACTGCCGCCGGCCTGTAAGCATCACGGTGTACACAAAGCCCCGCCGGGTTATCCCGGCGGGGCTTTTTATTGCCGGATGATTTGCGGGCGATGTTCACGTTTTTTGGATCCAATGCTTGCAGGCCAAATAATGGCCCTCTAGAATCCGCGCCCTCCCGGGCCTTCACCTCTTACTGGATATTGCACTGCGCCTGCCCGGGAGCCATAAGCGCGCAGGCAATCGAACATTGAGGTTTTCATGCGCATTTCCACACTCGCCCCTGCCGCCCTTCTGCTCAGCCTGTTCGCCCTGCCGGCGCACGCCGACCTGAGCGCACTCAGCGGCCTGACTTCGCAACTGGGTGTGTCTGCCGGCGACTGCGAAAAACAGGGCAAAGACCTGCAAGCCAAGGTCGACGCTGCCAAAGCCAATGGCGAAGACATGAAAGTGAAGGCCATGCAGGCTGCCCTGGATCAAGTCAACAAAGGTTGCAAAAAAGTCGGCGAGTCCCAGGACAAGCTCGATGCCGGCCAGCAAAAGCAGCAGGCCAAGGCTGACAGCAACGACAAAGTGAAAGCCCTGGGCGGTCTGTTCAAGTAAGCAGAAACATCGGGTAAAAAGCCTCGCGACTGCGGGGCTTTTTTATGCCCGCAGGGATGGCATAGGCTGGGCGCCCTTTCAGAGCAAGGATGCTCATGATGATGTCGCCTATGCGCCTACTGCTTGTCTTTTTACTCAGTTTCTCGCCACTGATTGCGTGGGCACGGGAGTGCCCCGACTGGGACACCGATCACGCGCAAGCCCAGATCGCCACCCTGTCGCAACAGGTTCGCCAGTGGGATGACAGCTACCACCGGCTCGGCCAGTCATTGATCAGCGATGAGCTCTATGACCAGGCCCGCCAGCGCCTTGCCCAATGGCGCAGCTGCTTTGCCCCCTCCGTCGCAGTCACGGACAACCCGCTGGGCAGCGCACGAGGCACGATCCCCCACCCGACGCCACACACTGGCCTGGAAAAACTGCTGGACGATAACGCCGTCCAGGCCTGGCTGAGCACTCGCCAGGACGTGTGGGTGCAGCCCAAGGTCGATGGCGTCGCCGTGACCCTGGTTTACCGCAAGGGCCGACTGAGCCGGGTCATCAGTCGCGGCGATGGCCAGTTGGGGCAGGACTGGTCAGCCTCCGCCCGCCGGATTCCCGGAATCGTCCAGCAGTTGTCCGAGCCCGTTGACGTGCTGTTGCAAGGCGAACTCTATTGGCGGCTGAGGGACCATGTGCAGGCGGACGAAGGGGGCCTCGGCGCCCGCAGCAAAGTGGCCGGGCTGATGAACCGTCGGCAGTTGAGCGAGGCGCAGGCGGCCAATATCGGTCTGTTTGTGTGGGCCTGGCCCAAAGGTCCCGGAGATTTTTCCGAGACGCTGAGCCAGCTTGCGCGATGGGGGTTCACCGATAGCGGGCGCTACAGCCAGCCGATCAAGGACATCACCGATGCGGCGCATTGGCGCAGCTATTGGTACAGCCACCCACTGCCCTTCGCCAGTGACGGGGTGGTGTTGCACCAGAGCCAACGACCGCCGGCGGAACGCTGGCGGGTCAGCGCGCCCTATTGGGCGGTCGCCTGGAAGTACCCGACGGTCAAGGCACTGGCCCATGTAAGCAAGGTGCACTTCAAGATCGGCCGCACCGGGCGCATCACCTCCATCCTGGAGCTGGAGCCGGTACTGCTCGATGACCGGAAAATCAGCCGGGTCAGTGTGGGGTCCCTGAAACGCTGGCAGGAACTGGATATTCGCCCTGGCGACCAGGTGTCCATCAGCCTCGCCGGGCAAGTCATCCCGCGCCTGGACCACGTCATCCTGCGCAGCCATTCACGGGCCGAATTGCAGGTCCCGCAGGCCAAGGACTTCCATCCGTTGAGTTGCTGGCAACTGGCCCCCGGCTGCGAAGACCAGTTGCTGGCGCGCCTGACCTGGCTGAGCGGCGCCCAGGGCCTGGCCCTGCCGCATATCGGCCGCGAAACCTGGAACAGCTTGATCCAGGCCGGTCTAATCGGTGGCCTGCTCGATTGGTTAACCCTGGATGAGGCAGAGCTTGCTAACATTGATGGCTTCGGCGAACGCAGCAGTGCGCGTTTGCTCGACAGCTTGCGCAGCGCCCGGCAGCGACCGTTCGCACAATGGCTGAAGGCCCTGGGAGTACCGCCCACGGCCCGCAACAATCTGCAAGGCGGCTGGCAAACCCTGGCCGCCAAAGACACTCAAGCCTGGCTGGCCGAAGACGGCATTGGCCCGGGCCGCGCGGCGCAACTGAGCGCTTTTTTTCGCGACCCGCAGGTGCAGGCCTTGAGTGAAACATTACGGGCCGCCGGGATAGAAGGTTTTTGACCTCCGCCCAGCGGCATACCCGGTGACGGCAGAATTCATCCTGCCCACCTGATTGCGACCTTGTTTCCCATGGAGCGTTTATGAAGTTTCTTGCACCTTTTGCCCTGCTGACCGTTGCTGCCTTCATGGCCACGCCACTGCTGGCCGCCGAGGAAGCCCCGCCACTCACCGGCTGCGCCGCCAAGCGCCAGGCCATCAGTACCCAGATCGAACAAGCCAAGGCCCACGGCAACAGCGAGCAACAAGCCGGCCTGGAAAAAGCCTTGAGTGAAGTCACCGCCAACTGCACCGACGCCTCCTTGAAGAAGGAGCGCGAAAACAAGGTGCTCGACGCCAAGCACGAAGTCAGCCGCCGTCAGGCCGACCTCGACAAGGCCATGAAAAAGGGTGATTCCGACAAGATCAACAAGCGCAAGGACAAGCTGGCCCAGTCACGCAAGGACTTGCAGGAAGCCCTGGACGAACTGGACAAGTAAGACGCCTCAGTGATCGCGGAACTGTTTATGGCACGCGGTGCAGGCATCTTCGACTTTCTGCACGGCCGGGCCAAGGTTGCTGGCCTTGTAAGGCTGGACCTGGCTGGCGATCACCAATTCACCGGTGGCCGCTTCAAGGGTTCGGGCCATTTCCTGGAAACGTGCCTGTTTCTGCCACACCTCGTCCTTGGCGCTGGTGTGGTCTTCTTCGCGCACGCTCGGGAAATGTTTCCACGGTTCATGGGACAACGCATCGAGCTTGACCGCGCCTTCGGCAAATTTGGCGCCATCGAACGGAATGCGCCCACGCAGCATGCCGCCCAGGTCTTCGCCGGTCTTGAGCATCTGCTTGAAAATCGCCTTGCGCTGGCCAAGGGGCGAGTTCGGGTCCACCCCGCCGCAGGCGGACAGTGTCAGGCAGGCCAGCAATACAACGGTCAGTCTTTTAAAAGTCATGATGGCTCAAGGTCACGGGAAACGGCGGCCAGTATCCTCGCCCGGCCCGCAAAGACCAATACCCCTATTAATAATAAGGGTTGCTCGAACGCCGACCGGCGCGGGCAATCGCTTCAGGAACTATGTGTATGAATACCCGCTTTAAACCCTGGAGTCGCCGCCTGGCGTGGGCTCTGCCAATGATCGCGTTGCTCGCCGGTTGCGACACCGGCAAGGACGAGAAAGCCAAGCCTCATGCCATTGCGACCTACGTCGGCGCTACCTGGGAAAACCTGCCGGCCGTGTCGGACAGCGACCTGCAAGCCGGCTTCGAGTCCTGGCGCAGCGCCTGCCAACGGCTCAAGGCTGACCCGGTGTGGGGCACGACCTGCGCGGCATCTGCCAGCGTGCCATCAACCGCCGTGGCGATTCGTGACTTCCTCAAGGCCAACCTCGACGTCTACGGCTTGCGCTCGGCCGACAATAGCCCCAACGGCCTGATCACCGGCTACTACGAGCCGGTTTACCCCGGCAGCCTCACCGAAACGCCCACCGCCCATGTACCGGTGTTCGGCGTGCCGGACGACCTGATCATCGTCAACCTGGACAGCATCTACCCGGAACTCAAGGGCAAGCGCCTGCGCGGTCGCCTGGAAGGCCGGGTACTCAAGCCCTATGACGATGCCAGCACCATCAACCAGCAAGGTTCCACCGCCAAGCCGATCGCCTGGCTGACCAACCCGATGGACCTGCAATTCCTGCAGATCCAGGGTTCGGGCCGCATTCAGCTGGCCGACGGCCGCCAATTGCGGGTCGGTTACGGTGATCAGAACGGTTACCCGTACCGCCCTATCGGCCGCTGGCTGGTGGAGCAAGGCGAGTTGAAAAAAGAAGACGTGACCATGGGCGCCATCAGCGCCTGGGCCAAGGCTCATCCCCAGCGCATTCCCGAATTGCTGGCGAGCAACCCCAGCTACGTGTTCTTCAGCGCACGCCCCGACAGCAACGAAGGCCCCCGTGGCTCGCTGAACGTACCGCTGACGGCGGGTTACAGCGTGGCAGTGGACCGCAAGGTGATTCCGCTGGGCAGCCTGTTGTGGTTGTCGACGACGCGACCGGACGGTGCGCCGATTGCCCGCCCGGTGGCCGCGCAGGATACCGGCGGTGCAATTACCGGCGAAGTGCGGGCCGACCTGTTTTGGGGAACCGGTGATGCCGCAGGCGAGTTGGCGGGCAACATGAAGCAGCAGGGGCAGATCTGGATGCTGTGGCCCAAAGGCGCGGCGCTGCCGAAAGTGCCGGATGCGCCGACAGGGAGCTGAATAACACCACTGAACTCTGTGGGAGCTGGCTTGCCTGCGATAGCATCACCTCGGTGTAACTGACACATCGAGTTGACTGCATCGCGGGCAAGCCCGCTCCCACACTTGAACAGCGTCAGGCTTTAGATCGAGACGAAGAAGAAACTCGCAATCAACGCCATCCCCACCGCCCATACCACTGACCGCAGGATCGCCCAGTCCGCCAGGTAGCAGATGATGTAGAGCAGACGGCTGGTGATAAACAGCACCGCCAGCACGTTGATCGTCACCAGCGATGCTGCGCCTGCCAAATGGGCAATGATCACCGCCGCCGCAAAGGCCGGGGTCACTTCAAAACTGTTGAGTTGCGCACTGTGGGCGCGCTTGGCGAACCCTTCAAGGGTGTCCAGGAACGCTCGCGGGTCATGGTTCTGCCGGGGCCCGAACTTGCCGCCGCTGAACTTGGCCACGCCGGTGCACAGGTACGGCAGGAAGATTGCGATCAACACACACCAGAAAGCGACTGTCATAACTCATTCCTTTTTTAGTTTTATCCGACGGTTAGAGTTTCATCACGAACATGCCGATCAGCACCAACCCACAGGCTATGAGCCGCGGGCGGCCGAAAGGTTCTTTCAGGTAACGCATGCCGAACAGCACCACCAGGATCACGCTGACTTCCCGCAGCGCGGCAGCCTCGGCAATCGAGCCCAATTGCATGGCCCAAAGCACCAGAGCGTAGCTCAACAACACGCACAACCCGACGCTCAGCCCCAGCCGCCACTGTGTGCGCCAGAACAGCACGAATGCTGCCCGTTTGCGCACCACCGCCAGCAACGGAAACGGCCAGGCGCTGATCAGCGTCAGCCACACCAGGTAATCCAGCGGGTGTGACCAACGGCGCAATGCCTGGCCATCGAGGAAGGTGTAGCAGCCGATGCACAGCCCGATCAATGCCACCACCGGCAGCATCGACCACGGCAACCGGTCACCGCCGCCACCCTGCCACAACAGGCACAGCATTCCGAACGGAATCAGCAGAATGCCGAGGATCTGCTGGGTGCTGAGCACCTCACCGGCAAACACCAGCGTCAGCACCAGCACCACCAGGGGCGACAGCCCGCGCATCAGCGGGTACACCAACCCCAGGTCGCCCACCCGATAGGCCTGGATCAGCAGGTAGCGATAGAGCAGTTCAAACAGTGCCGAGGCGATGATCCATGGCCAGATTTCCAGCGGCGGCAACGACACGAAACCTACCGCCAGCAAGACAAACAGCAACGCCACGGTGTCCATGCAGGCGATCACCAACAGGCGCTCGCCGCTGAATTTGATCAAGGTGTTCCACGTCGCATGCAGCAGCGCCGCTACCAGTACCAGAGCTGTTGCAATCACTCGTGACTCCCCAGTCAGAAACAGCAGAATTGATGCGCCATATGTCAGCACCTGTTTATACTAAAGCCAACCACGCCGCACTCAGTTGCGCAAAGACCTCTACCCATAATTTTTTGCTGCTGCCCGATCCTCATCGACCCGAGCGTGGGCATGCGTATGCCTGACGGCACTTTTCTCCATCTGCTTGCAACGTCGCCGCCTCGCTGCGGTCCACCTATCCAACTCACTACTCACTCCCCATCCAAGGACCCCGGATGCTTGAACTTGTCGCTGCGTTTATTTGCCTGACCACCCTGCTCACTTATGTGAACTACCGCTTCATCGGCCTGCCGCCCACCATCGGCGTGATGGTAACGGCGCTGATGTTTTCCCTGCTGCTGCAAGGCTTGAGCTTTATCGGTTACCCCGGCCTTGAAGAGCGCATCCAGCAGTTGATCGGCCAGATCGACTTCGGCGACTTGCTGATGAACTGGATGCTCTCGTTCCTGCTGTTCGCCGGCGCCTTGCACGTCAACCTGAGCGACCTGCGCAGCTACCGCTGGCCCATCGGCCTGCTCGCCACCTTCGGCGTATTGATCGCCACCGTAGTGATCGGCAGCCTGGCCTACTACATCTTTGCCCTGTTTGGCTGGCACGTGAGCTTCCTGTACTGCCTGCTGTTCGGCGCGCTGATTTCCCCCACCGACCCGATTGCCGTGCTCGGCGTGCTGCGGACCGCCAACGCATCCAAACCGCTGAAAACCACGATCGTCGGCGAGTCGCTGTTCAACGACGGCACGGCGGTGGTGGTGTTCACCGTGTTGCTGGGCATCGCGCAGTTGGGCGAGACGCCCACGGTCGGCGCCACGGCCATGCTGTTTGCCCATGAGGCGATTGGTGGCGTGGTGTTCGGCGGGCTGATCGGCTACATCGTGTACTTGATGATCAAGAGCATCGAGCAGTATCAGATCGAAGTGATGCTGACCCTCGCCCTGGTGATCGGCGGCTCGGCCATGGCCACCGAACTGCACGTCTCGGCGCCGATTGCGATGGTGGTCGCGGGGCTGATCATCGGCAACCTGGGCCGCAAGCTGGCGATGAACGACATGACCCGGCGCTACCTCGACGGTTTCTGGGAACTGCTCGATGACATGCTCAACGCGCTGCTGTTCGCACTGATCGGCATGGAGCTTTTGCTGTTGCCATTCAACTGGCTGCACGTGCTGGCGGCCAGTTTGCTGGCCGTGGCAATCCTGTTGTCACGCCTGCTGACAGTGGCCCCGGCGATCCTGCTGTTGCGACGCTGGCGCACGGTGCCTCGCGGCACCATCCGCATCCTCACCTGGGGCGGCTTGCGCGGCGGGGTTTCAGTGGCACTGGCCCTGGCCCTGCCGCTGGGCCCGGAGCGTGACTTGCTGCTGAGCATCACCTACATCGTGGTGCTGTCGTCGATCCTGTTGCAGGGCTTGAGCATCGGCAAGCTGGTCAAGCATGTGACCAAGGATGAGCCTGCTCCCGAGGCTCACCACTGAAGCTGACGGTCAAAGCGTCTGCACGATGATCTGGCTCTTCAGGTCATTGGCCATGGCCCGGATCACCGGTTTCATCTGCGCGAAGAGTTCGGCGCTGCACACCGCTTGCGGGTGGGCAAACCTGGCCGTGCGTGAAATCAGCACGGTGTTGCCCTCCCGGGAATAGGTGGCGCTGTACTCGAAGCCGGCGCCCTTGAGCGACACCGCCTTGGGCACCGCCAGAATATTGAGGGTCTTGGGAAACTCGAACCGGGCCGTCTCACGGGTCTCTCCGGAAATGCAGGTGAAGGCCTGCGTGCGGTCTTTTTCCACGGCAAAGCCAAACACCTCCTGGGCAATCCCTCCGCCCAGGCTGCTCAATGCTGGCACCCCGATCGGGCCTGGCACACTCACCAGGTTGTCCGTACGCCCCACCATCATGGCATTGAAGCTTGGGGCGTCGCTGTCGAGGGCGTCGGTTTGCAGGGTGCCGCTGCCCGCCTGGCCATAACCGTGCAGAATTTTCTGGATCATCAAATCACGGTCCGCCGGTTTCATCGATTTGATCCAGGCACGGGCAAACTCCGCGCGCCACCCTTCCAGACGCTTGGCCAGGGTAAAGTCTGCCGCACCGCTGTCATCCACCTTGAACACCAGCTCATTGGATTCCTTGCCAGCCTGGGTCGCTGGCGTATGGCCCATCTCGCCGGTACGGGTCAACAACACCGGCTTGTCCAGATCGGGGTTGGGCAGGTAACCGGCGGCCGTGCCGGTCGCGGTCGAATCCAGGAACAGGTCCAGGCTGGGGATATAGGTGATTGCGTGGTTGATCGGGCTCAACGCCGCGACCTTGGGCAAGGTGTACGCACTGCCGTAGCTGATCAGCGCCGGGGTGCTTTCAATGGCGACGGCCTTGAGCAACGCTTCAAGCAGGGCCACATGGTCCTTGCAGTCACCGTAGC
The DNA here is from genome assembly GCF_036346535.1 of Pseudomonas sp. Z18(2022). Taxonomy (NCBI): domain Bacteria; kingdom Pseudomonadati; phylum Pseudomonadota; class Gammaproteobacteria; order Pseudomonadales; family Pseudomonadaceae; genus Pseudomonas; species Pseudomonas sp. Z18(2022). The sequence continues at coordinate 198,982 of NZ_JAOTOA010000009.1, forward strand.
GGTTTTCCAGCACCGACTGCGCAGCGTGGGGAACCACTCCGCCCGCATTGATGTACACCGCCACATACCGGATGTTCCGGCGTACCCAGTCACTCAACACCAACGCCTTGGCCCGGGGTGTTGGCAGGTTGGCCGTGAGTTGGTTCGCCAATGCGGTGATGGCCGGGGTCACTTCGACGGTAGCCCGGGCATCGTAGGCCTTGGCCAACGCCCGGTAACTCGGGAAGGTCGAGACCGCCAGGTGCTGGCCGTAATCCATGTAGGCCACGGCGCCTTGCTCGGGTCGGTTTTTTTCCGCAGGCACGTAGTCCCAGCGATACACCTTGCGCCCGGGCGCGGCCGCCGGCGTGGAAGCGTTAAATCCTTTGGCGTCGACGTACAGTGGTTTATCCGCCGGCAAATCGTAGGTGAGGTTGAACTGCTCCATCGGGTAAAGGCTTGGCGATGCGGAGTCAATAAATTCGCCGGGGAACAGCGCGGTCTTGCGCACGAGCCGGTAACGCAGGGTCAGACGATCACCCACCGCCACCTCGGGGAAGATCACCACCTTGACCCGGGAGTCCTGGAACATGGGTGAATCGGCGGAAGCCCGTTCCTGCTGTTCCTTGATCTGCTCTGCACTCACCGCCACCTTGCGTCCGTCAGGCTTTTGGGTGAACGCCTCGACAATCTCCAGCGTATCCAGAGAACGGTTGTAACTCACCGGCTGCTGCGCGCGGGACCGTATGCCACGTTCTTCGTTGATGCGCATCACGGACTCGTAGTCCTGCACATAGCTGCCGTCGGCGTTGATCACAAATGACTGAGCCATTTTCTCGACGGTCACGGAGGGGTCTGCACCCTCATCCCTGGCCTGCGCAGAACCCAACACACCTGATACCAGCACCAGCCCCAATAGCCTGCGCCATGGGAAAAGAGGGGAAGCCCGCATAAAGATCCTTCTTGATGAATGAAAAGCCGCGCCGCGACTTTGCCATTCATTTATGACGAATCGGCTTACGGCTCCTTGCTGATCTTCTGAGGGTGACGCGGGTCGGCAACCTTGCCCGGCAGGCTGCTTTCGCTGCGAATCTGCGCGTGGCTGATCAGCGCAAAGATGAAGCTGCCGCCGATGATATTGCCCGCCAGCGTCGGTCCGGCAAAGATCAGCCAGAAGTCTTTCCACGGCAACTCGCCGGCAAACACCAGGTACGACACTTCCGCCGAGCCCACCACGATGTGGGTGAAATCCCCGAGCGCCATCAGGTAGGTGATCAAGATGATGATCCAGAGCTTGGCGCTTTCCATGGACGGGATCATCCAGACCATGGTGGCAATCATCCAGCCGGACACGATGCCCTTGGCGAACATCTGCCCGGGGTCGTTTTCCATGACCTTGCGCCCGATTTCCAGGAAGGCCAGGTCGGTCTTGGTGTCGAAGATCGGCAGGTGCAGCATCACATACGCCACCAGCAAGGTGCCGCACAGGTTGCCCACCAGCACCACCGTCCATAAGCGCAGCAGCCGGCCGGCATTGCTCAGGGTAGGCTTGCTCATCACCGGTAACACCGCCGTCAGGGTGTTTTCGGTGAACAGTTGCTGGCGCGCGAGAATCACCGCAAGAAAGCCTGCGCAGTAGCCAAAACTGGCAATCACCTTGAACCCTTCGCCATCCGGCAGCCGCGAGTTGAGCAAACCCATGCCCATCAAAGACAGCCCCATGGTCAGGCCGGCGGCCAGCGCCGACCACCACAGTGCCGCCACGGTACGCTCCAGTTCCTGGTCGCCTTGGGTGCGGATGATTTCGTGCAGAACCGCCGCGCGAGGCGGCTGGTTCTTGTCGACGTCGTGCTGCTCTTCCTGCGACAGGTTGGGGGTCTTGCCGTCTTTTTCAGTGGCCATGGCGTTCCTGAATCCGTTGTGTGCTTTTAGCTACGACACGCGGCGTTCAGGACTGTTCAGCCACTAAACCGCCAGGCGCCATGCCTTGGCCATTTCCACTGTCGTGGAGCGCCCCGGCTGCGACCAGGGTTTATTACGTGCCACGTAGTTTTCAACGATGTCATCGAGCGCCTGGTTGACCTGGGCCGGCGTCGTTGCCCGGCCCAGGTTGTGTTCAACCCGACGCAGCAGGGCGACATTCGAATCCGGCTGGCCCGGGCGAAACAACGAGGGATAGAGAACCTCCCGAGTGAAGTTGTCGGCGATCACCGCGATATTGCGCTTTTTCATTTCGCTGATGGCACTGGCCAGGACCCTTGAGGCGTTCTGATGCGGCGCTTGCAGCAGCTGCTGAAAATTGGGCTTGTCCGCATCATTGAGGCGAACTCCCAGCCACTCGACGTATTCCGGGCGGCTGGCCAGGGCGTCCAGGTTACGCAACGCCGACGCCAATTCAGGCGTCATTTGCAGCCGATCGCCGGTATTGGCCGACGCGACAGCCTTATCAAGCATGGCAAGCCCCTGCCGGGCTTCGTTTCGAAAACGCAGCACGTCACTGGACGCTTCGTCCTGATCAAGTGCGTCCTTTACGCTGGCAAGCATGGAATCGCTCATGGCCAACACAGCACCTTCAATCGAGCCGAATAAATACTGCTCCCGCACTTCAGAGCGTTTTTCCATATGGGCATTCACCGCAGCCCGTGCGAGTTCCTGCAGGTGATTCTTGACCTCCAGCGGCATGGTGAAATTGATCGTGCCGTTGAGAAATCCGCTGAAGTCACCCATGCCGGTCTTCAATGGCATAACGACCGTCTGATCCTTCATGACATTGAGTTTCGAGGCCATCAGCTCATGATTGGCCGCGTTCGGGATCCCGAGAAACCGGTCCTTGAAACCGTCAAGGCGACTGCCGCGCACCGCCGCGGGCTCATCACCGTCGAACTTCAAGATCAGTTGTTCAGTATCGGCGAGTGCACTGGAGGGAAACGTGCGCTGGAAAAAGTCAGTGGCGGGAGTGTTGAGCAGCAGGCCGCCATCCTGAAAGAAGGTTTTCTCGCCGTGTTCCTGAAACCCATGCCCTTGCTCCTGCGGCGCCTTGAACACCACCGGCAGCGCCCCCGAAATATGCGCGGCGCGCGCGATGTCCATGTCCGGCGTGAGACTGGCATTGAACACCACCAATTGCGGTCGGCCATCGAACAAGCCGGTACCCGTGATATTGAGCTCTTTGATTGCCGGGATATGCCGGCTCAACACCTGCAAATCACCGAACGTCGTCGCGCCGCCCGCACTTAATTTGTCCGCAATCGCCAGGATTTGTGGTGTGCGCTGGTCCCTGGGCAAATCGGCAATGTGCGCCAGCACCGTCTTTCGCGACTCGTCGCGCACCAATGCCTCCAGGGGTTCGGCCTTGGAGCCAAGGCGTGGCAACACGTTAAACAAAACCTCTGCCAGGCTGCTGACCTTGCCCGCCACCTTCCCGACACTCGAGCTCGCATCCTGCAGCCAAGCGGGAATGGCGTATTTGCTGTTCAGCAGCTTGGGCAATTCAAGGCGGTCCGACAGCGTGTCGAAGTCCTTGGCCCCCATCCCACTGGCCAGAAGGGCTGCCGAAATACCGCCGGCAGATGAGCCTGAAATACTGCGGATACCCTTCAAGGCGTTTTTATCTTCAAGCGCCTGGACCACCCCCGGATAGGCAATGCCCTTGGCACCGCCGCCACTGAGTACCAGTTGAGTGATCGGCGGTGGGGACAGCGTCACTTCCACAACGCCATTCGGGTAGCGACTCAACGCCAGGTTGCGTTCACCTGCGCCGTCTACCAGGGACGTTTTCGTACCTTGGGGTTGAACGGTAGCGTGGCCACTCCTTTGGACAACCGGTGCCGAGGCCGTGTCGAATGCCGCTGACAGGCCACTGCCCACGATGTCTCGGGCAGCGGCTGGCGAAGTTTGAGGGTATGAAGGCTGAGCAGGGTTTAACAGTTCCATTGTCGACTCTCTCTACAGGGTGTAGTCCTGTGTGACGAGAGAGCCTGGAACGATCCATCCGGAAGCGTCTTGCAAAACAAGTCACGCCCGCACGACGTTATTCGCTGAGGCCGTCTTCCTGAAACTGATCCTTCACATATTTGATCTCGGTGCGGCCATGGGGCGCCGGCAAGCCGTCTTCACCCAGGTTGACGAAGACCATTTTTTCCACGGTCAGGATGCTCTTGCGGGTGATCTTGTTGCGCACCTCGCAGGTCAGGGTGATGGAGGTGCGGCCGAACTCGGTGGCGGTGATGCCCAGTTCGATGATGTCGCCCTGGCGCGAGGCGCTGACGAAGTTGATTTCGGAGATGTACTTGGTCACCACCCGCTGGTTGCCCAACTGGACAATCGCGTAGATGGCCGCTTCTTCGTCGATCCAGCGCAGCAGGCTGCCACCGAACAGAGTGCCATTGGGGTTGAGGTCTTCGGGTTTTACCCATTTGCGGGTGTGGAAGTTCATGTTCACTCCAAAGCGTGTTGCGAAATGATGGGCAACATCATGGCAGAGGCCGGGCCCAAGCTCTATGAGCCATTGCCTATCAGCCCCATGAGCGATCTTCATGCCGCCGACAGAAAGGCTTTAGAAGTCAGGCGCAGGCGGCTATAATCGCCTCCGCTTCAAAACGGTCATCTTCGATTGATACCGTTCTCCCGCCACCTGTCCGAGGGGCGCTGCAGCAGGCTCGACCTGTCAGGCTCGGATGGGGCGTTGTCCGGCCTGGTTAGCCAGCTGGATACTAAACGCACAACGGCGCCCATTCGCACACTACGAATGGAGGCTCTTCATGAGCGCTGTAATCACGCCTGCAGGTTTTACCGACTACAAAGTCGCCGACATGTCCCTCGCTGCCTGGGGCCGTCGCGAAACCTTTATCGCCGAATCCGAAATGCCAGCCCTGATGGGCCTGCGTCGCAAGTACGCCGCTGAGCAGCCGCTCAAGGGCGCGAAGATTCTCGGCTGCATCCACATGACCATCCAGACTGCCGTGCTGATCGAAACCCTGGTTGCCCTGGGTGCCGAAGTACGCTGGTCGTCCTGCAACATTTTCTCGACTCAAGACCAGGCCGCTGCCGCTATCGCCGCTGCCGGCATCGCCGTGTTCGCCTGGAAAGGCGAGACCGAAGAAGAGTACGAGTGGTGCCTGGAGCAAACCATCCTCAAGGATGGCAAGCCATGGGATGCCAACATGATCCTCGACGACGGCGGCGACCTGACCGAGCTGCTGCACAAGAAGTACCCGCAGATCCTCGACCGCGTCCACGGCGTGACCGAAGAAACCACCACCGGCGTACACCGCCTGCTGGACATGCTGGCCAAGGGCGAGCTGAAAATCCCGGCCATCAACGTCAACGACTCGGTGACCAAGAGCAAGAACGACAACAAGTACGGCTGCCGTCATAGCCTGAACGATGCGATCAAGCGCGGCACCGACCACCTGTTGTCCGGCAAGCAAGCCCTGGTGATCGGCTACGGTGACGTGGGCAAGGGTTCGTCCCAGTCCCTGCGCCAGGAAGGCATGATCGTTAAAGTGTCCGAAGTTGACCCGATCTGCGCCATGCAAGCCTGCATGGACGGTTTCGAAGTGGTTTCGCCGTTCATCAACGGCCAGAACGACGGCACCGAAGCGAGCATCGACAAGGCCCTGCTGGGCAAGATCGACCTGATCGTGACCACCACCGGTAACGTCAACGTGTGCGACTCGAACATGCTCAAGGCCCTGAAAAAGCGCGCCGTGGTGTGCAACATCGGTCACTTCGACAACGAAATCGACACCGCTTTCATGCGCAAGAACTGGGCATGGGAAGAAGTGAAGCCACAGGTACACAAGGTTCACCGTACCGGCGCTGGTGATTTCGACCCGCAGAACGATGACTACCTGATCCTGCTGGCCGAAGGCCGTCTGGTCAACCTGGGCAACGCCACCGGCCACCCAAGCCGCATCATGGATGGCTCGTTCGCCAACCAGGTACTGGCCCAGATCTTCCTGTTCGGCCAGAAATACGCCGACCTGTCGCCAGCCCAGAAAGCCGAGCGCCTGACCGTGGAAGTACTGCCGAAGAAACTCGACGAAGAAGTGGCCCTGGAAATGGTCCGCGGCTTCGGCGGCGTGGTGACTCAACTGACCAAGACCCAGGCCGACTACATCGGTGTGGGCGTTGAAGGTCCGTTCAAGCCGCACGCTTACCGCTACTAAGTCCTACTGTAGGCACCGGCTTTAAGTGGGAGCTGGCTTGCCTGCGATAGCATCACCTCGGTGTGACTGACGCACCGAGGTGCCTGCATCGCGGGCAAGCCCGGCTCCCACACAAGCCCGCTCCCACATTGACGGTGTGCACCTTCTGGCTTTATGAGTTTCCATAGGTATGACCATGTCCCAAGACCGCCGCTACAGCTTCGAGTTCTTCCCGACCAAGACCGATGCTGGGCATGAAAAACTGATGGCGACCGCCAAGCAATTGGCCAGCTACAACCCCGATTTCTTCTCCTGCACCTACGGTGCCGGCGGCTCCACCCGCGATCGCACGATCAACACCGTGCTGCAGCTGGAAAGCCAAATCAAAGTACCTGCGGCTCCGCATTTGTCCTGCGTGGGCGACAGCAAGGCCGACCTGCGCAGCCTGCTGACCCAATACAAGCAAGCCGGCATCAAGCGCATCGTCGCCCTGCGCGGTGACCTGCCGTCCGGCATGGGCATGGCCAGCGGCGAGCTGCGCTACGCCAATGACCTGGTGAGCTTCATCCGTGAAGAAACCGGTGATCACTTCCATATCGAAGTGGCCGCTTACCCGGAGATGCACCCCCAGGCACGCAATTTCGAAGACGATCTGCAGAACTTCGTGCGCAAAGCCAACGCCGGCGCCAACAGTGCGATCACCCAGTACTTCTTCAACGCCGAAAGCTACTTCTACTTCGTTGAGCGTGTACAGGCGATGGGTGTGAACATCCCGGTCGTGCCGGGCATCATGCCGATCACCAACTACAGCAAACTGGCGCGTTTCTCTGACGCCTGCGGCGCGGAAATCCCACGCTGGATTCGTAAACAACTGGAAGCCTACGGCGACGACGTCAAGAGCATCCAGGCGTTCGGCGAACAGGTCATCAGCGAAATGTGTGAACAATTGTTGCAAGGTGGCGCACCAGGGCTGCACTTCTATACCCTGAACCAGGCTGAGCCAAGCCTCGCTGTCTGGAACAACCTCAAGCTGCCACGCTAAGGTCTGTCCCGAAATGCCAAGGCCCTCACAATGAGGGCCTTTGCCGTTCTAAACGTACACGGAATTCTGCAGTTCATGAATACAGCCACCCCGATGTCCCGCCCGCAACTGGTCTACCTCGTGTTCGGCGCAGAGACTTACCATCAGGAAGCCGTATTCAGCATCGCCAGCGCCCTGGCCTTTCTGCGGGATACGCCGGATGCCGGCCTCGACATCCAGGTCTTCAGTGACAACCCCGAACCCTATCGCCTGTTGCCGGTGACGGTGCGCCCGCTGGACGAAGCCACGCGCAAACGCTGGTGCGAACCTCATGGCTACCACTTTCGCACCAAGCACGTGGTGCTGCGGCAAGTACTGCAAGAATCCGAAGTGGCGCTGCTGATCGACACCGACACGTTTTTCCACCATTCGCCCCTGGCGTTGTTTGAGCGTGTGCAGCCCGGCACCCTGCTGTGCAACGCCTTCTACACCAAATACGGCGACAACCACGAAAGCATCCTGTACAGCGCCTTGTACCAGCGCCTGCTGGACATGGGCGTGGCCGACGACGACATGATGACCCTCAATTCCGGGGTCATGGGCCTGACGCAGCAGGACGCGCACATCCTCGACCGCTCGATCGAGTTGATGGACGAACTGTTTCCCCATGCCCAGGGCGCCTACACCCTGGAAGAGTTCTGCCTGTCCATCGCGGCCTATCGCACCCTCAACGTGCGTGAATGCCCGGACCTGATCCACCACTACTGGAGCCGCAAGCAGCTGTTCCGGGCCAAGGTCAAGGCGTGGATCGCCAAACATGCGACGAACCCCACCAGCGTCACGGCTTTGGACGACACGCGCCAGGTGTCGGCCCACCTGCCCCGCCCGCCGCGCCTGCAACGCCTGATGTACAAGCTGATCACCCTGGCATTGCCCAAGCATCAGCAGCAGTTCATCCGGGAAATCCTCTACGGCTGCTACGAACATGAAAACGAGTTCGACCAGGCGTGTGGCCCGGTTTGGTGGGACAAGGCCCGACAAAATCAGGAAGAGCGCCAGGGCAAGCCCGTTGACGCCCATCTGCTGGAGCATTGGTTCGCCAATCCCGTGGTGCGCCTGATTCTCGGCGAGCGCCGCGAGGCGATCTACGAACACCTGATCAAAACTCCAGGCCGGTAATCCGCCAGCCGCCCGCAGATCACTGTGCCAGAGCTTCTCTTTAGCCCGCGACAGTCGTAATCTCAGGGCATGCCTGTCACTTTCCGGTTGTTGACCGCTGTTCTTTTCGCTTGCCTGAGCCTCGGCGCCCACGGCGAGAAATTACGCATTGTCACCGAGCCCTGGGCGCCGTACGTGTATGACGACAACGGCACCATGCGCGGGCTCGACTACGAGACCACGGTGATCGTGTTCCAGCGCCTGGGCATCGATGTGGACTGGCAATTCCTGCCCTGGAAGCGCTGCCTGGCGATGCTCGACCAAGGCCAGGCTGATGGCGCACTGGATATTTTCCACAGCCACGAACGGGACAATGTATTGCTGTACCCCAGCGAGCCGCTGTCCGATGTGGAGTTCGTGCTGTTCTACGCCAATGATCGCCCGCATCCGTTCCAGACCTTCGACGACCTGCGCGGCCTGACCATCGGCACCTCGCCCGGCTACCTCTACGGCGCCGAGTTCAGCGAATCCACCCTGTTCAAGCAGGAGCCGGCCGCCAGCCACGAGGCCAACTTCGGCAAACTGGCCCTTGGGCGGATCGACCTGGTGATCACCGACCGCCGGGTCGGCCAGCATGTGCTCAAGGCCCTCGGGCTTGAGGACCAGATCACCCAGGCGCCCCAGGTGATCAGCCACCAGCCGCAATTTCTGGCCGTGCGCCGTGGGGCCGGCATGGATTTGCTGGTGCAACGCTTTGCCGCCGAACTCAAACGCTTCAAGCAAGAGCCGGCCTACGCGGCCTTGAGCGCCAAATATGCAGGCAGCAGCCCTCAAACCAGCGCCCTGGCCCTGCCCGCGAGCACCGTTGAGCAGCAGGAAAGCAGCGCAGAGTGATTGCTCTGTTATACTCCGGCCTTTCCGCCAGGCTTACGCCCGGACGCTTCGGTCTTGCAAAAGGCACCCGACCCCGCTACAGCGCAGCTTTCAAGCCCGCGCGAGCCGTCTGAGTGCCCGCCAGCCCCAGCAGGACCGGACGGGATTGCGTTCATCTAAACGCCATTCACGCCAGGCAAGACTATCCCTCTGGGCCAAGCCCTAACTAAAACAGGATTACTCATGTCCTTTGCTTCCCTCGGTCTCTCCGAGGCTTTAGTCCGCGCCATCGAGGCAGCGGGCTATACCGAGCCTACTCCGGTGCAACAGCGGGCCATTCCCGCCGTGTTGCAAGGTCGCGACCTGATGGTTGCGGCTCAGACAGGTACTGGTAAAACCGGCGGTTTCGCCCTTCCGATCCTGGAGCGGTTGTTCCCCAACGGTCACCCGGACAAATCCCAGCGTCATGGCCCGCGCCAACCGCGCGTACTGGTCCTGACCCCTACCCGCGAACTCGCCGCCCAAGTGCATGACAGCTTCAAGCTGTATGCCCGCGACTTGAAGTTCGTCAGTGCCTGCATCTTCGGCGGCGTCGGCATGAACCCACAGGTTCAGGCCATGTCCCGTGGTGTCGACGTACTGGTTGCCTGCCCGGGTCGTTTGCTCGACCTGTGCGGCCAAGGCAGCGTCGATTTGTCCCACGTGGAAATCCTCGTGCTGGACGAAGCCGACCGCATGCTCGACATGGGCTTTGTCCATGACGTGAAAAAGGTCCTCGCGCGCCTGCCGGCCAAACGCCAGAACCTGCTGTTCTCGGCCACGTTCTCCAACGACATCACCGCTTTGGCGGGCAAGTTGTTGCATAACCCCGAGCGCATCGAAGTCACGCCGCCGAACACTACGGTGGAGCGTATCGAGCAGCGCGTGTTCCGCCTGCCCGCTGCCCACAAGCGTTCCCTGCTGGCCCACCTGATCACCGCCGGCGCGTGGGAACAGGTGCTGGTGTTCACCCGTACCAAGCACGGCGCCAACCGCCTGGCGGAGTACCTGGACAAGCACGGCCTCACCGCCGTCGCGATCCACGGCAACAAGAGCCAGAACGCCCGCACCAAAGCCCTGGCCGACTTCAAGGCCGGTGAAGTGCGCATCCTGGTGGCCACCGACATCGCCGCTCGCGGCCTGGACATCGACCAGTTGCCACACGTGGTCAACTTCGAGCTGCCAAACGTCGACGAAGACTACGTGCACCGTATCGGCCGTACTGGCCGTGCCGGTCGTTCGGGCGAGGCCATTTCCCTGGTCGCACCGGACGAAGAAAAACTGCTGAAAAGCATCGAGCGCATGACCAAGCAGAAAATCGCCGACGGCGACCTGATGGGCTTCGACTCCAGCGCTGTTGAGGCCGAGAAGCCTGAAGTGCGCGAGCGTCCGGACGTGCGTAACCCGCGCAACAACCCACGCGGTCCTAAGGGCGATGGCCCGAACGGCGGCGGTGGTGGTGGCGGTCGTAAAGACAAGGGCAAGGACAAGGGCGGCAAGGACAAGGCTGCGACCAATGGCCGTGGCGAACGCCCGGCCCGTGAGCAAAAGCCCCGTGAAGGCACCCCGGCCCGCGAACAGCGCCAGCCGAGCCAGCCGCCACGTGCTGCCGCCGACCGTGCTCCGGACGAGTTCCTGGACGACGACGTGGACAACTTCGGTAACCGCGTTGACTACGTGCCCCAGGCCAAGCCGGCCCAGGGTCGTGGTCGTCGTCCAGGCGCTCCAGCCCAGGGCGCAGGCGCAGGTTCCGCACCACGCACCGGCGGCCAGCCACAAGGTCGCCAGAACGGTCCGCGCAGCAGCAACGGCGCTACCACCGGCACCCCGCCGGCCAAGCGCAGCGGCCCGCGTAACGGTGCACCCCGTGACGGCCAGGCCCGTCGCGAAGAGTCGCGCAACCGTCGCCCGGCCCGTGATGATCAACCTCGTTTGTCGGAGCCAGCGGTGCAAAACCCGCGCGGCGGCCCGGCACCGAAGATCATCCACAAAGAGTCGAAAAGTGATCGCACGCTGACACCTGAGCAGTTGGATCAACTGCCGGGCCGTCCACGTGGTGAAAAGCCGGCGTTGCTGACCCGCAACCGCTGATTTTCAGCGCTGCATAAAAAATGCCCCGGATCGCGAGATCCGGGGCATTTTTCATTGAAGCTTGAAAACTGTAGGAGCCGGCTTGCCGGCGATGACGATCTTGAGAACGTCACATACGGTGCGGCCCTATCGCCGGCAAGCCGGCTCCTACATACGAAGCATTACTTCGCTTTCACACCTTCAAACGTCACGTACAGCTCAACCGTGTTGGACGCTGGGCCCAGGTCCATCTGCTTGCCGAAGTCCTGGCGATTGAAGGAGGTAGTGCCTTCAAAGCCGGCACGGTAGCCGCCCCATGGATCCTTGCCTTCACCCAGGAAGGTGGCCTTGACGACGATCGGCTTGGTTACGCCGTGGAAGGTCAGGTCGCCGGTCACGTCAGCAGTGACTTGGCCAGCGGCATTCTTGCCGGTGGTCTTGACGCTGGTGGAGACGAACTTGGCATCGGCAAATTTGCCAACGTCCAGGAAGTCTTTGCTGGCGATGTGCTTGTCACGTTCGGCGTGGTTGGTGAACACGCTGGCGGTGCGGACGTTGAACTCAATCTTGCTGTCTTCAGGCTTGGCGGCATCGAAGCTGAACTTGCCGTCCAGGTCCTTGAAGGTACCGGTGATGAAGCTGTAGCCCAAGTGGCTGATCTTGAAGTCAACGAAGGCGTGCTGGCCTTCCTTGTCGACAACGTAGTCAGCTGCCATCGCCTGACCGGCAGTCAGCAGAGCAGAACCAATGGCCAGAGCGGCGAGAGTCTTTTTCAACATGCTTTCTATTCCTTGTGAGTCGAGGTTGAACATCAGGCTTTGCGCCCCAGCATACGAACCAGGGTCACATCACGATCAATGAAATGGTGTTTCAACGCTGCCACACCATGGAGGCCGGCGAACACCACCAATACCCAGGCCAGGTACAAATGCACCACGCCTGCAGTGTCTGCCTGGTCCGGTAGCCCGGAAACCAGTGCAGGAATCTCAAACAGGCCAAACACCGGGATCCCGACACCGTCTGCGGTGGAAATCAGGTAACCGGCGATCATCACGGCAAACAGCCCCAGATACAGGAATGCGTGGCCAAACGCAGCCCCCAGGCGTGTCATACGGCTATAGCTGGCAAGCGGTGGCGGCGGCGGGCTGACCAGACGCCAGACGATGCGCACAAGCATGATGGCGAACAGCGTGATGCCGATGCTCTTGTGCAGGTCCGGGGCGTCTTTGCGCCAGGTGCTGTAGTAGTCGAGACCGACCATCCACAGGCCCAACGCGAACAGACCGAACACCACCAGGGCCACGCCCCAGTGCAAAACAATACTGACCCAGCCGTAGCGGGCCGGTGAATTACGTAGTTGCATGTCCCAAATCCCGTAAGAGCTATGGCCAAGACTATCGATTTACCTATCGAATTAAAGCGGAAATTTTCGCTTTGAAATATCGAGAAATACGATCAAGAGCCTATGCACAGTAAGTTAACAAGAGATTAAGGACTATTCCCAAGAAACGTGACAGACCGTCCTGTGTTTACTGCGATTTGCCTTACAAGCATGCAATTGGGTTGTGACACAGCCCTGCATTGCATAGGCTTGCGCGATTGTTTCGCCCGCGCCTGCCGCGAGCCGCTTCGAGGAGAATGAACATGGGTTTGAATAATCAGTGGATGCAACGCGATCTCGCCGTGCTGTGGCATCCCTGCACCCAGATGAAAGACCACCAGCAACTGCCGCTGATCCCGATCAAGCGCGGTGAAGGCGTCTGGCTGGAAGACTTCGAAGGCAAACGCTACCTCGATGCCGTCAGTTCCTGGTGGGTCAACGTGTTTGGCCACGCCAACCCGCGCATCAACCAGCGCATCAAGGACCAGGTGGACCAGCTGGAGCACGTGATCCTCGCCGGCTTCAGCCACCAGCCGGTGATCGAGCTGTCCGAGCGCCTGGTGAAGATGACGCCCGAAGGCCTGACCCGCTGCTTCTACGCCGACAATGGTTCGTCGTGCATCGAAGTCGCGCTGAAGATGAGCTTTCACTATTGGCTCAACCGCGGCCTGCCGAACAAAAAGCGCTTTGTCACCCTGACCAACAGCTACCACGGCGAAACCATCGCCGCGATGTCGGTGGGCGATGTGCCGCTGTTCACCGAAACCTACAAGGCCTTGCTGCTGGACACCATCAAGGTGCCGAGCCCGGACTGCTACCTGCGCCCCGACGGCATGAGCTGGGAAGAACACTCCCGGACCATGTTCCTGGCCATGGAGCAGACCCTCGCCGAAAACCACGACACCGTGGCGGCCGTGATCGTCGAACCGCTGATCCAGGGCGCCGGCGGCATGCGCATGTACCACCCGGTGTACCTCAAGCTGCTGCGCGAGGCCTGCGACCGCTACGGCGTGCACCTGATCCACGACGAAATCGCCGTGGGCTTCGGCCGCACCGGCACGATGTTCGCCTGTGAACAGGCCGGCATCCGCCCGGACTTCCTGTGCCTGTCCAAGGCGCTGACGGGTGGCTACCTGCCGCTCGCCGCCGTGGTCACCACCGACGATGTGTACGACGCCTTCTACGACGACTACCCGACCCTGCGCGCCTTCCTGCATTCCCACAGCTACACCGGCAACCCGCTGGCGTGTGCGGCGGCCCTGGCGACCCTGGATATCTTCGAAGAAGAGAACGTCATCGAGAACAACAAGGCCCTGGCCCGGCGCATGGCGACCGCCACCGCGCACCTGGTGGACCATCCTCACGTGTCTGAGGTGCGCCAGACCGGCATGGTGCTGGCCATCGAGATGGTGCAGGACAAGGCCACCAAGACCGCCTACCCGTGGCAGGAACGCCGTGGCCTGCAGGTGTTTGAACATGCCCTGGAGCGCGGCGCGTTGCTGCGGCCGTTGGGCAGCGTGGTGTACTTCCTGCCGCCGTACGTGATCACCCCGGAGCAGATCGACTTCCTGGCTGAAGTGGCCAGCGAAGGGATCGATATCGCCACCAACAGCAAGGTCAGCGTGGCGGTGCCCAAGGATTTCCACCCGGGGTTTCGTGATCCGGGTTGATTGAGTTCACTTGATTAATCGGGTGCCAAGGCTTGCGTCATCGCGAGCAAGCTCGGCTCCCACAGGTTTTGTATTTCTTCCGAGAACAGAAATGAGACTGTCCCGCTTTTTTGTCGACGCCCCCCTGAGCCTTGGCGACCATGAGTTGCCGGAGGCCCAGGCGCATTACATCAGCCGCGTATTGCGCATGAGCGAAGGCGACGCCGTGCAACTGTTCGACGGCTCCGGCCAGGAGTTTCGCGCCAGCTTGCTGGAAGTCGGTAAAAAACGCGTGGTGGTGCAAGTCATCGAAGCTTTCGCCGGGCAGGTCGAATCGCCGTTGCAGATTCACCTTGGCCAGGGCCTGTCCCGTGGCGAGCGGATGGACTGGGCGATCCAGAAAGCCACCGAGCTGGGAGTGAATGAAATCACCCCGATCTTCAGCGACCGCTGCGAAGTGCGCCTCAAGGACGAACGCGCCGACAAGCGCTTGCAGCACTGGCGCCAGGTGGCGATCAGCGCGTGCGAGCAATGCGGTCGTTCGCGGGTGCCGGTGATTCATCCACCGCTGTTGCTGGCGGATTGGCTGAAACAGGCCGAGGCGGATTTGAAGCTGGTGCTGCACCCGGTGGCCGAGCCGCTGGTGAGCCATGCCAAGCCTGGGAGCCTGGCCTTCCTGATCGGGCCGGAAGGTGGCTTGACCGACGCAGAGGTCGAAACGGCACAAGGGGCGGGTTTCCATTCGGCACGCCTGGGCCCACGTGTGCTGCGTACCGAAACAGCGCCAGTCGTGGCACTGTCGGTAGCCCAGCAATTGTGGGGCGACTTCTAACTAGGCTTTGCAAACCCAATCAAATGTGGGAGCTGGCTTGCCTGCGATAGCGGTGGGTCAGCCATACATTTGTTGCTGATGCACCGCTATCGCAGGCAAGCCAGCTCCCACATTTTGATCGGGCTTCCACTCCACTATTCCACCGGGTCACTCACCGGTTTGGCAATAATCGCCTTCAACTCGCTGGTCATCGGGAACTCCAGGTTCAAGCCCTTGGGCGGAATCGGCTGTTCAAACCAGCGCTGGTAAATCCCGTTGATTTCCCCCGAGCTGTAGAGGCCGGCCAGGGTTTCGTTGACCACCGCGAGAAACTGCGGGTCGTCCTTGCGCACCATGCAGCTGTAGATTTCCCGCGACTGTTCTTCCCCGACCACCACCCACTTGTGCGGGTCCCTGGCCTTGGCGCGCTCGCCGTAGAGCAACGCGTCGTCCATGTAGAACGCCGCCGCCCGGCCCGATTGCAGCATCTGGAAGGCTTCACCATGGTCCTTGGCGCTGATCACTGACATGTTCAGTTTGTGATCAACGTTGTAGCTCTTGAGGAAACGCTCGTTGGTGGTGCCGGCGGTGGTCACCACGTTCTTGCCCCGCAGGTCGGCGAAGCTTTTGATGCCGCTGTCGTTGGCGGTCAGCAACTGGCCCTTCACATAGATAAACCCGTAGGAAAACGCCACCTGCTTCTGCCGCTCGGCGGTCACGCCGGTGGAGCCGCACTCGAGGTCCACCGTTCCGTTTTGCACCAGGGCGATGCGGGTCTGGGAGGTCACTAGGTTGTATTTCACGTTGAGCTTCGGCACCCCGGTTTTCTGCTGGATGCGCTCGACGATCTTGTTCGCCAGTTCCACCGAGTAGCCCATGGGCTTGCCGCTGTGGTCACCGACGTAGGAGAAAGGCACGGAGGCATCGCGGTAGCCGAGGGTGATGCTCTTGGCGTTGGCGATCTTGCTTAGCGTGCCTTCCAGTGGGGCTTCAGAAGCATGGGCCTGAATGCACATCAACAAGGTGAAGCTCATCAACAGGATTTTTTGCATTGTTATTCTCCGTTGGTTTTTCCAGTTGTTTATGGACGGCGGGCAGCAATGACGCTGATCTCAACCAGCACATCGGGCCGGGCCAGTTGTGCCTGCAACGTGGTCCGCGTCGGCGCCTGCCCCGGCGACAGCCAGGCGGACCAGACTTCATTCATCGGCGCAAACCCGTCCTCGATATTGTTCAGGTAGATGGTCGCGTTCAGCAGATGATCCTTGTCACTGCCCGCCTCTGCCAGCAGTGCATCAATCTTGGCCAGCACCTCTTCGGTCTGGGTCTTCACGTCCCGCCCTTCGCCCGGCACCTGGCCGGAAAGGAACACCAGTTCCTGGAAAACCACGGCGCCAGACAGGCGGCTATTACTGTTGATTCGGGTGATGGTCATCGAGGCATCCTCAAGCGGCGCGGGGCGCGAAGCCCTGCATGTCAATGGAAGGGGTGTGCCGGCCGATCAGCTCGGCCAGCACCTGGCCGCTGCCGCAGGCCAGGGTGAAGCCGAGGGCACCGTGGCCAAGGTTAAGCCACAGGTTGCTGCAGGCACTGGCACCAATCAGCGGCACGCCGGTGGGTGTGGCCGGGCGCATGCCGGCCCATTCGACCGCATGCGGGTAGTCACCGGCCAGCGGGAAAGTCTCAAGGGCCTGGCGTTTAATCAGCGCCAGGCGCTTGGGCTCCAGGCGGGTGTCGAAGCCGACGATGTCCACCATCGCCGCCACTCGCAACTGCTCGCCGATGCGCGCGTAGACGATCTTGCGGTCGTAGTCGGTGATGCTGATGCTCGGTGCCCGATGCTGCGCGCCGATCGGCACACTCAGGCTGTAGCCCTTGAGGGGATACAACGGCAACGACATGCCAGGCAAGGCCAGCTCGGGGCTGCGGTGCCCGGCGGCCAGTACCAGGTGTTCGACAGACATCGCCTCATCGCCCATTTCAATCGAGTGCACACGGCCTGCGTGATGATGGATGCGCGTCACCTTGCGCCCCAGCAGGAACGTACAGCGCCCCGACGCTTCCAGCCGCGCCGCCAACTGCTGGCAGAAGGCATGACAGTCGCCCACCTCTTCGTTGGGCGTGTAGATGCCGCCAAAAAAGCTGCCGCCGTCCAGGGTCGGCTCCAGCCGTTCACAGTCCGCCGCCGAGAGCACTTGCTGTTGCAACGGGTCGGTCACTTTATTCAGTGCGCGCTCATAGCTGTCGAGGGTGCGAAAGGTCACCAACTTGCCGTTGCGCCGCCAGTGGAAGTCGCCCAGTTGGTCTTCTTCACGCCAGCGTTGCAGGGTGTTCTGGCTCAGGGACGCCAGACGCAGCAGATGGGCCGCATTGCGCTGGTTCACCGAGCCACGGCAGGCCCCCAGGAATGACGCCATCCAGCGCCACTGGGCCGGGTCCATGCGTGGGCGCAGCTTCAGTGGCGAGTCACCGCGCAGCATCCAGCCGATGGCTTGCAGCGGCACGCCCTTGTCGGCCAGGGGCGCGACATAGCGATAGGACAACTGCCCGCCGTTGGCGAAACTGGTCTCGCTGCCCAGGGTTTCCCGGGCCTCGACCACCGTCACTTGCATACCGGCACGCACCAGGGCGTAGGCACTCGCCAGGCCGATAACCCCACCACCGATGACGCAAACCTGCTGAGCCATGTCTGTTCCTTAACCCTGTGTTGTCTGGGTTGAAGGTTAGGGGCAGGTGACAGCGGCGGGACAATGAATAAAGATGGGTCACCCATAAACAAAGGTTATGGACTGCCCATGCGCTTGCGTCATATCGAAATCTTCCAGGCCATCCGCCAGACCGGCTCCATCAGCGCCGCGGCCCAGCTGCTGCATGTCTCGCAGCCGGCGGTGAGCAAGGTGCTGCAACACGCCGAGTTGCAGTTGGGGTTCCCGCTGTTCCTGCGCATCCGCGGCAAGCTGCAACCGACGCCGGAAGCGTTGGCGCTGGAGCGGGAAGTCGACAAGGTGACCGAGAGCCTGCAAGCCGTGCGGCGCCTGGCGCAAAACCTGCGCCGCGAGCCGGGCCAGAGCCTGCGTATCGGCGCGACGCCGGCGCTGGCCTTATCGTTGCTGCCGCCGGCCATTCGCGAATGGACCCAACGCTACCCGGACATCGCCTGCGAGCTGTCCAGCGCCCACAGCCGCGAGCTGGTGCAAAACCTGTTGATGCGTGAAGTGGATGTGGCGTTGACCCTGCAGCCGCCCGATCACCCGGGGCTGAGCGCCCAGGCGTTGGCCCACGGCGTATTGGTGGCGCTGGCGCCGCTGGGTTACTGGAGGGAAAACGAATTGGGCAAGCCGCTGCCGCTGATGGCTTTGGCGGGCGCGCCGTTGATTGGCCTGTCCAGCGCCGACCCGTTGTCGGCCAAGCTGGACAGCTACCTGGAGGCAGTGGATCCGCCGCCCCAAGTCAGCATCGCGGTACAGACCTATTCACTGGCCAGGGCCATGGTCGAGTCGGGCGCCGGGCTGGCAGTGATCGACCCGTTCACCGCCCTCGGCGCGTCACCGGCCACCACCTGCATTCGCCCGCTGGCGCCGCCGCTGCCCATCACCTTGTATGCGCTGACCCGCGCCGACGAACCGCCGCCACACATGCTGGCGAGCCTGCTGGAGATTTTCGGCAGCCGCGCCCAGGAGCAACTGGACCGGCTATAAAACGTACCCCATGATCGCCACAAAATGCAGCAGGCTGCCGCCGATCACGAACAAATGCCAGATCCCGTGGGAGTGCCGCAGGCGGTCCTCCAGGGCAAAGAAAATAATGCCCACGGTGTACAGCACCCCGCCCGACGCCAGCCAGGCAAACCCGGTAGGCCCCAGCGCAGCAATCAGCGGCTTGACCGCCACCAGCACGATCCAGCCCATCACGGCATAGATCACAATCGACAGGATCCGCGCCTCGGAGCGGGGCTTGATCTCTTGCAGGATGCCGATCACCGCCAGCCCCCACACAATCCCGAACAGCGTCCAACCCCACGGCCCGCGCAGCGTCACCAGGCAAAACGGCGTGTAGCTGCCGGCGATCAGCAGGTAGATCGAAAAGTGATCAACCTTCTGCATGATCGCTTTTTTGCGCCCGCGCACGCTGTGGTACACGGTGGACGCGCTGTACAGCACCAATAGCGTGAAACCGTAAATGGCCACGCTGACAATCTTCCAGGGGCTGCCGTCCATACCGGCCACCACCAACATCCACACTGCGCCAATAAAAGCCGCAACCGCCCCGAGCAAATGGCTCCAGGCGTTGAATCGTTCCCCGTGATACATGTGTCACTCACCTCGAATAACCGTTATCACCCAGACCATTCTGACGTCACCCGGCCAATATCAGGTAACAACCTTTCTTCATTTGCCCAAATGCACACGCCGATGGATGATTCGCTTCATCCTGTGGGAGCTGGCTTGCCGGCGATAGCGGTGGGTCAGCCCTACATCTGCTGCTGATATACCGCTATCGCCGGCAAGCCAGCTCCTACATAAAAGCACCTCATCGGTAATACCCATGCCTGACCTCGAACCTGCCCAGCCTCATCCCAGTCTGTGGCAGTTGTTTTACAACTTCGCCATGGTCGGCCTGTTCGGCTTCGGCGGCGTGATGCCCTGGGCTCGGCAGATGATGGTCGACCGCCGGCAGTGGGTCAGCGAGCAAGGCTTCAACGAGCTGCTGACCACCGGCCAGTTCTTCCCCGGCCCGAACATCGCCAACGTCGGCATCATCTACGGCCGGCGCCTGCACGGCTTGCCGGGTGCGGTTGTGACCGTGGTCGGGCTGTATCTGTTCCCCTCGCTGATCACCGTGCTGGCCGGCTTCGCCTATGCCAAATGGTGGAGCCATGACGTGGTGCAACAGATCTTCGGTGCGGTCATGCCGATCGCCACCGGGCTGATGCTCGGCACCACCTTGCGCCTGCTCAAGGCCATGCCGCGAACCCTGGCAAATTACAGCGCGTTCGTCCTGACCTTCGTGTTGATGGCGGTGCTGGTGCTGCCGTTGTGGATGGTCTTGCTGATTTGCATCCCAAGCTCCCTGGCCTTGAGTTTCATGGGCAAGCAGAAGGTGGCCGGCTGATGCAGAGCGTACTGTTCCACCTGATGATCCAATGCGCGCTGTGGTCGCTGATGGCGATTGGCGGCAACACCGTGGCCCTGAGCGATATCCACCGCTACACCGTCACCGACATGAACTGGATCACCGACGCCCAGTTCGTCGCCTTCTTCGCCTTGTCCCAGGCTTTGCCGGGGCCCAACGGCATGTTCCTGGTATTTATCGGCCAGCAAGCCGCCGGGTTGCCGGGGGCGCTGGTGGCGCTGACCGCCAAGCTGGTGCCCTGCTCGGTGCTGACCTACGTCGGCGCCGGCTGGCTGGAGAAACACACCAACACGCCGTGGGTGCAGCGGGTCAAAGGCAGCCTGTTGCCGATCTCCATCGGGCTGATCCTGGCCGCCAGCTACATCCTGATGAACAGCCTGGAAAACAACGCCACCAGCCTGGTACTGACCCTCGCCAGCGCCGCCGTGGTGTATTACACGCGGCTCAATGCGATCTGGCTGATCATCCTCGGCGTGGTGTTGGGCCTGTGCAGTGCATGGCTGGGAGTGAACTGGTTTTAGGGGCACAATCGACGGCATTCGAACAAGAGTCACGGCCATGCTGATCGACGAAGAATTCACCCTCAAGAAACTGGAGATCTTCCTGGCGTTCATGCGCACCGGCAACCTGGCGCGGGCGGCGGCTGAATTGCAGACCAGCAACGTCAGCGTGCACCGGGCGATCCACTCCCTGGAAAACGCCCTGCGCTGCCCGCTGTTCAAGCACGAAGGGCGCAACCTCACGCCACTGGAAAGCGCCTATGTGCTGGAAGAGCGCGCGCAGAAGCTGGTGCAGGATGTGGTGGACAGCGTGCGGGTGACCCGCGAGGCCGCCGGTTTCTCCGCCGAGCGCTTCAAGCTGGGCTCGCTGTACTCGTTGACGGTGAAGACCGTGCCGCAGCTGATCATGGGCCTGAAGATCCGCCGCAGCGAACTCAATATCGACCTGATCCTCGGCTCCAATTTCGACTTGCTGTACAAGCTGAAGAACATGGAAGTCGACGCGATTCTGATCTCCCTCGACGAGCACGCCAACGACCCGGACTGCGAGCAGATCGCCCTGTTCTCCGACGATATCTTCCTCGCCACCCCGGCGGATTCACCTTTCGACCGCGAACAGGAAATCGACCTGGCGGACGTGCGCGACGCCACCTTCATCACCCTCACCCAAGGCTTCGCCACCCATCAGGACGGCAACCGCGTGTTCAAGCAGGCAGGGTTCGAGCCGAAAGTGGCGATGCAGGTCAACGACATCTTCACCCTGCTGAGCATGGTCAGCTCGGGCGTGGGGTATGCGCTGCTGCCGGGACGGATTGCGGCGGTGTACGAGAACCGGGTAAAGCTGATTCCCCTGCAACCGCGCTACCGCTTGCAGCAGCACATTGGCGTGGTGTTTCTGAAAGCCAAGGAGCGCGACCCGAACTTGCTCGCGCTGTTGGCAGAGTGCCGGATGTACGCAAATCGCCAGGCTTGAGACCGCTATCGCGGGCAAGCCCGGCTCCCACAGTTGACCGAGTTGCCTGGGAGTACTCGGTCAACTGTAGGAGCTGGCTTGCCTGCGATGAGGCCATTGGATCTAGCCGACAATCCCGCGCACGATGAAGTAGAGCACCGACGGCCCCAACAGGCACCCAAGCCCGGTGTGGAAGGTGGCGGTCAACGCGCCATACGGCACCAACCGCCGGTCCGTCGCCGCCAGGCCCGCCGTCACGCCGCTCACCGTGCCGGCCAGACCACCAAACACCATGGCCGAGCGCGGGTTATCCAGGCCCATCCAGCGTGCCGCCATGGGCGTGCCGACCATCACCAGGATCGCCTTGATCAAGCCGGTGGCAATGGACAACGCCACCACATCCGAGCTTGCACCCAACGCCGCCCCGGTCACCGGCCCGACGATGTAAGTCACCGCGCCCGCACCGATGGTGGTCATGCTGATCGCATCGCGATAACCAAATGCCCAGGCGATACTCGCGCCCACAATGAACGGCAACACCGTGCCCAACAGCAGCGCAATCGCCCCGATCAGGCCGGCCTTGCGCGCCTCGGTGGCCTGCACTTCAAACGCCGTAGCCACAATGGCAAAGTCCCGCAGCATGGCACCGCCCATCAACCCGATCCCGGAAAACAGCGCCACGTCCGCCAGGCCTTTCTGCCCACCGGTGAGCGTACCGCCGACCCACGCCAGCACCAGCCCGATCACAATCGCGATGGCCGACCCATGGATGCGTCCGAACGTCAGGCGCTTGGACAACACCACCGAAATCCACATCACCACACCAACAAATGCAAACGCCGTCACCAGCCCGTTATTGGCCAGGCCTTTCTCAATGAGTTCCCACATATCAGCGACCTCCCGCGACAGGTGCAGCCGCAATCAGCGGCTCTTCATCGGGCAACGGTTCGCCCTTGTGCGTACGGCTGATCAAGGCAATCGTGCAACCGCACACCACCACCGAACCAATCGCCGCCAGCACCGCCACCGGGCCGCCGTGCAGTGCGGTCACCACGTTTTGCTGGGCCGCCATCGCCACCACCACCGGGATGTACATGGCACCCCAGAAGCCCACGCCCATCTCGCATTCCTTGGTCATGCCGCCGTGCCTGTGCATCCACAGCCGGGCGCAGATCAGCAGGATCATCGCGATCCCCACCCCGCCCACGTTGGATTTGACGCCTAGCAGAACGCCGAGCATGTCTCCCAGAATCACGCCTGCCAACATGCAGATCGCCAGCAACGCCACACCGTAAATAATCATGATGGTTGTCCTCAAAGTGCTTCATCGAAATTGTTGTTTTTGTGCTTCGAAAGCCTTGGGCGGCAATGCCGATCCGATAAAGATGAATACCGTACCTGTGGCGAGGGAGCTTGCTCCCGTTGGGCTGCGTAGCGGCCCTGAAATCCTGGGAGCGCTGCGCACTCCAACGGGAGCAAGCTCCCTCGCCACAGGTCATTGGTGACCCGCTCTATCTCTTGACCGACCAGCATCAGCCTTGGTGGAGCTCTATCGGTGATGGTTTCCCTCCTCTCGCAGCAAGGCCTGCAAGGTGTCCAGGCGGGCGCCTTCGAAGGCGATGACGGTGCCTTGCTCGAACACCCGGCGTGCCAGGCCCGTGAGCACGGCGCCGGGAGGCAGTTCGATGTGCAGGCGCACCCCACGCTCGTAGGCGCTTTGCACGGTGCCGCGCCAGTCGACGATGCGGCACATGTTGAAAGCCAGGTCGTCCCGCAGGTGTTCGGTGTTGTGGATCGGCCGGGCGCGGGTGCTGCTCAGGTAGGTAATGGCCGGCGTTTTCAGCGTCACTTGGGCGAATGCTTCGGCCAGGGCCTCGGCGGGTTTTTCCAGCAGCGCGCAATGGGACGGCACGCTGACGGCCAAGCGTTTGGCGACGCCATTGCCGCGCACCAGAATGGCAACTGCTTTCATCGCTTCGTCGCTGCCGGCAATGACCGTCTGGTTGTCGGCATTGATATTGGCCAGGTACACCGGGGTTTGCGGGCTGTGGACCTGGGCGAGCAAGGCTTCGACGGTGGACAGGTCCGGGCCGATAAGGGCGGTCATGCCATAGCCGTGGGGATACGCCTGTTGCATCAATTCGCCGCGCAGGCCGACGAGTTTCAGCGCGTCGGCAAAGTCCAGTGAGCCGGCAATCACGGCGGCCGGATAGGCGCCGATGGACAGGCCGGCTACGTAATCGGGTGTGTGTTCCAGCAAGCGTGCACTGGCGACGCCGGCAATCAACAAGCAGAGCTGCACGGCGCGGGTCGAAGCCAGCGCTTCGGCGGAATCAAGCTTCAACACGTCCTCGTTCAAGGCTGCACTGGCTTCGTCCAGCACCGCGCGCGGCAGCTGCTGGAGCATGCCCGCACGCTGGGCGCCCTGCCCCGGGAACGCCAGGAGGCTGCTCATGCCACGGCCTGCCATGGGTCGATCACCAACTGCGCGCCGCTGGCATTTTTCAGCAGTACGCGACGTGAACCACCGGCCCACTCACGCAAGGCGACCGCGCCAAAAGGCGTTTGCAGTTGCAGGTCCACGGCGCACACCGCGGTGTCCAGTATCGCCAGCAGGTCCTCTGCATCACCGCGATCAAGCGGCTCGGGCGTGCGCAAAATCAAATCCAGGTCACTCTTGGCGTGCAGCGCTTCAATACCGCTGGCCAGCTCGAAACCCGCGCTGCCGGTGACGCCCCAGCTCTCCTTCGCCAACACCGGGCGCAGTTGAGCGAGGGCCTGCAACGCCGGCAAATCCCGTGGCGAAATCACGCCGCGCAGGTCTTCCGGCACCACGCATCGTTGCACGGCTGTCATCGGCATCACGGCGGCGAAGCGCTGCTCGCGCAAGCGCCCGCGTACACCCACCGCCACCTGGCCCGGCGGCGCCATGGCACGCCGTACCACCACCGGATGCCCGGCGGCCAACGCTTCCAGCACCCAGGCCGGCGCATCGGCGGGCGCATGCGCCGGGGTCATGCCCCAGAGCAAGTCGTGAGCGTTCACCATTGCTCCCGCAGCAGTTGGCGCACGTGGCTGGAAGCCGCACGATTGGTGGCGCCCAGGCGACCGCTCAGGTCACGGCCGCCCGCCTGCACATCCTTGATCGCGTGCACCAGGCAATCGCTGACTCGCGCTACATCTTCAGGAGTGGGCTGCTCGATCTGGCTGACCGACAAGGTCTCCCAGAGCAAACCGAGGCTGGCATAGCTGTCGATGTCATAGGCCATTGGCGGCACGCTGGCGGCCAGGGCTTCCAGCTCTTCGACACTGCGCAGGGTCACCCGCGCCGCCGAGGCCTTGCCCATGGCATGCACCATTACGCCGGGGTCGCGCAGGGCAATCAGGCGATTGGCCTGGTAACCATGGGCGAGGAACGCGCCGGACATCGCCTTGCCCACCAGCAGCGCGATCACCGGGTGACCGGCCAGGCGGGCACGGGCATAGCTGTCGGCGGCGGCGGCCAGGGCTTGATGGATGCCCAGGGCTTCTTCGCGACGCCCATAGGCCTGGCTCGGCACATCGACGATGGCAATCAGCGGGCGCTTGTCGCCCGTATTGATCGCTTCATCAACCGCCTTGGCCAAGCCCCAGCCTTCGAGCAAACCAACTTCACCATTGCGCGCGCGGGGGAAGCGGTTTTCCGGGTCCGTGACTACCGCGATAAACCGCACGGGTTGATCACCGAGTACACCGTCAGCGACTTTCAGCGAGTTCGGCAAACCGCTCACCGGCGTAGCATCGCCGCTCAATGCGTTGAACCACTGCAAACCTCTCATGAGCGTTCTCCCTGATACAGATCGCGAACCGTCGCCGGGTCGATTTGCGGTTCGGCGTTCAGTGCAGCCAGGCGTTCCAGATAATGTTCGACCTGACGGCTGCGCTGTTTTTCCGGCAAGCCTTGATGCAGCAGTTCAGTGACTTGCTGCTGAATCTGCGCCACATCGTCGGCCACATAACGGTCGGCCAAGTCGCTGTTAAAGCGCTGTTCACCGCCGGTCAGGCTCCAGATGAAGGGC
The DNA here is from genome assembly GCF_036346535.1 of Pseudomonas sp. Z18(2022). Taxonomy (NCBI): domain Bacteria; kingdom Pseudomonadati; phylum Pseudomonadota; class Gammaproteobacteria; order Pseudomonadales; family Pseudomonadaceae; genus Pseudomonas; species Pseudomonas sp. Z18(2022). Next base: position 224,755 of record NZ_JAOTOA010000009.1, read on the forward strand.
CGGTCGCGGGAGTCGTATTCCTCAAGCCCGGCTTCCTGCTCGATCACCTGCGGGCCGTTCAAACCCAGGCGTGCCTCGCGGGTCACCAGCAGATAACTGCACAAGCCCGCCGCGATGGACATGCCACCAAAACAACCGACGCTGCCCGCCACCACGCCGATCACCGGCTGGTACTGGCGCAGGTCGACAATCGCGGCGTGGATATCGGCAATCGCGGCCAGGCCGAGGTTGGCTTCCTGCAAACGCACGCCGCCGGTTTCCAGCAGCAGGATGGCACGGGTCGGGATGCCGTTGCGGTTGTCTTCAGCGGCCAGTTCCAGTGCGCCGGCCATCTTTGCGCCGCCGACTTCACCGAGGCTGCCGCCCTGGAAATTGCCTTCGATAGCCGCGATCACCACCGGCAAACCGGCGATGCTGCCCTTGGCGATCACCACGCCGTCGTCGGCCTGAGGCACCACGCCCTGGCGGCTCAGCCAGGGCGACATGACACGCTGAAACGGATCGATCAATTCGCGATAGCTGCCCGCGTCGAGCAAAGCCTTGGCCCGCTGCCGGGCGCCGAGTTCGACGAAGCTGTGGGTGTTGAGCAAGTCAGTCATGACCGATCTCCTCGAAGCCTTGTTCCAGGCGCAGGCGCACCACGCCGGGGGTGGCGCCGAAGTCGTGGATATCGATGTTCAGTGCGGGCGGCGTCTGTTCCTGGAAGATCCGTTCAAACAGGTGCTGCCAACGCAGCTGCGCACCATTGACCGAGGTCTGCACCTGGATGGTCAGGGTGCCGGCAGTGCCCGGTTCCAGCAGCACTTCCAGGTCGCCGGAGCCGACGCAACCCACCAGCGCACGGCCCTTGGCGGGCTGCCCGGCGGGGAATTCAAAGGATAAGGTTTCCATCACAGCGCTCCGTCGAGGCGGTCGATAAACAGGCAGGCGGCCAACAGGTCGGCGGCGCCACCGGGGGAGGCATTCAGCGCCAGCAGTTGCTGGTCCAGCTCGTGCAGTTGGCGGCGCCCGGCGAGGCTTGCGCTGCCACCGGCGTCCAGCACCGCTTGGGCGCCTTGTTGCATGGCCTGCAAGCCTTCGGGGCCGGCGCGGTAGAGCACGCAGGTATCGGCCAGGTCGGTCATGATCGCCAGCAAGGCATCAAGGCGAGCGTTCTGTTCGCCGTGTTGGTGCAGGCGGCTTTTTTTCAGTTGCGGCAGGCCGCGTTGCAGCACCGATGGGAAGCCCAATTGCGCTTCTTCGCGGGCACCGCGAGCGCCGTAGCGTTGTGCGACCTGGGCGCCGTGGCTCAGTGGTTGTGGTGCGTAGCGGTCGTTGAGCAAGGCCAGGCGGGCAGCGCGTAACGTCACGGCGTTGGCACTGCTGGACTCGGGTTGCAGGGCGACGGCGGCGACCAACAAGCCGAGCGCCCAGATCGCACCGCGGTGGGTATTCACGCCGTTGGTGGTGACGAGCATCGCCTGTTCGCCTTCGCGACCGATGCGCCCGAGGGCTTCGCGCAAGGGCAAACCAACTTCGCCAAATTCGATAGCGGCCTCGGCCATTTCCTTGAACGCCGGCCACAGCGACAGGGCCGATGCGTGCATCAGGCCGAGGTGCAAATCGGTATGGGCGCCGTTGCCGCGACGGTCGACCAGTGCAGGTTTGGGTGACAGGTCGGCTTCATCGATCAGCGCATCGACGGCCATGTCGGCCAGGCGTTCCGCCAGGGTCAGGTCGTGCAGTTTAAGTGCGTGCATTTACCAGCTCCTGAACTTGGCGGGCGGGTTGTACAAACCACCGGACCACGCCACCAGATCGGCCACGCTCTTGGCGGCCAGCAGCTCACGGGTGGCGTCGGTGCGGCGGATGCCGAGGTCTTCGGGCAGCGCGATCAGGCCTTCGCGGCGCATGCGCGCGGTGTCCTTGGGGTTGTGGCGCATGCCGATGGCAGTCACCCCGGCCACGGCGGCGATCATCGCCTGGCGCTCTTCCAGGGAACGCGCCTTGTACAGGTAGGCGATGCCTTCTTCGGTGAGCAGGTGGGTGACGTCGTCGCCGTAGATCATGATCGGTGCCAGGGGCATGCCGCTTTTGCGTGCTACTTCCACCGCGTCGAGGGTTTCGACGAAGGTCGGTTTGCCGCCTTCCTGGAAGGTCTCGACCATTTGCACCACGAGCTTTTTGCCGCGTTCGAGCAAGGCTTCCGGGGCGTCGTCGTGGCGCATGTCGAGCCAGGCGGGTGTGCCATGGCGGCGACCGCGCGGGTCGTGGCCCATGTTCGGCGCACCACCAAAACCGGCGAGGCGGCCACGGGTGACGGTGGAGGAATGGCCGTCGCCGTCGACCTGCAAGGTAGCACCGATAAACAGGTCCACCGCGTATTGGCCGGCCAGTTGGCAGAACATTCGGTTGGAACGCAGCGAGCCGTCGCGGCCGGTGAAGAACACATCCGGCCGGGCGGCGATGTAGTTCTCCATGCCCAGTTCGGTGCCGAAGCAATGCACGCTTTCGACCCAGCCGCTTTCGATGGCCGGGATCAGGGTTGGGTGCGGGTTGAGGGTCCAGTTGCGGCAGATCTTGCCCTTCAAACCCAGGGATTCGCCGTAGGTTGGCAGGATCAATTCAATCGCGGCGGTGTTGAACCCGATGCCGTGGTTCAGGGACTGGACGTTGTGTTTTTCGTAGATGCCACGGATCGCCATCATCGCCATCAACACATGCACCGGCTTGATGTGCCGTGGGTCGCGGGTAAACAGCGGTTCGATGTAGAAGGGCTTGTCGGCGACCACCACGAAGTCGACCCAGCTCGCGGGGATGTCGACGCGGGGCAGGTCGGTGACGTCATCCACCAACTGGTTGACCTGGACGATGACGATGCCATCGCTGAAGGCCGCCGGCTCAATCAGCGCGGGCGTGTCTTCGGTGCTCGGGCCGGTGTAGATATTGCCGGCGCGGTCGGCCATGAAACCGGCGGACAGGACCACGTTGGGAATCAGGTCCACCACCAGCCGCGCATAGAGTTCGATGTAGGTGTGGATCGCGCCGATTTCCAGCAGGCCGTCTTCCAGTAACTGGCTGATGCGCAGGGATTGGGTGCCGGCGAAGGAGAAATCCAGCTTGCGGGCGATGCCCTTTTCAAACAGGTCCAGGTGCTCGGAACGGCCGACGCTGGGCATGATCATGTGCAGGTCGTGGAGCTTGGCGGGGTCGGTCTTCGCCAGGGAGCGGGAGAGAAAATCGGCCTGCTTCTGGTTGTTGCCTTCCAGCACCACACGGTCGCCGGGGAGGATCAGGGCTTCCAGGGCTTCGACGATGCGGTCGCTGGGGAGCACGGCGCCATCGGCGAAGGATCGCACTAACGCTAATCGGCGCTGCTTCTCGTCGCGCCGCCGCGTCCAGCGCGAGTCGGGGGAAGTTGTTGTTGTCATGGTCGCTCCACGGGATGTGCTGTCGTGGGCTGTACCTTAGGAGGGTATTGGGGGGGCATCAATCAAGCTGGGCGGTGGATCGTTACGATTGGAGTAATGGTTCATCAGCAAACGCGGGATTGGGACCCACCGAGATCAAATGTGGGAGCTGGCTTGCCTGCGATGGCATCACCGCGGTGTACCTGGAAGACCGAGTTGCCTGCATCGCAGGCAAGCCAGCTCCCACATTTTGATAGGTGGTGCTGGCGAGAGTCCCAGAATGGGAACGATGGGTCCCTTTTTGGGAACGATCAAGTTTAGGCGGCGGAAGTGGGGGCGACCTGCTCCAGCGCCTGATCCACCAACAACTGCCCCAACTCACTCATCTGTTGAATGGCCAGCACCACGCCGCGCTGGGAGCCTTCCAATTCAAAGGCCAGGTTGGAGGTCAACGCGTTGAGTGAGGCAAAGGTTTCAGAGGCGTTGGCCAGCAAGGCTTCAGTGGACTGAGAGGGAGAGACGGTAAAAAGTGAGGATGAAGCAGAAGTCGGAAAGTAATGATCCATGGCACGCTCGGCGGCAGCCTGGAGTTTGCGGCGTTCGATTTCGGCGTTGTGGGGCGGATTGGGGGTAGGTTTGAACATGATGAAACTCCTAAACAGATGAGTAAGGAGCGCCACCGTTCGCTTGCACGCGAATGAGGGTGGCGACCGTGCGCAGGTGTGCAAGACCGGGCCTGTTTAGGACACCCAGCAGGTCCGAAGACCTCCTGCGCGCAGCCGCCATAAAGCAGCGAGCACAAAAAACGCCCGTTGGATGGCTGGGCGTTTGTACGCCTAAACAGTTTCGTCGGACTTGCACGTCCGTGTCACCGTTTTTTGCGATGACGGACGAAGACTAGGCGCGATCGCAGGGCACAACAAGTTCATGCACAGCGCGAGAGGTTGAAGGAAAAATCCGAAGGTAGTGATAAACAATGTGGCGAGGGAGCTTGCTCCCGCTGGGCTGCGCAGCAGCCCCAATAAGAGCGCTGCATTCCTCCAGGTAGTACACGGTTGCAGATTTTGGGGCCGCTTCGCAGCCCAGCGGGAGCAAGCTCCCTCGCCACAGGGGGTCATCGTTGGGTTTGGGGAATGGGCCGTTCAGGCCAATCC